>DAIEHR010000402.1 GCA_027353465.1 Acetobacteraceae bacterium | reverse complement strand
ACATACAGGCGATCGAACCCAAGCTCCGCCTCCAGCGCGCGCAAGGCATAGACCTGACAGGGGATTCCAATGATCCCCAAACGCTTGAACCCCTTTGCCCGCGCGGGTTCCAGCAATGCCAGCAGCGGCGCATACCCCATGCGCATCCCCCGGCACTTCGCCATGTCGGCCGGGTCGGTCACCAGCACCGGAACCGGCCGCCAGCGATCCGCCGGGTCCGGCGCCATCGTCAGTATCGCATCGACCGCCTTGGTTTCCAGCAGCCGTTCGGCGATACGCGTGGCGATACCGGTCCACTGCGCGCCCGGACTGGGCGGCACCAGCGAGGCGCGCACCATCCGGCGAAACGGGCCGAAGAAAATCTCGTCAGGCCGGCCCGGATCGCGACTCCTGCCATGAACCCGGGCTTCAAGGCCGGGATAATCAGGCTTGATGAACTGACAGGCCCTGCCGCATCGCTTCGGATCCTCGGTGCGGGAGATACCGCAATCGGTGCAGAGACCGCGCGGCGCTGGCTGGCGCAACGGCGGGGTGTAGAGCGATTCGCGCATGATGCCGTCCGTGTTGACGGGAGCATTCTGGTTTTGCCCATCCCGCACAAGGCGCGCTCAGGCCGCCTTTGCCGCCGCCCGTTCGGCGATCATCTGCCTGGTCAGCGGCAGCAAGTCCCGGCCATAGGCGATATTGTCGGCCAGCGGGTTGAACCCGCGAATCAGGAACGTCGTCACCCCCAGGTCGTAGTACTCGCACAACGCCTCGGCCACCTGATGCGGCGTGCCGACCAGGGCGGTGGTGTTGCCGCTGGCCCCCGTCAGCAGCGCGGCGCCGGTCCACAGACGTTTGTCCAGGCGTTCGCCCTTCGCGGCGGCGGCCAGAATCCGTTTCGAACCCTCGTTCACCGGATTGCGCGCCCCCAACCCCATCGCCGCCCGGCGTTCGATAATCCGTTGCTTGATCGACTCGGCACGGGCCCAGGCCTCATCCTCGGTCGCCGCCAGGATCGGCCGCAGCGACAGGCTGACGCGGACCGAACGGTTGTGCTTCGCCGCTTCGTTTTGTAGTCGAGTGGTGATTTCCCTGACTTGCTCATGGGTTTCGCCCCACAGCGCATAAACATCGGCATGCTTGGCGCTGACCGCGATCGCCGCATCCGATGCACCGCCGAAATAGATCGGGATGCAAGGCTGCTGCACGCAGCGCTGCGCGGTGGAGGTACCAGCGAAACGATAGAACCGCCCCTCGTGATCCACGGTCGGTCCCGGTTCGGTCCAGATCCGCTTCAGGATGGTGACGTATTCGTCGGTGCGGGCGTAACGATCCTCTTTCGACAGCGTATCGCCGTCACGGAACTGATCCACATCGTCCCCGCCGCTGATCACATGCATCGCCGCTCGGCCGCCGGTCATCTGGTCCAGCGTGGCGAACTTGCGGGCCGCCAGGGTAGGCGCCACGAAACCGGGTCGGTGAGCAACCAGGAACCCCAGCTTTTCAGTATGTGCGGCAGCCGAAGCGGCCAGCAGGAAACCATCCGGCCCATCCGAGTAGTAACCAACCAGCACCTTGTCGAAGCCCCCGGCCTCCGCCGCCTGGGCGAAGTCCTTCACGTAGCCGCGGTCGAAGATGACCGGCGGCGGAGCGATGATCTCCGATGCCTCCCGATGGTGGATCATGCCGATAAATTCGATGGTCATAGAGCGTGTCCTGTCCCTGTTGCCCCGACGGTAGCGCCGTTGCGGCGTCGTGTCATGGGTTGCGCAATACAGCCAACACCAGCTCCGCCAACCGAGCGTAGTCGGCGGGTTCGTTGTAGGCGAAAGCGGAAATCCGCAGCCACAAAGCGCCGTCCAGGGCATGCACCGGGGCATCGGTGCCGGCCTCCATCAGCTGCCGGCGAATGCGCAATGCGTGCTCCGGCGCGGGATCATCGACCGGCAGGCGGATCGTGGCCATCGCCCCCGCCGTGGCACCAGTAGCGCCGACATTGGTATTCAGCCGCTGCGCGATCAGCGCCGCCCCCTGCCCGGCGAGCATCTTATTACGCGTCCGCAGCGACGCACCGCCCAGTTCGTGGTGGAACCTGATGGCCGCGTCGATCGCCAGGAAACGGCTGGGATCGGTGGTGCCGGTCCAATCGAACTCCGCCAGGAAGCCCTGGCCATAGCCGTGGGAGATCGTGCCAGGATGCAATCCAGCCTGAGCCGGCGGCTTCGCATAGAGAAACGCACAGCCCTTCGGAGCACACAGCCATTTGTGGCAGTTGCCCACGTACCAGTCGGCGCCGATGGCCTGAAGGTCCAGGTCGATCTGGCCGGGGGCGTGGGCGCCGTCCACCAGCACCCTGACGCCGGCCGCGTGACAGGCAGCGACGATCCGCTGCATGGGCAGGACGATGGCGCTGCCGGAGGTGATGTGGTCGAGTACCGCTAGTTTCGTTTCGGGGGTGAGTGCCTCCCTGACAGCGGCGACCAAAGCATCCTCGGTCGGATTGGGGAACGGGACGACCGCCTGCACGATGTTGGCGCCGGTCTGTTCCGCAACGTATCGGATCGCGTTGTGTACGGCGCCGTAAGCGTGGCTCAGGATCACTACCGTATCACCTTTCCGCAGCGGAAGGCTTCTAATGACCGCATTGCATCCCGTGGTGGCGTTTTCGACAAACACCAGGTGATCCGGGTCGGCGTTCAGAAAGCCGCCAAGCACACCCGCGGCCCTTCGGATTGCGCCAGGATACACGGTATTCATGAACCGGCTCGGCTGACGCTCCAGCCGGTCCTGCCACGCCCGTTGTTCGGCCAGCACCCTACGGGGTGTCGCGCCGAAGGAACCATGGTTGACGGTCAGGAACGCCGGATCGAGGTCCCATTCGGCTGAAAGCGTGATCGGTGGCGACTGCATGACAAAAGTGTCGTCCGGCCACTGCGCGCAGGCAAGGCCGGACCGTTCAGAACGCCATTCCAAGCGAGGCAGGTATCAGGAGGGGCAGGCTTTGCCCCCCGCCGGATGATCACCGGCCGCTTTTGCCGCGGACTCCGTCATGTATTCGCCGGCCTTGGTCTTGCCGTAATAGCGGTCACCCGGGCAATGATACACCTTGGTGGCAGTATTGACCCAAACCTTGCCAGGGCCGCCCCCGGCGGCGGCTGCCTTGCCGGATGATCCGCTCTCAATCGCCGGCTTTTCGCTGGTCTTCGACGGCACAGGAGCCGCCGCGCCCGGCGTCGTTGGCGCCGCCGTCGCCGCCGCGTCCCAACTGGCGACGCCTTTGTGGCCACGGCAGGCACCCGACCTAGTGGCGCCAGAGTAGGTGGTGCCATCCTTGCAGGTGGCGGTAACCGGCGACGTCTGCGCGTGAACCATGGGGGCGAACAGAAGGCCGGCAGCGAGGATGGCGGGTAAGGCAAGGTATCTCATCACGATGGCTCCTTTCTCGACAAGGAGCTTTTAAGAACCGATCCTCTTTCGGCAAGATATAACGCACAATACGCATATCACGATTAGGACTATTTGATATCGTTATTATTTCTTACTTTACAGCCTACGGAGTTTTCCTTCCGGCCCGGCATTACAGCGTGGCCCCCCCATCGATGGTCACCTCGGCGCCAGTGATATAGCGGCTTTCGTCACAGATCAGGAACAGCACCAGGTCGGCGATCTCCTCCACCGTGCCCATCCGTTTCATCGGAACCGATTGCAGGCGTTCGCGATTTTCCTCCGGCGTGCGGACATTCAGCATTTCGGTATCGATCGGGCCGGGGTGGATCGAATTCACCCGGATCTTGCGATCGGCCAAGTCCAGCGCGGCGGTCTTGGTCATCCCCCGAAGCGCCCATTTCGTCGCACTATACGCGAACGCTCGGGGGGACCCTTTCAGTCCGGCGGTGGAGGAGATGTTGACGATGGCACCGCCGCCAGAACGCTCCATCAACGGAACAACCGCTTTCATCCCGAGGAACGGACCAAACTGGTTGATCGCGACATGGCGCTGAAACAGGGCGGCGTCGGTTTCCAGCAGGTCCTTCGGCTGATAGATGCCGGCGTTGTTGACGAGGCCATGCAGACCACCCAGCGCCTCGGCGGCCGCGATGGCTTTCTGCCAGTCGGCCTCGGAGGACACATCGTGACGGACGAAAATGGCGTTATCCTGCCCCAGTTCGTTGGCGAGCTGCTGGCCTTGGGCTTCCAGGATGTCGGTGATGATGACGCGCGCGCCCTCGCGGACAAACAGGCGCGCTTCCGCAGCACCCTGGCCCCGGGCGGCGCCGGTGATGAGGATGATTTTGTTCTGTAGCCGGGGCATAGGGTGGTTCCTCCTGATTTTGGCGTCAGGAGAGGCGGAGCCGGGTCGGGTTGTCAAATATCGGACAACCCACCCACCCGTCCTGGAGGCCGCAAGGTCATCGCGGTATTACTGACCTCGTTACTCCGCCGTCCAACCCCCATCCACTACCAGCGACGTGCCGGTAATCAACGCCGCGGCGTCGCTGGCCAGGAAAACAACCGACCCCATCAGATCTTCCACGGTTCCCAGGCGCCCCAGCTTGATGCGGCGCAGCACATCGTCGCGAAACGCCACGTTCTCGAAAAACGGCTTGGTCAGCGGCGTATCGATAAAGGTGGGGCCGATGGAATTCACCCGGATACCCAGCGGCGCGAGGTCGATGGCCATCGCCTTCGTCAGCCCCTCGATCCCGTGCTTGGTCATGCAATAGACCGTGCGATTTTGGCCGCCGACATGCCCCATCTGCGAGGAAATATGGATGACCGAACCGGGAATCTTCGCCGCCGCCATTTTACGAACCACGGACTGGGCGACGAAATAGGCCGCGCGCAGGTTCAGGCCGGCAATGGCGTCGTAGTCATCTTCGGTCACGTCCAGGAACGTGCGCGGGCGGTTGGTGCCGGCGTTGTTGACCAGGATATCGAATGGCTCAGCGGCCTCGATCGCGGCGCGGACGGCCGGTTGATCCGTGACGTCCAGCAAAAGCGTGTCCGCCTTACCGCCGGCTTCACGAATTTCGGCGGCGGCTTCGGATATCTCGGCCCCGGTGCGCGCAACCAGGGTGACGTGGGCACCGGCCTCTGCCAGGGCGGCAGCGGCGGCGAGGCCAATACCCCTCCCCGCGCCGGTAATCAGCGCTCGGCGGTTATCGAGGCGCATGCTGGGGGTACGAGGAAGGGTCATGGTTCTGGCTACGATCCTGAGGCGTGGATGGAGGGCCTGCCGCCCGCCATGACAACGTAAACGACCGGGGCACTTTGGCACACCCCCGCGACGGGTTTACGCCGGCAGCAGATCCTCCAGCTTCCATTCCTCGGCCGACGCGCCTGCCAACGCCTGAATCCGAGCCTCGTCGGCGCGCAGTTCCTCGGCCGGACCCGAATACACCATCTGGCCATTCTCCAGCACGTAGGCGTGGTCAGAGATTTCCAGGCTCATCCGCACATTCTGTTCCACCAGCAGCACCGAGATCCCCTCCGCCCGCAACTGCGAAACAATGCGGAAGACCTCCTTCACGATCAGCGGGGCGAGGCCCTGGCTGGGCTCATCCAGGATCAGCAAACGCGGATTCAGCAGCAACGCGCGCCCGATCGACAGCATCTCCTGCTCGCCGCCGGAAAGTTGCCGCCCCAGATTGGATTTGCGTTCCCCCAACCGAGGAAACAGCTTGTACACCCGATCGATATCGTATGGTCCGGGCCGTTCCAGCGGCACCCGCAGATTCTCATCCACCGTCAGGTTGGCAAACACCCTTCGACCCTCAGGCACGAACCCAACCCCGGAGGCGGCGATCCGATACGGCGGTTGCCCGGTGATATCCTTGCCGAACAACGTGACACGCCCCGAACGCGGCGGCGTCAGCCCGACAATGCTTCGCAACGTGGTGGATTTGCCCGCACCGTTGCGGCCAAGTAGTGTCGTGATCTGGCCTTCGGCGACGGTCAGGCCGACATCGTGCAGGATGTGGCTTTTGCCATAATAGGTGTTCAGCCCCTCGGCTGTCAGGGCGCTCATTCGGCTTTCCCCAGATAGGCTTCCTGCACGATCGGGTTGTCCGCGATCTCCGCCGGAGTGCCTTCCGCCAGCATCTTACCCTCCCCCAGGACGGTGATCTTATCGGCTAGGTTGAACACCACCCGCATGTCGTGCTCGATAAGCACAATCGTATAGGCACTTTGCTTGTGCAGCCGGCGGATCAGGTTGGCGACGGCATAAGTCTCGTGCTCCCCCATGCCGGCGGTGGGTTCGTCCAGCAGCAGCAGGCGCGGTTTCAGTGTCAGCGCGGTGGCAATTTCCGCCGCGCGCTGATCCCCGTGCGACAATTCGCCGACCAGGCGGTCCGCCTGACTGGTCAGGCCGCTCAGGGTCAGCGCCTCCTCGATCCCCCGATTGACCGTGGCCCGCTTCTCACTGCCCACCCAGAAACGCTGACGGAGACCTTGCGAACTTTCCACTCCGATGCGGATATTCTCCCGCACCGTCAATTCGGGGAATATCTCGGTGATCTGGAACGTGCGCGCCATGCCCATCGCCACGCGTTCGGTCACCGCCATCTTCGTGACAACGGCTCCATCAAACACGATATCACCCTTGGTCGGCGCGAAAAAGCCGGAGATCATGTTAAAGAACGTGGTCTTCCCTGCCCCGTTCGGCCCAATGATGGCACGCAGCTCCCCGGTCGCGACCTGCATGGACACATTGCTGACAGCGACCAGGCTGCCGAACTGCTTGGTGACGTTGCGGACATCCAACATGGTCATTTGCCGGTTCCCTTTTGCAACATACCCAGCAAACCACGGGGGAAGAACAGCACGACCAGCACGAAGATCAGCCCGACGAACGACATCCAGTTCACCGTCATCGACGATATATAGTCCTGCAACACGACGAACAGTGCCGCGCCGACCAGCGGCCCCCAGAACGCGCGCATGCCGCCCATAACGGTCATGATCACGATCTCCCCGGACAAGGAGTAATGCAGGCCCATCGGGTCGGCGAAGTTGTTCAACAACGCATACAGCGCGCCGGCCAGGGCGGTAAAAGCGCAGGAGATCGAGAACGACATCCAGATATGCCGCTCGATCGGGATGCCCAGGAAGCGGGCGCGCCGTTCGTTTTCCCGAATGGCGACCAAGGTACGGCCGAATGGGGAGGCCAGCAGCAACGCCTGCAGGCCCGTTGCGATACCGAATACGATCAGTAGGAAGTAGTAGAAGGTCGTTGCATTATTCGTGATATCGACCGTAATGAACCCAAGATCCAACGGCGCTCGGGAAAATCCGCGCAGCCCGTCGTATCCCCCGGTCAGACTGTCCCAGCTATATGCAACGTAAAATGCGATCTGGCCAAACGCCACAGTCACCATGGCGAAATAGACGCCGCGGCGGCGGACGATCAACGGTCCGAACAGGGTCCCGGCCAACCCGCCCAGCAGCACGCCGGCTACAATCGCCAGCGGCGTGCTGGCGGTCAGATATTTCAGCGTTAGCCCGGCGCCATAGGCCCCCAATCCAAAATAGGCCGCGTGACCGAAGCTCATGACCCCGGTGAAGCCCAGCAGCAAATTGAACGACATCGCGGCGAGGCCAAGGACCAGGACCCGGCCGGCCAGCGCCGTATAGCCGCCCAGCATCGGCAGCCACAGCGGCACCGTCAGCAGCAGCGCCCAGATAATCGCCGTCGTCAGCCATGGACGCGGCTGCGCGGTTGCCGCCGTCGTTACGGTCACGGTGGTGGTGCTCATGTCATCATCCCTTCTTCGCCCATGAGACCTCGTGGCCGGAGGATCAGGACAACCAACATGATGACGTAAATCACCGCCTCACTGGCGGCAGGCCAGAAGACCGTGGTCAGGGCGCCGGCGACGCCGATCAGCAGTCCGCCGAACAACGTACCGGTCAGGCTACCAACACCGCCGACGATGATGGCAATGAAGCTGGGCATCAGCAGGTCGTCACCCATATTCGGGTTAAGCCCGATCTGTCCGGCGGCCAGCACGCCCGCAAGCCCTGCAAGCAGCGACCCTACGGCAAAATTGAAGGACCGCAGCATGCCGACATTCACGCCAAGCACCGACACGGTATCCAGATCCAGCGTTCCCGCCCGGATTCGGATGCCCACACGGGTGTGGCGCAAAAACAGAAACAGGCCGGTCACCGCCCCGATGACGATCGCCACCATGAAAATGCGGTACCAGGTGATGAAGAACAGATCGGCGGACAATGGGGTGGCGAGACTGTCCGGTATGCTCATCGGGAGACCGTTTGGCCCCCAGATGTAGCGGCAAACGTCCTGGATGATGAACGCGAACCCGAAAGTCAGCAGCAGGCTGTACACCGGATCGCGCATATAAACCCGGCGGATCATCAGCCGCTCTATAATAAAGCCGAAGACCGCGGTCAGGATGGGGGACACTAACAGCGCCCCCCAGAACCCGATATACGGCGTCAGCACATAGGCAAAATACCCGCCCAGGGCGAGGAAGTTGCCATGGGCGAAATTGATGACGTTGGACAGATTCAGGATGAGCGACAGGCCCAACGCCATCAGCACGTAGAACGCGCCGATGATCAGACCGTTCGTGACGTTGAACAGTACGAGTTGCAGCATCGGTCTGTTCCGGAACTAAGCCGGATGGACCATCTTGCAGCCGGTCGATTCGACCGAACCGGCTGCCTTCTCCCCATCGACCAGAGCGGTCACGGTAAACACGTCGTCCGGGTTGGTTTTGGGCGGATGAACGTCGCCCACAAAAATATTCGCCATCAGTTCGTGGTCGCCCGCTCGGTAGAACACCTTGCCGGGCTGCAGCGCCACATCGGGCGGCAATTCCAGGCCTTCCATCGCGAGGGACAGTTTGGGCCCTTCAAGCGTCTTGGCCTTTTCGGCACCGAGGCGAACAGATTCCACGGCGACGAGGCCAAACCAATGGCGGGCCGACGGAGTCTTGCCCGTCGCTTTGCGGAAATCGGCGACGAAGGCCACTGCCTCTGGCACGTTCGGCTGGTTCCACCACCACTCCATCGACCAGGATCCGGATTGCGCGTCGGCCGGAACCGCCTTGATCACTTCAAGTTCGAACAGGGCACCGCCGAGATGCATCTCCTTCTGCATGCCGAACTGGGTGAACTGCTTCATGCAGTTGATCTGCGCCAGCCCGCCCATGTTGTTCAGCAGGACGTTCGGCTTATAGGCCTTGGCCTTGATCAGGCTGGCGGAGAAATCTGACGTGTTGATCGGCAACATTTCGGCCTGATACTCGCCGCCGAGCGCCTTTAGGTTTTTGACGAAGTTGTCCTGGAGCGTATGGCCATAGGCATAGTCAGGTGTAATGAAGAAGAAGCGCTTGCCGAAGCGCTTCACCAGGTCGCTGGTGATGGCCGCCGCGTCCATGGATGTTGTGTTGCAAATACGGAAGACGTTCCATTTGCAATCAGTGCCGGTGATCGGGTCGGTGTGGCCGCCGGGTACGATGTGGAAGACCTTGAGTTCGCTGGTCACCTGCGACATGGCATAGGCGATGCCGGAATTCACGTCGCCAAAGATGACGTCAACCTTGTCGCGTTCGATCAGCTTGCGGGTCTTCTGGACACCGGTGCCGACGTCATTGGCCGAATCCTCGACCAGGAGCTCGACCTGACGGCCGAGGATGCCATTCTTTTTGTTGATACGCTCGACCGCATATTTGGCGCCTTCGACCTCACTGGCGGCGAGAGCGGAGAGGATGCCGGTGAGCGGATCGACCATGCCGATGCGCACGGGCACCTCGCCGCGAGCACTGATGATCGGCGGAGCCGCCAGCGCCGTGAGGGCCAGGCCGGATTTGATAAGCGTACGGCGGCCGAAACCGGCTGTCACAATGGTCTGCATAAACGTCTCCCTGTAAGGCAAATTTGCCTTTAGCGGTCCCTGTGTCCGCTCTTATTTGTTCTTCAGGTTTGATATCCGCACCTGGGAGGGCTGTCGAGAGCAAATATGGCGTAGCCCGCGCCTGCGCGCTCCCTTCAGGGATGCCACCGTTCAAAACTATATCGGCTCCATCAAAAGCTTGGATCGATAAGCCTCACCCGGTATGTTACGGCAACAAAGGGTGCTATGATGAAAATTCTTGTGTGGCAATGGGGTCGGTACGGGGCCGGTCCGCGCTTTGCCGCCTGCCTAGCCGATTCTTTGCGCAGCCAGCCGGGTGTGTCGGTAAGCCTCTCGCTCAGCCGGGGCGCCGAGATTCTTGCCGGCCCGGATGCGCCAAAGTGCGACATGCCTGTCCGGACATACATGGGCCTTTTCTCGTTCCTCTTTCGGGTCCTGACCGCTCCTGTCGCCCTAGTCCCACTGATAATGAAATTATGGCGCCTGCGACCAGATCTGGCCATTTGCGCAATGCCTGGGCCTTTGGACCTCTTGATGGGCGTCGCTCTGCGTCTGATTGGCGTAAAGCTGCTTGTGATTGTGCATGAAGCTGAGGTTCACCCCGGCGATGGCTATTCATTCCAGATGACTCTACAACGACTGCTATGTCGTTGCGCCGATGCTCTGGTTGCACTGAGCAACCATGTCGGGTCGAAACTGCAGGAACAAGGAATTGTCAGGCAACACAAACGCCCACTAATCGCGCTCACCCATCCTCCTGTTCTGTTCGATTTGCCGCCCGTGACTCGGGCGGCCGGGCCCCTGCGTTTGCTTTTTTTCGGTCGGCTACTGTCGTACAAAGGCTTGGACTTGCTTGCCTCTGCTATAAAATTGCTTCCACCTTCGATCGAAATTTCCATTCGGATAGTTGGCCGGGGTCCAGAGTCGGACGCTCTTACCGCACTGCGGGCCTGTTCGAATGTCGTGGTCGAGAACCGGTGGGCAGCGGAGACAGAAGTTGGTGCCATCCTCGGGTGGGCCGATGCCTTAATCCTCCCCTATCGCGAAGCTAGCCAGAGTGGCGTCGCGGCGGCTGCGATCGCGTCCGGGCGTGCGGTAATCGCAACGCGAGTCGGAGGACTGACGGAGCAATTGTCAGCGTTTCCGCAAACGACGTTGTGTGAGCCAGACCCCGTGAGCTTAGCCTGCGCAATTACCGGCTGGCTGGAAAGGCCCGCATTGTCGCAACCGCAGGTTGACGCGGCTCAAGCGTGGCGCCGAGCCACCTCCGTTCTATTGGCAGCAACACAATCATTATTTTCGCCGGTTCCGCCGAGAACAGAATGGCAGCAGTCCGCGCGTTGCATGGCCGCTCCGCGGCACGCTCCATAGCCCTCCTGGGGCACAATTTCGGACAAACCCGGTCCTCCCCTTACTGCTCGCCACGGGAAAAATGGCGGTGCCCATGGCAAAAATGTTATCCGAAACCGACTTGGCAAGTGATGCCATGGGAGAATGCATTGTTGAATGAGGATTTCGAGCAGGCCGAGAAAATTGATCTCGAAAGCACATCGTCAACGAACCGCCCGTTAAAGGAGCGCGGTCGAGTCGTCGTTGTGTTCGACAAGGCCTACTCCGAACACGGCCTCGCGGTTTATGGGGCGGTTCATCTACTGGCCAGTCAACTCGGCAACGTGTATTCATATGAGATATTTTGCGCTTGTGCCTATCGTGGCCCCAAATTTTCCGGACCTTTTCGCGTTACCGTATCGCAACCGGAACACGGTTTAGCGGCGTTATCCGCTAAGGTCATCGGGCGAATTCGCCGCCTCTTGACGTCGTGTTGGATCCTCGAATCAAATGAGCGATGGGAGTCCAATCTCGAGCAAGGAGAAGAACGGCTTCTGGAGCGCCTTATTGATGCCGACAATATCCTTGCCGTGGTCGTATTCTCGACTGATCCTTCCTTCGCACTGCGTATATCGAGGTGGGCCCATATATTTACCTCGACCGAAGCCCCACATCTGGTGGTTGTGACGCCTAACGACCGAATAGACGGACGCGTATCTGCTGATCTAAAATGGCTCGGAGTTAATATACTCCGGGACGGCGATCTGGTCGTCGGACGTCGGCAAGCGGCGACTGCGGAGGATGGTACGACGCCGGTCGGCGAAGCGATCCAATCAGTTTTTTCTTTCCTGCCGGCCAGTGAGTACCCCCGGCAATTGACGACCCCGAGCAAACAAATCCACTGGCCGACTTGGATTGGTCGGAAACTGCCTCATCCAGCAAGGGTTCGTGATATAGTTCTGTTCTTGCGGCCGGACTGGATAAACTGCGGCAGTGGAACAACCTTCGAAAATCTTGCGCGGTGGTTTCGACAGCGTGACGCGTTGTTGATTGACGTGGGAATTTGGCCGTATCGTAAGAATTTTGACGCTTCCGGCCGCGCCGACCGGGTCGAGTCGGAACAGCGTCACATTCGAGCGGCGTTATATTTTTCGACCCGGATGTCCACGAGTGCGCAGCATTTCGTCCGCCAGTTCGCCGGGGTATTTCGCCGATTTCCCAGGACTTTGGCACGGCAGAAGTCATTTCAGCATAGCCTGGCCGCAAAGCCGAACCTGATGCGGAAGGCGATTCGATCAGCCAAGATCACCCACATCTATTTAAATCACTACTTTACCTATGACTACGCTCGGGAGTTCATTGCTGGCCGTCCATTCTTTCTTGACACCCACGACGTCCAGACCGTGAACTTTATTCACTATAATCAATTGAATACCCTTACTCGCAGAGTCGATCGATTCGATAAATCACTGCGCGACGAGATGGAAATTGCCGGCAAGGCCCGTAAGCTCTGTTTTGTTTCGGAAGAAGAAATGGACCTCGCCGCCCGTTTTATCAGTCGAGAAAAGCTAGACTACGTCCTTCCTTTACCACAAGTCTCACCTTGCCTGGAAAAGTCGCTTGAAACGCCCGCACGATTGCTGATCGTTGCCAGCAACAATCCTGGCAACGTGCAGAACCTACACTGGTTTCTGACCCATGTCTGGCCCGCCGTTTTGGGTTTGTGTGGCGAACGGCCGGCCCCTCTATTGCAGATTTGCGGCGGCATTGATCGCGCCATGCCCGAAACCCGGGCGGACGGGGTTCACTTTGTGGGTGTCGTCCCGGACCTTCGCCCCTATTATGAGGAATGTGCTCTGGTCATCCTGCCGGTCATTATAGGCGGTGGCGTGGCGATAAAGACGCTCGAAGCGGTGCTGCACGGACGGCCCGTTTTGGCGACGAGACACGCGCTGCGTGGCCTGCCATCCAGTGTTGTCGAGGCTATCGGTTATGAAGACGATCCCTTTGAATTTGCGAAGTCGCTTCTAGAAATCGTAACTAACGCCGCGCATTATGCGGAACAAACGGAACGATCGCGTCGCGCGAGAGAGCTTTTGGTCCGCCATTCGTTTTACGACGTATTAAAATGCGGAGTAGATTCGGTTCGGTTGCCACCACAACCGCCCCGCTGATGCCGACCCAACAAAACAGCGGGCAGGACCTATTTCGGCGCTGGCCATCAATCAGCTAGTAAGCCGATGGATCGGTAATGGTCCAACTTACTCTCGTGCAAAAAAAATCCATTTGATCTTGGCGACTCTTTATCCGAGAGGATGACGTGGTCGGCTTCAAGATCAGCGTACCGATAACCACCCGGAATCAGGCAACCCAAGACCTCGGGATTTCGGTTAGCGCCTTCGATCATGATAAGCGGCTTATGGGTCGATAGTGTGGCCGACGCACCACGGAGTACGTTTGCTTCGTAGCCCTCGACATCGATTTTCACCGCGGATATTGTTGAGAGTTCAACATCAGAAGTGGTGTTTCGTAGCACCTCATCCAATCTCTGCGTGCGCCAGAGCACTTCGGCGAATTGTAGTCTCGGCTCCTCCACGTCGGGGTGGTCCTGGATCATATGATTTAGGACATTTTCTGGAATCGTCCAGGCGGTTTCCGCCTCAATAGATGCGGAACTAAGAGCGCTGATACCCACACCTTCAATTACGGGGATAACGTAACGAGTTTCGCCGGTCGTGGCCCCCAAACCCAAGTTGAGGTAATCGAAAATACCGTGGCGTAAATGCTTTATGCGGGCCAAACAGGGCAGATGCCACGGATTGGGTTCAAATGATAGGATCTTCGAGGTCGCCCCAGCGGCCCAGATGCTGGCGGCGGCATAGCCATAGTTTGCGCCGATATCCAGAATGGTGCCGTGGTCGCCGTTGAAATACTTAAAGACGATGAACTCGGGTTCAGAAAGGTTGGTCCGCGCCAATATCTCCGGTATCCAGTCAGGATTGCTGTCAATCGTGACGTCTTCAAAGCGGATGGATGCAGGGCCACCGGATGTGCGGTCCCCCATGATAAAGTATCGAGCGATAGAACTGCCAATCAGTTGGCGGCACTTAGCCTCCCTTCTATGGCGAAGAATGGCTTGATTGGCTTCTGCCAGCTGAGCGTGTAACTGATCAATTGCCTGACGGGTATGTTCAAATTGCTGATCAATTGTTATGTGGTTTTGCTCTATCTCGACCGTTAACTCTGCAATCATCTGGTCGCGACGCCTTCGAGAAAGGTTTGAGAGCCATTCCATCATAGTAGCTGCTCCAGATCTCAAATTCTCCGATACAAACTTACTATGCGCGATAATCGATAGCCGCCGCAAGACAGGCAGGAAATGTTAAGATAGCTGAATCAATAAGCGCAAACGGCCCGCCTGTTTCAGGCGGGCCGTTTGTTCAGCATATTTTCGTGGGTTTAGGTGAGGGGGGCGTTATAGACGTTGATATGCCCGGTCAATTGGGAGGTGCTCGTCAGGTTCGTGAACACCAATTTTGTATTGTCGGACAATGTCAAGGTGACTTGCCCATTGGTGACCGATTCCGTTGGGGCGGCTCCGTAGTTATTGAAGCTAAAGATGTCGTTGGCGATATTTGCCACCGAGTCGGTAATATAATCTGTTGCGCCAGCGGTGTGACCGGCGACGAAGAGATATAGATTGCTCCCGGCCCCGGCATTGAGTGTTTCAGAACCAAAGCCGGCGGTAAGTGTGTCGTTACCACTGCCCAGGGTGATCGAATCAGCCCCGGCGCCAGCAAGAGTAGTTGATCCGGGTAGATACGCAGTCACGTTGCCGGACGATGCGGCTGCGTTAAGCGTGACGTTCCCAGCGCCTGCGGAGTAGTCCAGGTTTCCCGAACCGTTGAACATTACCGCGCTGTTCCCAGATCCATAGATTGTGGACGTGGAGCCGGCAACCCCGGATGCAATGTTGGAGGTTCCATTGGCTACAAACAACACACCGCCAGATCCGGCGGTCACGGTCGAAGAAACTGAACTGCCATAAACCGTCGAAGCGTTTACACCACCAACGAACGACAATGGGCCACCACCGCCGTTGACATATAGACCTGAACTGCTACCCCCTGCCGTCACTGCCATACCGCTAGCCAGCGCGTTGACGGTATCATTGGAGCCCAGGTCAAGTACGGTCATTTGCGGACCGGAGGCACCACCCTGAAGGTAGGCGCTGCTTCCACTCAGTGTCGCCACTTCGTTGCCGCCAAGCGCGTTAAAGACATTGTGGGTGCCAGTGTCCACAATTGTCATGGTTTTGCCTGGAGCGCCGCCCTGGATGTAGGCATTAGAGCCCGCTGTCGACACGTTTACGGAAGACGATAGAGCATTCAGGATATCGTTTTTGCCGTGGTCCAGGAACGAAACATTACTCCCTGGAGCGCCAGAACCAGCAATATATGCCCCCGTGGCGCTACCACTCGTCGTCACATTGGTCTGAGACAGGCCCGCAACGATAAGGTCGCTTGTGCCCGTTACACTAGCCGTAAGAATGCCAATGCCGCCGATGACCGTGCCGTTTCCGCTACTCGCAATGACGGAGCTGTTTCCGGTCACCACGTCAACGATATCGTTGGTGCCCCCGGAAATGATGCTATTGTTGCCGCTCGACGATACAACGGTGCCGCTACCGTTCCCTGTAGCAACCGTTCCCGATCCTGAGACAAAGATGGCGCTATTGCCATTAGCCGAGATTGCATAAGTTCCGGACGCGGAAATCGTATTGTTGCCGCCCGTGGCCGCAACCGTGCTGTTACCGGAAACGGTAAACGAGCCACCGGCCGTGCCGCTCACGATCGCGACGTTCGACCCGGTCAGCGTGGACGCGGCAGAGGTATTGGCGACGACATAATTATAGCCAGATGGGATCGATGCGTTGACTGAACCGGTTCCCTCGAGAACCAACTCACTCAGTGTGGATCCGGTCACCGTGTTCGCCGGGATCGTGGATAACGTGTTCAAAGGTGGGGCGGAACTGGAAACCGTTGCCCCACTAAGATATTGGCCGATGACATTGGCAAGATTCAGCGGATCAGGGCCGCCGACCGCCACCGAGGACCCGCCTGCTCCCCCTGGTAGTGTTACACCCAAAACCGCCATCAAACTCTCCACGCACACGCATTTCTAAGGGCTTACTCACATCCCGATTAACCGACCGCCCAACCCCACCCCGTGGCGTGACATTAAAATCACAGCAGGGTGAAAGACCGGATCGGCAATCAATAAGCGTTGAGCAAGCGCAGCATATACGCTGTGGCACATGATGCAACAGCAAAATGTTCCGATATCTGTGATTCTTTTAGGTCACGACATCCGCCATCTATCACTGAAATCATTCAGTTTATTGCCCCACAGACGTACTCGTATTCCTATTATGATGTAGCAATGTAATGCCACCGCAAGAAAGACCGGTGCCCAGAAATACCGCTATAAGTTGAGTGACGACCGAGGCACACCAACGTCAACGTGCGGGCAATCGTCCAGATAATTCATCCGTGAATAAAAATGGGATCGGATTCGCCCACCTGACGGTCATGCGCGAGGAGACCGCCAACGCCGTCGGAAGCCCAAAGACGCACCTACCGGTTCGCGCGGTGTCGCACCCAGCGCCAATCACCAACCAGCCAGGACCCCGCAACACACCAGCTCGTAACAATTCGATGCATGACCCTTGTGTTACAACGATCGTTGCGTTGTCAGTATCAGATCACATTGGTTCGACCGCTGTTCCTGATACCGGCGCCTCGCTCAGCCGCCACACCTCGCCATCCGCCCCGGGAATCGGCGCGATCCAGTCGCTGGTGAACATCGCCTCCGACTGATCCATGTCGGTGCGCGAAGCCGCCCACTCCACCTGTTCGGTCGCATTCCTCGATCGTTTTTGTATCAACATCGATCGCCCGCGCAACATGCTATGCGGAGGCGAACGGAACGACCCGACAAAGCGGCGCGGCTAACTCCCGAACCTGTCCCGCCACTGTTCGATGACTTCCGGCACGCCCTGGCGCGGAGAAATTCCCCGCAGAATCGGCTCGCTCCCATCAGCCGCGATCATCCGGGGATATTGCGGGCTCAGCAGCCATTCCATGAACAGGGGCTCGCAGGAATTCCCGATGGCGTCACGCACAAAACCAACCCGTCCGACGGATGCACCACCCCGATCGGGTTGCCCTTCGCGAAGCGGCTGATTCGCGGATTGTTGCGCGCCAGTTTCTCGAAGAACTCCCAACCGTGCCGGATGCCGCGCGACGGCGCGTCATTTTCGGGGACATGTAGTCCTCGGCCGCGAGGTACGCCCGCCCGCGCGTCAAACAAGGGAGGATGGGAAATTACAGCAGGAAGACAGCCATCCCAACCAGCAGCACGACCATGAAAATCACCGCGCCGGTGGTGGCGCTGGTAAAGCCCGACCACATTTTCTGCCGGTCGGCGGTCAGCGCTTCGATGGATTCGGGTCCGGTGTAACGAGCAGTGCCGTGGCTGGCCATGGTGATCCCTCAGGCGAGATAGATAGTAGATAGGCTTCTAGGACAGCGTAACCGTTTGCGGCAAGGGGTTGAACCGGACCGCCCCGCGTTAACCGGACGCCAGTGGCAGCGGATTCGCCAGGCATGCCAGGCTATCGGGCACCGAAGTGGCGTTCCCGCCGACGAACGCCGCCAGCGCGGCAGGATACAGCGCATGTTCCTGACGCAAGATTCGCTTCGCCAGATCGTCCTCGGTATCGCCGGACAGGACAGGAACCGCCGCCTGACCCAGAATCGGCCCAGCGTCCATTTCCTCGGTAACCAGGTGAACGGTGCAACCGTGTACTTTCACCCCGGCCGCCAATGCCCGCGCGTGCGTATCCAATCCGGGAAAAGACGGCAGCAAACTGGGATGGATATTCAGCATCCGCCCCTGCCACGCCCCGACCAGAAACGGCGTCAACAGCCGCATATACCCCGCCAGACAAACGATCTGGATGTCCGCCGCCCGCAAGACCGAGTCGATCGCGGCCTCATGCGCTGCCCTGTCACGCCCGAACATCCGGTGATCGATCGCCTCGGTTCGGATGCCGGCCTTCCTGGCGGTGGCAAGCCCGGCAGCATCGGGCCGATTCGACAGGACCAGGGCGATCTCAGCCGGAAACGCCGGATCGGCGGCGGCGGCGATCAACGCCTCCATGTTAGAGCCGCGGCCGCTGATCAGGACGGCGACCCGCCGCTTCATGCCAGCCAGCCAGCGGGCGGTTCAATGCGGATGGTCGCCGGCCCGCTGCCAGCCTCGATCACTCCAATCCGCGTCACGGTTTCGCCCGCCGCTTCCAGCATCGGCACCGCCGCATCGGCATCCGACACGACCAGCACCATGCCCACGCCGCAGTTGAAGACACGCAGCATCTCGCCAGCCGCGACGTTTCCAGTTTGGGCCAGCCAGCTGAATACCGGCGGCACCGGCCAGCTTGCGGTCAGGGCCGCGACCGTGTTGTCCGGCAGCACGCGGGGCAGATTGCCCGGCAAGCCACCGCCAGTGATATGGGCGGCGGCTTTCAGCAGGCCGGCGCGATGCAAAGCCATCATCGACCGCACATAGATGCGGGTGGGTACCATCAGCGCCTGCGCCAAGCTCAGGTCCGGCGCGAAAGGCGCGGGATCGCCCCATGCCAAACCGCTGGCCTGCACGATCCGGCGCACCAGGGAAAATCCGTTGGAATGCACGCCAGAGCTGCCCAGCCCAAGCAGCACATCGCCCTCGCCAATAGGCCGGGGCAGCAGATGTCCACGCTCGGCCGCGCCGACCGAAAACCCCGCGAGGTCGTAATCGCCATCGGCATACATCCCGGGCATTTCGGCTGTTTCGCCCCCGACCAGCGCGCAGCCGGCTTCGTTGCAGCCACTGGCGATGCCGGCGATGACCGCCCTGGCTTGTTCCACCGACAGCTTGCCGGTGGCGAAATAGTCCAGGAAGAACAGCGGATCGGCGCCTTGGACCACCAGATCGTTGACGCACATCGCCACCAGGTCGATGCCGACCGTGTCGTGCAACCCGGTTTCGATCGCGATTTTCAGTTTGGTGCCCACCCCGTCGGTGGTGGAAACCAGCACCGGATCTGAAAATCCCGCCGCCTTCAGGTCGAAAAGCGCCCCGAAACCGCCCAGGCCGCCCATGACGCCCGCCCGAGTCGTGGCCTTGGCGAGCGGCTTGATCGCCTCCACCAGCGCGTCGCCCGCTTCGATATCGACGCCAGCGGCGCGATAGTTCAGGCCGCCGGCCGCATGCGAGCCTTGGTGATCCGCGGTCGTCATGGCAAATTCACAATCCTGAGCCGGTTGGTGGATGAAAGCAGACACAAACCATGGGCAGGCCACCGATTGCAATCCACCGGATAAGGGATGTGCCGCATGCCTGATGGTCGTCCCGTGAAATCGCAGTCCAAAGCCGTTCTGCTGAATCCGGCCAATATTATCACATTCGGCCGCTTGTGCGCCGTACCGCTCGCTTTCTGGCTGGTGCTGGTGCATCGCATCGGCGATGCGTTCTGGCTGTTCATCGCCGCCGGATTGTCCGACGCCCTGGATGGCTGGCTCGCCCGCCGCTACGGCGGCAATGCGGTCGGCGCGCTGATGGACCCGGTCGCGGACAAGGCTTTGCTGGTAACGATGTACATCACCCTCGCTTCGGTCGGTCTGCTGCCCGCCTGGTTGGCCGTCCTGGTGGTGTTCCGCGATCTCGTGATCGTCGGTGGCGTCGTGGCGCTGACCCTTGCCGGGCATCCTGTCACGATCCGGCCGTTATCTGTCTCCAAACTGAATACTGTCTTGCAGATTGTATTGATCGCGGCCAGCCTGCTGGACGGTGGGTTCGGCCTCGCGGTTCCGGGTCTGGCCACCCTGCTGACGTGGTGCGTGGTGACAAGCACCTTCGCCTCCGGCGCGGCCTATGTCTGGATCACAGCCCAAGGGGAATGACGTGCCCGCCGACGACCAGAACGTTTTCGTCAGCCCGCCAGAAACACCCCAAGTTCCGCCGGGGCCGGGGTTTCATGCCACCCGTACCCAGCGCGTCACGCTGATCATCGGGCTGCTGGTCGCCCTATGGCTGATGCTGGATCTGTTCGCCTCGGTACTGGCGCCGTTCGTCGCGGCGGCGGTGCTGGCCTATGCGCTCGATCCGCCGACGACCCAGCTGACAAGGCTGGGACTGCCACGCGGCGCGGCGGCCCTGCTGATGATGATCGCCGTGATTGCCGGCGTCCTGCTGTTCGCGCTGCTGTTGTATCCGTTGGTCGTGGTTCAGATCGGCCTGCTGGTCCACCGCATCCCGCAATACGCGACATTGGTGCAAGGCTGGGCGCGGGAGGTTCTGACCCACCTGCAGGACAATTTTGGCCCCGACGTCGTCAATGACAAGCTACGCGACCTGGTCAGCGGCCAAGCCGGATCGATGTTGAGTATCCTGCTGTCCACTGTGACCGGCGTCATCGGCGGCAGTTTCGCGATCTTCAACCTGCTGTCGATTGCCATCGTCACGCCGGTTGTCGGCTTCTACCTGCTGCGCGACTGGCCAAAGGTCGTCCACATGGTCGATTCCTGGCTGCCCCACCGCTATCGCGACGTAATTCGCGCCCAAGCACGGGAGGTTGACCGCATCCTGTCGGCATGGGTACGCGGCCAGGCACTGTGCTGCCTGCTGTTGGCCTTATATTATGCGGCCAGCCTGACCGTCGCTGGCCTGGACCTTGGGTTGATCGTCGGGCTGATGGCCGGCCTGCTGTCATTCATCCCCTATGTCGGCTCCATCACCGGCGGCGTCACCGCGATCGGCCTTGCGTTAGCGCAGTATCCGCTGTGGCGCGGCGTGATGGTGGTTGGCGGGATCCTGGTGATTGGCCAAATCCTGGAAGGCTACGTGATCTATCCCCGCTTTCTGGGCGACCGGGTCGAATTGCCCGCGGTTTGGGTGATCTTCGCATTGTTCGCCGGCGGTGCCGCGTTCGGATTCCTCGGCGTCATGCTGGCGGTGCCCGTCGCCGCCACCATCGGCGTGCTGGCGCGGTTCTGGCTGCGGCGCTATCTGGAAAGCCCGCTCTACCTGGATCCGCCCTCGGCCTGATGCCGCCCGACCCCAACCAACTGCCACTGCCGTTCCAGCACCAGCCCCGCTACGATTCGCCAGACTTCATCCCAGCGGAGTCGAACCGGGAAGCCCGCGCCTGGCTGGATACCGAATGGCCAGACCAGCGCCTGGCCCTGTTCGGACCGCCCGGCTGCGGGAAATCCCACCTTTTGCATATCTGGGCGCGTCGAACCGGGGCAACCATGCTGGCCGGCCAAACCCTGGCCGATCTGGACGGGATGCCCGATCACGGTGCGCTGGCGCTGGATGACGGCGATCTGGTCCGTGACGAAACCCTGCTGTTCCATCTGCTGAACACCGCGCGCGACCGCGGTCTTCGCCTGTTGATCGCGGCCCGCACCGCACCGGCGCGCTGGCCGGTACGCCTGCCCGATCTGTCGAGTCGCCTGCGCGCCATCGCCACCGCCGAAATTCACGAACCGGATGACGAATTGCTCGTGGCGTTGCTGCAACGACTGATCGCCGACCGGCAACTGATCGTGACACATCCCGCTCGGGACTGGATCTTGACCCATTGCCCACGCTCCCCAGCCGCCCTGCGGGAGGCCGTGGCTCGGTTGGACCGGGAAAACCTGGTCACCGGCGGTCCCGTGACCCGCACCTTGGCGGCGAAGGTGCTAAAGGATGACGAGCTGGATGAAGTTTCGATCGCAGGGCTTAACCCCTCGTCGGATCACCCCGGCTTCCTGTAAGATATTTGTTCATCTCCCGCGGGGATTGGAAATGGAGCTAAAGGCCGACATCGTGGATCTGGTCGGACGAAGGGTCAGCAAGCCGGCGACCACAAGAAACGGCAAATCGGCTCGTCCAAGGACGGCACGGCCCATGGAACTGCCGGTGGACCTGACCAGCCCGGAACGGTTCATCAACCGCGAATTGTCGTGGCTGGACTTCAATCACCGCGTCATCGAGGAAGCCGAGAATCCTCGCCATCCGCTGCTGGAACGGCTGCGCTTCCTGTCGATCAGCGCGTCGAACCTGGACGAATTCTACTCAGTGCGCGTCGCCGCCCTCATCGGCCAGGCCAAGGCCGGCGGTACGCTGATCTCCACCGATGGCCGCACCGCTGCCCAGCAGCTCACCGATATCAAGGCTCGCGCCGAATCCCTGCTATCCGACCAGCAACGCATCCTCGGCGAACTGCTGGAGCAGTTGCGGGAAGCCGGCGTCGCGCTCTGTGCCACGGACACTTTGTCCGAGGACGAGAAGACCTGGCTGGACGCTGTGTTCATGGAACGGGTTTTCCCCGTGGTGACACCATTAGCGGTCGATCCGGCGCATCCGTTCCCATTCATCTCCAACTTCGGCCTGGTCCTGGCGATGCACCTGGTGCGTGAGTCCGACGGGATCGCCATGCGCGGCCTGCTGCCGCTGCCCAGCCAGGTCGAGCGGTTCGTGCGCCTGCCAACCCTCGAAGCCGGGGCGCCGATTCGCTTCATTCTGCTGGATGATCTGGTTGTCCTGTTCCTGGACCGGGTGTTCCCAGGCTTCCGCCTGACCGGTCACGGACTGTTCCGTGTTATCCGCGACACCGACGTGGAGTTCGAGGAGGAGGCCGAGGATCTGGTCCGATCCTACGAAACCGCCCTGAAACGCCGCCGCCGCGGCAAGGCCATCCATGTGGAGATCGCCGCCGGCATGCCGGTGGAGCTGCGCGACCTCGTCATCGACGAACTGGATGCCGCGCCCGACGAAATCCATGACGGCCAGCTGCTGTTGGGCCTGGCGGACATGAAGCAGATGATCGTGGAAGACCGCCACGACCTGTTGTTCGCCCCCTACACGCCCCGCTTTCCCGAACGGATCCGCGACTTCGGCGGCGACTGCTTCGCGGCCATCCGGGCGAAGGATATCATCGTTCACCATCCGTATGAGAGTTTCGACGTGGTGGTGCAGTTCCTGCGGCAGGCGGCGCAGGATCCGGCGGTGATCGCGATCAAGCAGACGCTGTATCGCACCAGCCGCGACAGCACGATCGTCAACGCGCTGATCGAAGCGGCCGAAGCCGGCAAATCGGTCACCGCGATGGTCGAACTGCGCGCCCGCTTCGATGAAGAAGCCAACATCCGCCTGGCCCGGCGCATGGAAGCCGCCGGCGTGCAGGTGGTCTATGGCTTCACCGGCCTGAAGACCCACGCCAAGCTGTCCCTGGTAGTGCGGCGTGAGGCCGGGGCAATCCGCTCCTACGCCCATTTCGGCACCGGGAACTATCACCCGATCACCGCGCGGGTTTACACAGACCTCAGCTTCTTCACCACCGACCCCGCGCTAACCCGCGATTCCGCCCGCCTGTTCAACTTCATGACCGGCTACGCCCGGCCGGAGATCATGGAGGAACTGGGGTTCAGCCCCTTGACCACGCGGATGAAACTGCTGGCCCTGGTCTACAAGGAAATCGCATTCGCCCGGGAGGGAAAGGCCGCGACCATCTGGCTGAAGATGAATAGCCTGACGGATGTGGAACTGATCGACGCGTTGTATGCGGCGTCCAACGCCGGGGTGAAGATCATGGCGGTGATCCGCGGCATTTGCTGCCTGCGGCCCGGCGTGCCCGGCATGTCCGAGAACATTCGGATAAAATCCATTGTCGGACGCTTCCTGGAACATGGCCGTATCTACGCCTTCGGTAACGGCCACGCCCTTCCCAGCCGCCATGCCCGGGTCTTCATCAGCTCCGCCGACTGGATGGAGCGGAATATGGACTGGCGCGTTGAAACCCTGGTGCCTATTCACAATCCAACCGTCCATGCCCAAGTGTTGGATCAGATCATGGTGATCAATCTGAAAGACTCGCTGCAATCCTGGGAACTTGGCAGCGATGGCATCTGGAACCGTGTCGCGCCCGGCCGGAAGCCGGTATCGGCGCATGATTATTTCATGACCAACCCGTCCCTGTCCGGGCGTGGTTCGGCATTGCACGGGCCGGCTGTCGCCGCCCCCGTCCCCATGCCGCGGCGCCAGGACAGGCTGACACAGGATTAATGATGCCCTTTGCCCCGCCTGCCCCGTTGCCAAGATGCGGCGTCGTTGACCTTGGGTCCAACTCCGTCCGGCTTGTGGTGTATGAGGGCCACACGCGGAACCCCATGCCGATTTTCAACGAAAAGGCGGTGCTTAGGCTGGGCCGGGGGTTACAGGCCACCGGGCGGCTGAACGAAGAAGGCGTAGCCCAGGCGCTGACGGTCATGCAGCGATATTATATGGTCGCCAAGGCAATGGGCGCCGACCCGTTTGAGGTTTTGGCCACGGCAGCCGTGCGCGACGCCGCAAACGGGGCCGCCTTCGTGGACGCCCTGCGCGAACGCATGTCCGGCGTGCCGATCCACATCCTGTCAGGCATCGAGGAAGCGGCTTACTCCGCCGACGGCGTGGTGTGCGGCATCCCGGGGGCTAATGGTGTGCTGGCGGACATCGGTGGCGGTTCGCTGGAAGTCGTGCGGCTGATCGACGGCAGGCGCGGCCCGTCGCAGACCCTGAAACTGGGCGTTATCCGCCTGGCCGAACGATCGGGCGGCGATCCGCTCCGCGCGCGGGTCATCGCCGACGAAGATCTGCGCTCGGTCCCCTGGCTCGGCGAGCCTGTCGGCGAGGATCTCTATCTCGTTGGCGGTGCATGGCGGGCGCTGGCTCGGATCCACATGGCCCAGACCAGCTACCCGCTGAACATGGTGCATCACTACACCATCGGCCGCGACGCTGCCCGTGACCTGACCAGCCTGATCTTCACCGCGCCCCGCAAGCTACTGGAACGCCTGCCCGGCGCACCGCGCCGCCGCATCGACGATCTGCCCTTCGCCGCCACCGCGCTGCGCCGCCTGCTGCGGATCACCGGAGTCCGCCGCGTGGTCTTCAGCGCCAGCGGCCTGCGAGAGGGTTGGTTCATGCGTCGCATGCCCCACGAAATCCAAGACCAGGACCCGGTGCTGAGCGCCGCATGGGAAATGGCCGACCGGCATGGCCGCGACCCGTCCCTGCCGCCCGCGCTGGTGGAATGGACCCGCCCGCTGTTCCCGGGGGAAACCCGGGAACAGGCCCATCTGCGCGAGGCGATGTGCTGGATGTCCGACATCGGCAGCCACGACCACCCCGAATTCCGTGCGGAGCAGGCGTACCTGCGCGTGCTACGCCAGCCGGGCGTCGGGTTGGATCACTACGCGCGGGCCTTCCTGGCGCTGGCGGTAGCGCTTCGGTATGAGGCAGAGTCGGACGCGGCGTTCCTACGGCCCTCGCGGCAATTGCTGGACATCGAAACCGCAAACCGGGCCGAGGTCCTGGGGATCGCTCTGCGGCTGGCCTACACCCTATCGGCCGGAACCAAGGATTTGCTAGCCGGCACTCGCCTGCGAATCGAGGGTGCCCGGTTAATACTGCTGTTACGACAGAACAGCGGAGTATTCGCCGGCGAAAGCGTGATCCGGCGGCTGGAGCGGCTTGCCCAGGCACTCGGATTGCAAGCCGCCGCCGAACCCGACCTGATGCAGGCGGCGGAGTGATCCGCGCCGCGCACCCGGGGGAAGCCGCCGCGGTGCGCGACGTGGTACTGGCCGCATATGAGCGGTACGTAGCAGTGATCGGCACCGAACCCGGCCCGATGTTGGACGATTACAGCGCCCGCATCGCCGCCGATCAGGCGTGGGTGCTTGAAGATGCCAACGAAATCGTGGGCGTGCTGGTTCTGGAAGACGGGCCAGACTGTTTCTTGCTCGATAACATCGCCATCCGGCCGGATCGGCAGGGCAGCGGCTTCGGACGGATACTGATGGATTTCGCCGAAGCAGAGGCTGCAAGGCGCGGGTGGAATTCGATCACGCTCTACACCAATGCAATGATGACCGAGAACATCGCGATCTACACAAAGCGCGGATATGCTCAACAGGGCCGCCGAACGGAAAAAGGCTTTGACCGCATCTATATGGTGAAGTCGCTGTAGATACTGGTTTCGGTGCCGATCAGAAGACCGTGCCCCCGTCCCCCCGTCCCGACAGATTAAGTTTGGCCCTCAGCCATATCCCATCCTAAGCTTCCCCCGCGCCCAAGCCCGCCAACCAGAAGCACGGCCAGTCGGCGCCATCGAGGGAGAGAGCGGATGACCGAGCGTATCAGCTACGACGGAGTCATGGCTGCACGGGTTGATCGGCTTCCGTTGACGCGGGTGCAGTGGCAACTTGCTATCCTGGTCGAGGTTACCTGGGGCTTTATTGTGTTCGATACAGACGGCATCGGCGCCAGGCTGTATCCGTTCGTTTGGAGACCGAACCATATCATCGATGTCGTGCAATATGCGGTGATCCAGGCGCTTCAGGTCGGTTTGGGCATTTTGATAGGCGTTTACATCATGAGTTATGTCGCCGATCGTTACGGACGGCGACCGGCGATCCTGTTGGCGACGTTGCTGGGCGGGATTTGCATCTGGCCATTCGCCTACGTCACCGATTTCAAATGGCTGGTCGTGCTGTCGGTCCTAAGCACGCTCGGGGTCGGCGGGATCGTCGCCACCCACTCGACATACGTGTCAGAGATGACCTCGCCCGATGTCCGTAACCGGGTGCTGCTGACCTCCCAGGGCGTCACCGCGCTGGTCGCGGTTGGGGTTAATCTGCTGGCATTCGCATGGATCCCGAGCAACTGGAAGATGTTCCTGTGGGTCAGCGCGGCGATCGAGATCGTGGTGTTGTTGCCTCTGCTCTACTGGAAATTGCCTGAATCACCGCGGTGGCTGGAAGCGCGGGGCCGTCACGCCGAAGCCGAAACGGCCATGGCGCTGTTTGAACAACGATGCCAAGCCGCGTTCGGCGGCCCGTTGCCGGAACCGAATCCGCGGTTAAATCAGGTGGTCAGCGCCCAAGGCGCATCGTGGACCGAGTTGTTCACCAACCCGCAATACCGAAGCCGGACATGGCTGCTGATCGTCGTCTGGCTGCTGGCCTATGCGGGCCTGATTTACGGCGTGGGCGCCTTCGCCGCGGTGTTCATGGTTGACCACGGCGCATCCGCGCATTTCGTCTTCCTGACGATCGCGATCGCCTATGCGGTGCTGTTCGTTACATTCCTGATCAATGCACGCCTGGGCGAGCAGGTGGAGCGTCGGGACGTGCTGTTCATCATGGGCCTGCTGTTCGCCGCGTCATGGGCGGTGGCCTGGGCCATTCCGAACCTTTGGGTCATCGCCGCTTGCTACATTGTGTCGCGGGTCGGCACCGGGTTGTTCCTGTTCAATCTGTATAATTACACGGCGGTCGCCTATCCGACCCGGATGCGGTCCAAGGCATTTGCCTGGACCGATGGACTCGGCCATCTGGGGGCCTGGGCCGGGGTTACCCTGCTGGGGCCGTTATATGCGATGGGCACCGACCATCTGGGCTGGATTCTGTGGATCATCGTCCCCGGTGCGGTGCTGCCGGCTGTGTTGATCCGCTTCGGTGGAATCAGACAATCCCGGGCGGTGCTGGAGCAGATATCGACGTAGAATGCGGCTATTCCTCCAACGCCCTAGCCATCAGGCGCACGGAATGGATCGCCTCCCGTCCCGACAGGTCGCGTATCTGGTGCCGGCACGATGTTCCATCAGCAACGATATAGTCATGTTCGGCCGCCGAGCGCACCGCCGGCAGCAGCCCGGCTTCCGCCATCGCCCTTGATGTAGCCTCGGTTTCCGCCTGATACCCGAATGCCCCGGCCATGCCGCAGCACGAAGACTGGATCGGCTGGGCCGACAGTTTCGGTATCAGCCGCAACATAGACAGCGCATCGGGAAACGCACCAAACGCCTTCTGGTGGCAGTGGCCATGAACCCTGGCTGTTCCGGGCAGGGAACGTAATGCCAGGTCGGGCTTTTCCCTGGCGATAAATTCACTCAACAGCATAGCTCGTCCGGCGAACCGATCGGTTGCCTCGCCTGGCAACAGCGATTTGTACTCATCGCGCAACGTCAGCAGGCAGGACGGCTCCAGCCCGATGATCGGCAAATCGCCTTGGATGGCCTGCATCGTCCGCTTGGCTTCCTCGCGCGCCTTATCCACCATTCCCACCGCCAGCCACGTCCGTCCACAGCACAGCGGGCGGCCTTCGGCCTTGGGAACGATTGCGCGATAGCCGGCTGCGTTCAGGACCTTCACCGCCGCACGCAGGTTTTCCGGCTCGAAGTAACGGTTGAAGGTATCCGCCAGCAGATAGACATCGCCGCGCGGGGCTTCCGGCGCGGCGGCCTCCTTGTCCTGAAACTTGTCGCTACGCCATTTCGGCAGCCGGCGCGCGGCGGAAATTCCCAGCAGTCGCTCCGTCAGCCAGCGCAACGGCGGCAGGTAGTTGCGCAAATTTGCCAGCGAGGGAACCAGCGACACGAACGGCGCATAGCGCGGCAGTTCCGCGATCAGCGTCTCCCGCCACTTCACCCCGTGGCGTTCGGCGCGCGCGGCCGTGACCTCGATCTTCAGCTTGGCCATGTCCACGCCGGTCGGGCACTCCCGCTTGCACGCCTTGCACGACACGCACAGCGCCATCGCGTCGGCCATCGCATCCGACGTCATCGCATCCGCGCCCAACTGGCCGGTCAGGCCCAGGCGCAGCGTGTTCGCCCGTCCGCGCGTCAGATGCGCCTCATCGCGAGTCACCCGATAACTGGGGCACATCACACCTGAATCGAAACCGCGGCAGGTGCCGTTGTTGTTGCACATCTCCACCGCACCCAGCATCCCACCCAGCGGGCCGGGATGCTCCGACCAGTCCAGTTTCGGGACAAAATCGCTGATCGCGCTGTAACCGGGATCGTAACGGAACAGCGTCCGGTCATCCATCTTCGGCGGATGCACGATGCGGTTGGGATTCAGCAGGCCGATCGGGTCGAAGGCGTCCTTGACGTCCTCGAACGCCCGAACGATGCGATCGCCAAACATCTGCTGGTGGAATTCGCTCCGCACCAGCCCGTCGCCATGCTCGCCGCTGTGGGAACCTTTGTATTCCCGCACCAGGGCAAACGCTTCCTCCGCCACCTCGCGCATCTTGGCGACATCTTCTGGGTCCTTCATGTTCAGCACCGGCCGGACATGCAAACAGCCAACCGAGGCATGGGCATACCAGGTGCCCTTTGACCCGTGCTTCTCGAACACATCGTTCAACCGTTCGGTGTAGTCGGCAAGGTCATCCAGATCGACGGCACAATCCTCGATGAACGAAACCGGCTTTCCGTCGCCTTTCATCGACATCATGATATTCAGCCCAGCCTCCCGGACCGAGGCGATATCGGCCTGAAACGCGGGATCGACCGCGCGCACCACGCCCGGGCAGCCCAGATCGCCCATCAGCGCTTCCAATTCCGCCAGCTTGGCCAGCAGCGGGCCGTCCTCGTGCCCATGGAATTCCACGATCAACAGGCTGTCCGGTTCGCCGATCAGCATCTGGTCGATCGTGCCGCGATAGATCGGAATCCCACGCCCCAGGTCGATCATGGTGCGATCGACCAGCTCCACCGCCTCCGGGTCCAGCGTGACGATATGGCGCGAGGCCTCCATCGCCTTACGAAACGTCGGAAACTGGCAAATCCCCAGCACCTTGCGCGGCTTGACCGGATGCAGCGTCAGCTCGATCGCCGCCGAGAACGCCAGCGTACCCTCCGACCCAACCAGCAGTCGCGCCAGATTATCCCGGCCGGACACGCGTGCCGCCGGAGTCAGCGCATCGATATTGTAGCCGCCCACCCGACGAAGCTGCTTGGGGAAACGGGCGGCGATTTCCTCGGCCTCCGCAACACCCAGCGCGCGCAGGCGCTGGATCAGATCCACGATGGT
>DAIEHR010000391.1 GCA_027353465.1 Acetobacteraceae bacterium | reverse complement strand
TCGTGCCATGTCGCCGGGCCTCCCGCCACGATCTGGTCGATCTGTGGGCCGATGATATCCCAGATTTCCGCCCAGACCTCTCGCGCGGGGCGCCCAACTGAACTGGGGTGACGTTCCTCGCCGATCGATGGGCGGTAGGCGTCGTTATAAAGGCAGGACCCTTCCTCACCCCAGAAAATGTACATCGGGTGGCGGGAATTGAGCATCAGGCGAACCGCTATGCGCAGCGGTTGGGGCCATTGCTCCGGCGGCCCCAGCGACGAACCCGACCAGTCGCGACCAAGAATGACCGCGCCCATCTCATGATCGCCAGCCAAAAAATCAAGCTGTCCCAGCGCGGCATCAGGCGGCCTGGACGATCCCTCACTATGTCCGATGGACAAACATACTTCCCTTGATGACGAACAGGCGAGCGCCCCACCGCGGGTTCCATCTGGTCCCGCCGTTCGATCCAGATGCAACATGGCGCGACCCATTACTATGGCCAGAACAAACCATGTGCCATCACACAATGGCGAGGGGATGTGGCAACAGGCCTTCGGGCCGAGGACAAAACCGGCGACCGGCGCTTTGATCTGAATCAAGGCACGAGGCGGAGATTGACGAAGACTGGTCCGCTGTCTGGCGTCCGGACATTTTCGGATTTAATCAACTGCCTGTAGCTTACCCGCGCCCGTCCGGCTACGTCTGCTATCACCCGCCATCAGAAGAAAAGACCCTCGCTCCATGAACGACACGGTGACATTCGCCAAAGCTGACCAGAAAACCGAACATTTCGACGTTTTGATCGTCGGCGCGGGCATATCCGGTGTGGGCGGCGCCTACCACCTGACCCAGCAATGCCCCGGCAAAACCTTCGTGGTACTAGAAGTGCAGGACCATTTCGGCGGCACCTGGTGGACCCATAAATATCCCGGCATCCGGTCGGATAGCGACCTGCACACCTTCGGCTATCGCTTCAAGCCCTGGACCAGCGCCCCGATCGCGACAGCGCAGGAAATCCTGACCTACATGGGCGAGGTGATCGAGGAGAACGACCTTGGGCGGCACATTCGCTATCATCACAAGATCACCAACGCCAGTTGGTCCAGCGCCGACAACCTTTGGACCATCACCGCCACCCGCACCGACACAGGCGAAACCGCCCGGTTTACCGCCAACTTCCTGTATATGTGCCAGGGCTACTACCGCCACGAGAAAGGCTACACGCCGCAGTGGGACGGCATGGCCGACTACAAGGGCACGATCGTGCATCCGCAGACCTGGCCCGAGGACCTGGATTACACCGGCAAAAACGTGCTGGTGATCGGGTCCGGCGCCACCGCCGCGACCCTGGTGCCGGCCATCGCGGGCAAATGCGCGCATGTGACGATGCTTCAGCGGTCCCCTACCTATTTCCGTACCGGCCGCAATGCGATCGCGCTGGCCGAGGAACTCCGCACCCTGGGCATCCAGGAAGAATGGATCCACGAGATCGTTCGCCGGAAGATCCTGTATGAGCAGGACGTCTTCACCCGCCGGACCTTCGTGGAACCCGAGGTGGTGAAGCAGGAACTGCTGGGCGCGGTGCGGGCCGAACTGGGGCCGGACTTCGACATCGACACCCATTTCACCCCCAGCTACCGGCCGTGGCGGCAACGTATCGCCTTCATCCCTGATGCCGACCTGTTTAAGGGAATCGCGTCGGGCAAGGCCTCGGTGGTGACGGATGAGATCGAGCGGTTTGTCGAGAAGGGCGTGCAATTGAAATCCGGCAAGGTGCTGGAAGCCGATATCGTGGTGACCGCCACTGGCTTCGACCTGAACGTGCTGGGCGACATCGAATTCGCGATCGATGGGGAGCCGCTGCGGTTCTCCGACACCGTGACCTATCGCGGCATGATGTTTACCGGCGTGCCCAACATGGTGTGGGTGTTTGGGTATTTCCGAGCGAGCTGGACGCTGCGGGCCGATCTGGTGGGGGATTTCGTGTGCCGGCTGCTGAAGCACATGGATGAGCATGGCTACCACCGGATGACTCCGGCGCTGCGGCCCGAGGACAAGGATATGCCGTTGCTGCCTTGGATCGACCCGGAGAACTTCAATCCGGGCTACATCATGCGCGGCATGCACCTGCTGCCGAAGCGCGGCAACAAGCCGGAGTGGCAGCATAACCAGGATTACTGGGCGGAAAAGGACGAGTTCCCGGCCATCGATCTGGACGACGGGGCGTTCGTTTACGGGTAAGCCGGGGGCAGTTGGCTTCTGGTTTTGTGTCTTGGTCGCACCCGGCTTGGTTTCTTTGGATGCCGGCTGGGTGTGTTCCATTTGTGGTGGGTGGTGGGTGATAGTCCGCCTCCGCACGCTCAATCGTCCCCTGCCGCGGCCTCGGGACGCACATGCCGGCGCATGAACCCCAGCAGTAGCATCGGCGGCACTATTGTCAGGATCATCAGCCGGAAATCGTTGTTATAGGCGATGATTTTGGCTTGATGATTGATCATGTCATCCAACAGGGCGGCGCCGTGCGCCGTCTCTGGGTTTAGCACCCGCGACGCGTAATCGCCCATTTGCAGCACCCGGTTGAACGGTGTGATCCCGGCCGAGATATCGGCGTGGGTGACTTGCACGCCCCGAGTCAGGGTGAACGACGTCACCGAAATGCCGATCGCCGAACCGATATTCCTGGCCAGCGACTGCAGGGCGGTCCCCTCTCCACGAAGCTGCGGCGACAGGGTCGTGTAGGCCATGACCGACATCGGGTTGAACACCAGACCGATGGAGAACCCCTGCAGCACCAGGGTCAGCATCATCTGCTCCTGTGTCACATCGGGGGTCCAGGTGCTCATTTGATACAGCGCCCAGCCCAGCACCAGCAGCCCGCAGGCCATGATCTTGCGCTGATCGACCCGCATGCCCAGCCGGCTGGCGACGAACATCGACAGGATGGTGCCGAGCCCGCGCGGCGCCATCGCCCAGCCGGCGGTGTAAACCGGATAGCCAGCCAGGTTCTGCAGGTAAGGCGCCAGCAGCGCCGAGGTGGACAGCAGCACCGACGAGACGCAGAACACCATCACCATGCCGGAGTTGAAATTGCGGTCCTTGAACAGGTTCAGCGAGAGAAACGGCTTGTCCGCCACTATCATGTGGACCACGAAGAGATAGAAACCCAGCCCAGCCAGTACCGCCTCGACAATGATCTCGCCCGAGGTAAACCAGTCCAACTCCTGCCCGCGATCGAGCATCAGTTGCAGCGCACCGCACCCCAACGCCAGCATCGAGAAACCGTACCAACTAAAGCGCAGTCCGGTCTGCGCCGGTGTTTCCTTCATAAACAACGACAAGCCGATCACTGACAGAACGCCGAACGGCAGGTTCACGTAGAACACATACCGCCAGCTATAAGCGTCGGTCAGCCAGCCCCCCAATGTCGGGCCCATGACAGGCCCCATGGTGACCCCCATGGAAAACACGGCCATCGCCTGCGCTCGTTTGGAAAACGGGTAGATATCGAGCATCGTCGCCTGCGACAGCGGTGCGATCGCCGCCCCGCACATCCCTTGCAGGAGGCGGAAGCCGACCAGTTCGTCCAGCGATTGCGCCGCCCCGCACAGCATGGAGGCAACGGTGAAACCGATCAGGCAGGTGATGAACAATCGCTTGCGGCCGAAGCGGCGCGCCATCCAGCCCACCGGCGCGGTCATGATGGCGGCGGCGATCACGTAAGAGGTCAGCACCCAGGTGATCTCATCCGACGAGGCGGACATACCGCCTTGCATATAGGGCAGGGCGACGTTGGCAATCGTTGAATCCAGTGTCTGCATCAGCATCGCCAGCATCGCCGACGCGGTGATCAGACCTCGGTGGGGGACGGTTTCGGATTCGGACATCGGATGAAGGTTTGGACGCTTTTTGATATTGCGCCGAGTGTGCCCTGGCTTGGCGCGCCGCGCTACCTTATGGCTGGTTCCCACCGATACAAAGGATGTCTCATGAACGGCCTTTCACCCCTCGACCGGCCGAACTCCTATATCGGACGCAGCGTGCCCCGGCCCAATCTCGCCCGTTTGCTGCAGGGGCGCGGGCAATACGTCAGCGACATGGTGCTGCCGCGCATGGTGCATGTGGCGTTCGTGCGGTCCCC
>DAIEHR010000385.1 GCA_027353465.1 Acetobacteraceae bacterium | reverse complement strand
ATCGTGGGAGACCACCAGCGCCGCGCCGGGAAAGCGGGCGAGCCAGCTTTCCAGCCACATCGTCGCTTCCAGGTCCAGGTGGTTGGTCGGCTCGTCCAGCAGCAGCAGGTCCGGGTTGGCGAACAGGGCGGTCGCCAGCGCGACGCGCATACGCCAGCCGCCGGAGAACTCCGCCACCGGGCGCGCTTGTGCCGCTTCGTCGAACCCCAGCCCCGCCAGGATGGTTGCCGCCCGGGCGGGGGCGGAGTCGGCGCCGATGGTGACCAGCCGGTCGTGAATTTCCGCCAGCCGGTGCGGTTCGGCGGTTTCGGTTTCGGCTAGCAGGGACAGCCGCTCCGGGTCGCCTTGCAGCACGGTTTCCAGCAGCGACATTGGCCCCTCGGGCGCCTCCTGGCGCACAGTGGCCATGCGGGCGCGGGAGGACAGGCGGATGTCGCCGCCGTCCAGCGCGAGCTCCCCAGCGATAGCCTTCAGCAGGGTGGATTTGCCCGCGCCGTTGCGGCCGACCAACCCGATGCGGCGGCCGGGGTCGATCGTCAGGTCGGCTTCGTTCAGCAGCACGCGGCCGCCCATGCGGATGACGGCGCCGGAAATGACAAGCAGGGACATGCGGGCGGTTTAGCGCCGGGACAGGGGGATAGGGAAGCGCGCAGGTTTCATGCTATTGCCGGGATGCTAGAATTCGGCGCTCCGCACGCGGATTTTTGGGCCAGTGGAGGTCCAATGCATCGCATCGGCGGCGTTCCGTACGTAAAGCGTGTTCAGGCTGTTACGGTTCAAAGGGCTAGCCGGCTTGATGTGGCAGGGTCAAACTTTCCGGGTTATCGTCTTCGCCGACGGCAATCATTGGGAGAGACGGACTCATGGCATTGAAGAAGGGCTATCAACAGCTTGTGGCGGAAGCGAACGCCGAAGTGGAAACGCTTTCGGTTGAAACCGCGATCGGCCTCGCCGGTGCCGAGGATGTGGTGTTTGTCGATCTGCGGGATCCGCGGGAGCTGGAGCGGGAGGGCAAAATGCCCGGCGCGTTTTCCTGCACGCGCGGAATGCTGGAGTTCTGGATCGATCCGGAGAGCCCCTACGGCAAGCCGATTTTTACCGAACAGAAGCGCTTCGTGTTCTTCTGCGCCGGCGGTTTGCGGTCCGCGCTGGCCGCGAAGACGGCACAGGACATGGGGTTGGAGAATGTCGCCCATATCGAGGGCGGGTTCGGCGCATGGAGGAAGGCGGGAGGGCCGGTCGAGGCGCCCAAACCGAAAGGATAATACCGTTCGCCGCCGGCGGTTCGATTCCGACAAAGGGATGATTGCCGCTGCGTGAGATGACCTGCTCGATCCATCGGAATCGGGCGCAATAAGCGAATTGTTCGCAGGGAGCCGTCCGGCTCTCACTGTGATGGCGGGGGGGTGGCGCCGGCGCTGTGCTGATGGGCACGCACCAGGATACTGTCGAAGCGCGTGTCCGCCGGGCCCGCGAACCGACGGTTGTCAGCGGCGACTGCGCCCTCCCGCTGGCGGGCGATCCTCGGGGGCCGTTAGAGGATCGTGCGTCGGAACCGTCAGCGCGGTTGGTCATTCTGTCTTCATTTTGCTTGGAAGGGCGCGGAGGGCGGGAAGGGCCGCGAAGCAGAGAGGGGGCACCCTTCGCGGCCCCTCCCGCCCTTTCAAGCAAATCATCCCGGCCGACCGCGGCTTCGGCGTCTAACGAGGGGCACCGAACGCCGACGCCCCTTGGGCCTGTCAACGATGTCTCCGAAACCGTCGCCGATCAGACCCGAAAGATCGCTTCTCGAAACGATCAGATCTTGAAGGAATTCGCCATTTTTCTGTCATCCAAAATTGACGACTGGCTCTCGATTGCGAGCCAATTAAAGCACCTACACGGGCCGCTGCGTGCCGCCGTGCGCCGATGACGTCCGGCGCCGGACGGCCATGTAACGGGCTCACACAACCGCCGCAGCGGCCTTGATGCTACTTTGTGTTGGAGGGGGCGGTGCCCGCCGAGGGGCTGCCCTGGCTGGGCATGGCTTTGGATTGGGCCTCGGCCGGATGGGACGTATTGCCCTGATGATTGCTGTCGTTTGCCCATTCCTTCGCCTCGGTGGCGTTGATGTGCGGCATCGTTCCGCCTTGCGCGAAGGCGCCCGCCAGCGGCACGGCCGTTAACAGAGCGGCGGCGAAAATATAGCGTATCTTCATCTATTTAGCTCCTGCGGCAAGACTGTGTTTCGTGGATGAACGAGGCCCTGGGCGCCGCGACAGATCGTCCGCCAGGAGGAGCCGCCGTCATCGGTTGAGACCCTATATGTGCGTCGCCCGCGCAGGCACAACCGCCGGCCGGTGGACATGAACGGCCAGAGGGCGCGCCGGGATGGGGCGCCGGGATGGGGGCGCCACCCGGGGCCCCAACCGCGTTACCGGATCGGCGAGAACGCGGAGGGCATAAGGAACGCGTTTTCCTGTTTCACCACGACGCCGGGCGGGTTGCGTGCGGGCCACTGGCCGGTCGCGGCCGCCGCCGCCCGAGCAGTAAAGCGTTCGTTGGCATCCTTGTAGGCCCAGATATGGACCCATTTGTTCAGTGCGCCGAACTCGGAGTACCAAGCCCCGATCAGCGGGGAGAATTTCTGCCGCCCCTCGATCTTGTCCGTCCAGCGTTCGATCAGGCCCGGAACGGCGCCGGGGGCAAGCGTGTATTGGCGGATTTCGAACAGCGGGCCGACCTCACGCGGGGTCAGTGGTGGAGAGAACGGCGCCGGCAGGAACAATTCGCTTTGCATTGCCGTGACGTGCGTGCCGATGGCCGGCGGCCATCCTGGCTCCTTCGCCGCCGCGGCGCGCACCTTGGTGCGGTGATCCAGGCTATCATAGGCCCAGACGTGGATGATCTGGTTCAGCGGCCCGACCTCGGTGTGCCAGAACGCGGCGAGTTTGGAATGCTTCTCCCGCCCTGGCAGGCCCTCGGCAAAGCGCTTTTCGACCTCCGCCAAGGTGCCGGGCTGCAAAGTGTAGGTGCGCATCTCGATGATCATCGGTATCCTCCCCATAGTGAACGGCGCAGGTTAGGATAGATGCGGACGGCGGGGAATGGCGGCGGGTTCCGGCTTGTGTTCATGGTGATGATTGCCGCGCTGGCGGGGTGTTCGGCCGACGATGCGCCGCCAGGGTCGCCGGGCTCCCTGACGACGCACATCAATGGCCGTTTTGAATCTGGCTTTGCTACACGGCCTTAATTCGGCAGGACCACGCTGTTTATCACGTGAATGACGCCGTTGGACTGCTTTACATTGGGGATCGTCACTTCGCCGACACCGCTTTGTTCCCCGCTGACGAACAGGTGTGTGCCGTTCTCGCTGATTGTCAGTGGTTCGCCTTCAACAGTCTTCAGCATGGCCTTGCCGCCGCCGGCCTTGACCATCTTCATCAAGTCCGCCGCGGTGTAGTTCCCGGACACAACATGGTAGGTCAGGATCTTCACCAGCGTCGGCTTGTTCTGGGGCTTCAGCAGCGTGTCCACCGTGCCGGCAGGCAATTTGGCGAACGCCTCATTGGTCGGGGCAAATACGGTGAACGGGCCTTTGCCTTCCAGGGTGTCCACCAGGCCACCGGCCTTGACCGCGGCGACCAGTGTCGTGTGATCCTTTGAATTGACGGCGTTTTCTATGATGTTCTTGGCGGGATACATCGGCGCGCTGCCGACCATGACGGTATCGGCGGACTGGGCGAAAGCCGGCGCCGCGGCGATCGAACCGAAGGATAAACCGATCGCCATGAAAGTAATAATGGATTTCGACATGGGGAATACTCCAGGGGTATTGGGTTGCTGGGTTTGGGGAAGCAAAGTGTCGTTGGATCCACATGCTTTACGGCGCCGTTTCGTGAACGGATCACCGACGACGCAAACATTTGCGCCATAGGCACGGGCGGGCCGGTGGGTTATCGTCCAGGCATGACGTGGTCCATCGTCGCGCATGATCCGAATTCCGGCACGTTCGCCGTTGCCGTCGCCACCAAGGCATTTGCCGTCGGCGCGTCCTGTCCGTTTGTGCGGGCTGGCGTGGGCGCGGTGTCAACGCAGTCCATGACCAACCGCTATCTGGGGCCGGCCGTTTTGGATGCCATGGCGAGGGGCCTGTCACCCGCCGCCGCGATCGAGGGGGCCTTGGCCGGGGATGAGGGCCGGGGCATCCGCCAGATCCACGCCGTCGATAGAAATGGCCGCACGGCTGCCTGGACTGGCCAGAACTGCGTGGATTGGTGCGGCAGCGTCGCGGGCGCCGGGGCGAGCGTTGCGGGGAACATGCTGACCGGCGAGGCCACCATCGCGGCGACGCTGGCGGCATGGAAGGGCGGCCGCGAACTGCCGATGCCGGACCGTCTGATGCAGGCGATGGAGGCTGGCGAGGCGGCCGGCGGGGACCGGCGCGGCAAGCAGTCCGCCGCCATGCTGATGGTGACCACCGAGGACTTCCCCGACCTGAACCTGCGGGTGGACGATCATGCCGAACCGCTGGGCGAACTGCGCCGGCTGTTGGGGATATGGAAGGCAGAGGGTGTGCCGCGCCTCGGGATGGCGCCGTCGAAGGCAGATCCCTCTGGCATGACCGACCTGGACACGATCGAGGCCGGATGGATCGCCCGCGGGATGAACTTACGGTTCCGGCGGTAACAATCGGGCCCTCGCGGCTTTCCGTTTGGCTTGCCGTGGCCTATCAGGGGCGGTGCGCTTCGATAGGTACCGGCCATGTTGACCGATCTTCCGAATGTCCTGACGCTTTCGCGCATCGCGGTGATCCCGTTGATGGTCGCGCTGGTCGCGCTGCGGACGCCAGCGGGCGACCTGGGCGCCTGTATCGTGTTCGGGCTTGCCGCCATCACCGACTATTTCGATGGCATGCTGGCCCGCAACCGGCGGCAGCAATCCGACCTTGGCCGCATGCTGGACCCGATCGCCGACAAGCTGCTGGTCGGCGCGACACTGATGGTGCTGGTCGGCCATGGGCGGCTTTCGGCTCTTGGGCTTTATCCCGCCATCGTCATCATGCTGCGCGAAATCCTGGTCAGCGGCCTGCGCGAGTATCTGGCGGGCATTCGCATCGGCCTACCCGTCACCCGCCTGGCTAAATGGAAAACCGGGTTTCAGATGGGCGCGCTGGGGACACTTCTGTCCGGTCACACCGGCTCGGTGCTGCTGGGGCTAGGTTTCCTGCCGGTGTCGCTTATCGGCGAGGCAATGCTGTGGGTTGCCGCCGCGCTGACGCTGATTACCGGCTGGGACTATCTGACCGCCGGGCTGCGCCATGTGTCGGCGGCGGAGACCCGGGGGCTGGATTAGCCTTCCAGCTCCTCACGTAGCATTTCGAGGGCCAGCCAGTGTTCCTCGGCGGCCGCCAGGGCGGATTGGGCGGTTTCCAGGCCTTTGGTCGCCTCGGCGAATTTGGCCGGTTGTTTGGTGTATAGCGCCCCGTCCGCCAGCACGGCGTTCCATTTCGCGATATCGGCTTCCAGGCCGGCGATCCGCTTCGGCAGGGTTTCCAGGGCGTGCTTGTCCTTAAACGTCATCTTCCGGCTGGGTGCCTTCACCGGCTGGGACGCGGCCTTCGGACGATCCGGCGTGGCGGCGGAGGCTACCCGAACGGGGCCGCGCTGGGCGAGCATGTCGGTGTAGCCGCCGGCGTATTCGACCCAGCGCCCGTCGCCCTCGGTTGCGATCACCGAGGTTACGACGCGATCCAGAAAGTCGCGGTCATGGCTGACCAGCAGCACAGTGCCGGAATAGTCCGCCAGCCGTTCCTGCAGCAGTTCCAGCGTTTCCAAATCCAAATCGTTGGTGGGTTCGTCCAGCACCATCAGGTTCGAGGGGGTTGCGAATGCCCGGGCCAACGTAAGCCGGCCGCGCTCGCCGCCCGACAGAACGCCGACCGGGGTGTTGGCTTGTTCGGGGCCGAACAGGAAGTCTTTCATGTAGCTGACGACGTGGCGGTTGACGCCGCCGACGGTGACCGTGTCCCCGGCGCCGCCGGTCAGCGCCTGAGACAGGGTTTGCGTCGGGTCCAGGGAGTCGCGCCGCTGATCCAGCGAAACCTCCGACAGGTTGGTGCCGATTTTCACCTCGCCGGTGTCGGGGGCCAGCTTGCCGGTCAGCATGTTCAGCAGCGTGGTCTTGCCGGCGCCGTTCTGGCCGACGATGCCGACGCGGTCGCCGCGGATGATGCGGGTGGAGAAGTCCCGCACCACGGTTTTGTCGCCATAGGTCTTGC
>DAIEHR010000384.1 GCA_027353465.1 Acetobacteraceae bacterium | reverse complement strand
CGACGCCCTGGATATGTAGCCACACAACTACGTTTCAACTTCCCCAGCAACCGGATCCCGCATCGGCGCGAACGGAGGTTCGAAGGCGTTATCGTGCCCCACTCTGGCCTCCCTCAGCCACGACCTGTTCGGCCAAACTGTTATCGACACATTCCTCGAACGGAATGTCCCGATGCAGCACGCCGCCGGAGCGCATCGCCGCGGCTAACCGGTCGAACCCCTCCCGTCGGGTCACGGGATCGGGGCCATACAGTTCCAGCGCACGATAACGGTCGATGGAAGCGGCGTAGATCTCGGCCCGGACGTCGGGAAAATACGAGGCCAAGGCCCGCTGAATCTCCACCCCCGGCGTCGCCCTGATCCACCCCAAAGTCCGCGCCATCGCTCGGACCATCCGCAGCAACTCATCGCGCTTCCGCTGCAACACCGAGCGGCGCGTGACCAGCGTGGTGTAGGCGGTCAGCCCACGATTGGCCGCTGCATACCATAGATGCCCGTCGCCGGAGGCCAGCAGGTCCTCGGCATAGGGCTGGAACACCTGCACCGCGTCCACGGTCCCGGCCCGCAACGCCGCGACGTTTTCGGCCATGGTCCGGTTGGCCACCCGTTTGATCGATTCCGGAACGATGCCATCGCGGCGGATGTCGTCCCGCAGGCACAGCCAGGGGGTTGGAACCTCGGACACCGAAGCCAGCAGAACCGGCGGCAGATCGGCGGGACGGAAGTCGGGACGCGGCTCCCGCCCAATCACGAAGAATGGGTCGCGGGCTACCACGTCGCAGAAACAGACGACGTCAGAGGCCGGGTCGGCATCATGGGTCAGCAGCACCCGCAGCGGGCCGCCCCACATCACCTCGATGTCGCCAGACCGCAGTGCGGCGGCGGTACGCGCCGGGTCGGACGACAGGCGAAACTCTACGTCCACGCCCTCCCGCTCATATGCGCCGGTAGCATGCGCGGCATAGAACGGGGTGTAGAACAGCGCCCGGAAATTCTCTGACAAAGTGATCATCGATGGGTCCCTGACTTGCGGCAGCCGTCACGATGCGCCACGGAAGGACAACGCAAAAGAGGGGAAACGACATGCGCGTGGTGCTGATCGGCGTTTCACACTGGCATACGCCGTTCTTTCTGGAGCCGTGTCTGGAACTCGGCGACGTCACGATCGTGGGCGTCTGCGATCCAAACCTGTCGCGGACTGCATATGCGGCGGCCAAGGCGGGCTGCCCGGCGTTCGGCGACTACCGGGACATGTGCGCGGAGGTAAAGCCGGATTTCGCCTTCGCCCTGGCCCAGCATTGCGACATGGCCGAACTGGCCCGCTTCCTGATCGACGCCAGGATTCCGTTTGCTATGGAAAAGCCCTGCGCGATCAACGCCACCGAGGCCACCGACATCGCCATCCGAGCAGCGGCGGCCGGCGTGTTCGCGGCGGTGCCGTATGTGATTCGCTACAGCCCAATGGTCGATACCATCCTGTCGATGAACGAGCCGCTGCACTACGCGATGTTCAAGTTCATCGGCGGCATGGTGGACCGCTATCACCAGCAAAACGTCGATTGGGTGATCGATCGTAAACGGTCCGGCGGCGGCCCGCTGCTAAACCTGGGCGTGCATTTCATGGACATGTGCCGCGTGCTGCTGGGCGGCGCGGACCTGACCGTGACCGGCGCGATGATGTCGAACCGTTCGGCGGGCTTGAACATCGAGGATCATGCGGTGGTGCTGATGCAAGGCGGCGGCGCAAGCTGCATGGTCGAAACCGGGTATCTGTATCCCGCCCCCAATTCGGTGTTCGACCTGCATTACTCGATCCGGACGCAGAACCATTACTTTGCCGCCCGCGATGACAGCACGCTGGAGGTGGTATCGAACGACCGCCAGCGGGTAACCAAGGCGATGAAACTGACCAACGTGCATTTCTACCCGACCTTCGTGCGGGACACGCTGCAACGCCTGCAGAACGGCCGGAAGCCGATCGCCGACCTGGCCGACAACGCCGCCGCGGTCGCTCTGGTGGAAGCGGCGTACGCTATGTCGCCGCTAACGTCAGCCGGCGGCGGTGGACGGTGCGGCTGACCAGGAAGGCGATCAGCACCAGATTGACCAGATTGAACGCAACGCCGGAGGCGAACGCCGGGCGGTAGGACAGGAAGGTGTCGAACAGCCGGCCCGCGAACCAGCTTCCGAATGCCATCCCGGACATCGCCGTCATCAATACAGTGGGGATGCGCCAGGATGCTTCTTTCGACGGAAACAGGTCGCGGATCGCCACAGAGTAGGACGGGATGATGCCGCTGAAGCCCAACCCGAACGCGCTGGCGATGGCGAATAGCCCCACTTCGTCGCGGGTCAGCAGAAACGCGCCGATCGCCATCGCCTGAAACGCCGACCCGGTCATCACCGTGCGCAGGCCGCCGAACCGGTCGGCGAAGGCGCCCCAGAACTGGCGGGACAGGAAGGCGCAAGCCAGCATGACCGACAGCATCGCCGCGCCGTGGCTGGGAATGATCCCCACGTCGCCGCAGAACGCCACAAGATGCGAGGACGGGATCGCCATCGGCACGCAGCAACAGAAGCTGGCGATGCAGATCAGCACCATCGCCACATTCGGTTTCAGCCCTAGCACGCGGTCGCCTTGCCGTGGTTCGGCGTGACCGGGGCCGAGTGCCAGAGGCTCCGGTGCCGTGCGCACCAACGTCAGCAACGGCAGGATCAGCAGGACGGCGGCGCCGTAGCCTAGCATCACCGGTTGCCAGCCGACATGCTTGATCCCGACCTCCAGCAGCGATGGCCAGATCATGCCGGCGATGTACTGACCGGAGGAAATCAGTGCGATGGCGGTGCCGCGGCGCCGGTCGAACCAGCGGCTGACATAGACCATCAGCGGCGCATAGATCGCCCCGTTGCCCAGAAAGCCGATCAGCAGCCCGTGCCCGATATACAGCGCCCAGACACGGCCCAGGCTGGACAATGCCAGCCCCGCGGCCATCGACACTGTCCCCATCGCCACGGTGGTGCGGATGCCGATCCGGTCCGCCAGCCAGCCCATCGGGATACCGCCCACGCCGGTACCGATCCACACCAGCGCGCTGGCCAGCGCCAGCACCGAACGGTCAGTGTGCATCGCCGCCTGCATGTCGCGCAATCCGACGACGGCCAGCAACGGCGAGCCGAAGGATATCGCCAGAATGCCAAGCGTCACGAACGCGGCTTCCCAGGATTGGCGGGACTCGATGCTGACAGCGGCATCTCGTGGCATGGATATATCCTTCCCCGCCGCGTCCCCGGATCGTTTGCTTGTGGCGGGGAGCGATCTATAAACCATTATCGACGAACGGCCGGTTAGAGCAACCGGCATCCAGGAGACCGAGATGACCGAACCCACCGGGCCGTTGAAGGGCCTTCGCGTATTCGACCTGACCCGTGTTCTGGCGGGACCGACCTGCGCGCAGATGCTGGCCGACCTCGGCGCCGACGTGGTCAAGATCGAACGCCCCGGCGCCGGCGACGACACCCGGGGGTTCGCCCCGCCGACAATGCCCGGCACCCGGGAAAGCGCCTATTTCGTCGGCGTAAACCGCAACAAGCAGTCGGTCACGCTGGATATCTCCCAGCCCGAGGGTCAGGAGATCGCGCTGAAGCTGATCTCCGAGAGCGACATTTTCGTGGAGAACTTCAAGGTTGGCGCCCTGGCCAAATACGGCCTGGGTTATGAGCAGCTGCATGCCAAATTCCCGAGGCTGATCTACTGCTCGATCACCGGGTTCGGCCAGACCGGCCCGTATGCGCCCCGTCCGGGTTACGACAGCCTGATCCAGGCGATGGGCGGCGTCATGAGCCTGACCGGCGAGCCGGACGGCCTGCCGCAGAAGGTCGGCGTGCCGGTCGCGGACCTGTTCGCCGGGCTGTATGGCTGCATCGGCATCCTGGCGGCGCTGCGCCATCGCGACCTGACCGGCCAGGGCCAGCAGATCGATATCGGTATGCTGGACACCCATGTCGCATGGCTGGCGAACCAGGGCATGAACTACCTGGCCACCGGCGAGAACCCGCCGCGCCTGGGCAACCAGCATCCGAACATCGCCCCCTATCAGGTGTTTCCGACCAAGGATGGGCACATCGTGTTGTCGGTCGCCAACGACCCGACGTTCAAGCGCTTCTGCGAGGCGTTCAGCCTGACCCATCTACTGGAAGACCCGCGCTTCAAGACCAACGCCGACCGTGTCGGCAACCGCCAGCTTGTCACCGACACACTGACCCCGGTGATGATGCAAAACACCACGACCTGGTGGGTGGAGAAGCTGGAGGCGCTGAAGATCGGCTGCGGCCCGATCAACAAGCTGTCGGAGGTATTCGCCGATCCCCAGGTCGTCGCGCGCGACATGGTTGTTGAGATGGCGCACAGCTCCGGCCAGACCGTTAAGGTGATCGCCAACCCGGTGAAGCTGTCGGAAACGCCGGCCAACTACCGCATCGCCCCGCCTTTACTGGGTGAGCACACCGACGCCGTACTGACACAGCGCCTGGGTCTTGATGCGGCCTCACTCGCGGCATTGCGCGAGAAGAACGTGATCTGATAGCCGGCCAGCCGGCGGGAGGCGCTAGGTGAAGTCCTGCGCCTCCCGGTTTCGCACCAACTGCGACAAAGCCACCGCCAGCACCAGACCTCCGCCGTAGAACAGATTTTGCACGAAGGTCTGGATGCCCAGAATGGTCAGGCCGGTTATGCCGATCACCAGAAAATACACCGCCACCAGAGAGCCCCAGGCGTTGAAGCGCCCTGGCGAAATACTGGTCGCGCCCAGGAACGCGGCGGCAAACCCTGGCAGCATGAAGGTCAGGCCAGACAGCGGATCCGCCGCGCCGATCGTGCCGGCATACATGATACCCGCGCCCGCGCTGAGCACACCCGAAGTCACGAGGCTGAACAGCCGCACCCGATCGACCCGAATGCCCGACAACCGAGCAACCTCCCGCCCGCGGCCCACGAATAACAGGCGGCGCCCCGGCGTGGTATATTCGAAGAAGTACCAAATCGCCGCACACAGCGCGACCGCGTAATAAAACGCCAGTGGGATACCGAAAATCCGGCGCACCACCACCCAGTCGGTCAGGGCATCGTCCAGCCCGCTGATGGTCATGGAGCCACTGATCCACAATACGACACCATTGATAAACGTCCCGGTGCCCAGTGTTACGATCAGGGAAGGAATACGGAAATACAGTATAAACCATGCATTGATCAATCCGGTCAGCGCACCGGCTAACAGCGCCACCAGCATAGCGACGGGCAGGCTGATGCCCATCTGCGCATTCAAGACGGCGATGATCATCGATGACAACGTCAGCATGCTGGCCACCGACAGATCGAAATCCCCGGCGGTCAGAGGGATGATGAGCGCCATGGTCACGACCACGAGCACGGATTGGGAGCCAAGCATGGTGGAGATATTGGCCCACGACAGAAAAGCCTCGGGCCGGATCGCGCCGAATACCGCGCCCAACAGAATAAGCGCGGCAACCAGGGCGTAGGATTCCAGGAATCTGGCCAGATTGAAAGGCCGGCGCGTCACCGTCTTCGCGACGGTGGTCTGCGTGGGGCTTTGGCTCATGCTGTGGTCACACGCTCCGATATGGGTATCGATGGCTGGCTGGCAGCAATTTCTGTGCTGCGCAGACAGTGTTCCGCAATGCTGGCCTTGCTGATCGCGGCCCCTTCCAAGTGCGCAACGACCGTACCTCGGGCGAAAATCAGCACGCGGTCGCAAATCTGCTCCAACTGCTCATAATCCGTACTGGCGACGAGAATCGCGATGCCGCGCGATGCGGCCGCGACGAGTGTTGCGAAGAGATGCTGGCGCGCGCCTACGTCCACGCCTTGTGTCGGCTCGTCCAGCATCAACAGTCGCGGACCGGTTTGCAGCCACTTTGCCATCAGCGTCTTCTGCTGATTGCCGCCCGACAAAGAGGCCAGATTCATCTCCGGGCGGTTTGGCCGAACCTGATAGGCGGTTCCAAGTTCCAGAGTGCGATCAAAAATACCCTGCCAGTTCAGCAACATTCCGCGGAACTCATTCAGCACCGGCAGCGAGACATTATCCGCGACGGGCAGCGATCCGATCCCCGCGGCCCCGAGCCGGTCGGATGGCAGCAAAGCGAGGCGCGCGCCGATCGCGGCGGAGGGCGTCATTTTCGCCAACGGCTGTTCGGCGTGACCGGCAATGCGCAATGTTCCGGAAGATGCCTGCCGCGCGCCGTAAATCAGATACGGCAGGTCGTCGAAGCCGGACCCGATCAACCCCGCCAGGCCGACGATCTCCCCTTCATGCACATCCACCGATACGCCGTGTAAGCTGCCACCGGTTGCGTCGCGCACGCTAACGGCGACGGGGCGATCCGAATGGTCGTGCGGCGTGGCATGAAACAGCTCCACCCTGCGTCCGACAATCAATTCGACGAAATCCGCATGGCTCGCGTCCCGGGTGACCACCGTGCCGGCAAGCACACCATCGCGCAGCACCGTCGCGCGATCGGTGATTTCCATGACTTCGTCGATATCGTGAGAAACGAATATGACCGCGGCCCCTTCCTGTACGATAGCGCGCACCAGCCCGAATAACTGCTCGACGCCGGCCTTGGGCAGGAACGGGGTTGGTTCGTCCAGCACCAGAATTCCGGCATGCTCCCGGCCCTCGGCCCGTACCGTTTCGAACGCCCGCACGATGGCGACCAGCGCCCGTTCCACCTGAGGCAGGTCCGCGATCCGCGCATTCGGGTTGATGGACAATCCAAACCGTGCGAACGTTTCCCGCGCCCTCTCGGTTTCTCGCCGCCAGTTCATCCACCAGCGCGTCTGCGTGGCGATGGTGTTCATGCGCAGGTTTTCCAGTACCGTCAGGGACGGTACCAGCCCCAGGTGCTGATGCACGAAGGCCAAGCCCACCCGTTCGGCGATCCCCGGCGGCACCGGCAAAGGAGCCGACTCGCCGTGGATCAGCAACTCCCCGCCGGGCTCCGGCACATGATAGCCCGACAGCACCTTTATCAGCGTTGACTTTCCCGATCCGTTCTGTCCGAGCAGCCCAAGCACCTCACCCGGTAACACGTTGAGAGAGACATCGTTCAACGCCCTGGCGCCGCCAAACCGTTTCGACAGGTGACGCAGGGAAAGTGCGGGAGGTTCCCCTGGCTTGCGCGGCTTGGGAGGCACAAAAGTCACTTCAGTTCCCAAAGCGTGTTGTAGCCGGACACGTGGTTGTCGCCATAGCCGCGGTCATAATCGGCGGGCGTACCGGCGTTCTTCGCATTACTACTGTCGAAGATATAGAATGGGACGTAAAGCGTCGTGTATGTCTTCAGCCCGCACATGTCCCGCATGTATCCGTCAAGGATAGACCGAGCGATCCAGCCGAGGCTTTCGCCGATATCCATTTCGACATCGCCTTTTTGGATCATGTCGATAACGAATGGGGTGCCGTTGAAGGTGGCGATTTTTACTTTACCTTTCCGCCCGGTGATTGTCAGCGCGGGAACAACGAATTGCGACATGCTGTCGTAAATTGGAATGACGTAGTTGATCGTCGGGTCGGTGATTAGCGCCGACTGGACTCCGGACTGAATTTTGGTGGACCACTCCGGCACCGGAGCATTGATGTAAGTAAATTTACAGTCCGGACCGCATATTTTCGTCAACGTATCGGTGATTCCCTTGACAAATGGCGCGGTCGGAATGATCTCGTCGGAGCCGACGATCACGGCATTAACGTGTCCGCCAGTCTTCATGGTGACCCAACTGGCCAGCAGCGCCCCGACCTCATGGTACGGCACCCGCATCGACAGGGTCACACTTGGGTCGGGGGTCTGTATCGTGTCGTAAAGGTGTGAAGTGAATACTTTGATGCCAGCCTTCTTTGCCTCGGCGATCTGCGGTCCGAGAACCGCCGGGTTCACGCCGCCGAGCAAATCCACCGCGTCGAATTTGTTGTTGATCGCATATTCCATGCCTTGAACCCACTGGGTTGGCCTGGCCTGATTCTCCCACTCTTTGACTTCGAAGCCGATCTGTTTGGCAACCCCGGTCATCGCGATCGCGATGTTCTTGGTGAACGGGTTGGCGCTGGAAACGGGCATTGTCAGGATTTTTTTGCCGGCCATGCAGGCATGGGCGTCGAACGGCGCGCCTGGAGGCGTAAAGTTCGGCAGCACGCTGTGTTCGGCCACCAGGGCCTTGGCCGCATCCAGGTCTGGCGCGGCGGCGTGCACCCCGCTTGCGGCGAATCCGATACCAAGGGCGCAGGAAATCGCTAAAGGCGCTTTGTGTTTCATATGCGTGTGCGTCCTGTACTGCGGGGCAACCCCAGTGAGGCGTATACCCACTAGTAGAGGCAAAGCGCATGCCAACGACCGAGGCGCAGCCAAGGCGGGCATTCGATCGAAAGAACCCACAAATGCTATTTATGAGGCATATTTATGCGCATTTTATACGCAGAAACTATGTTCTTACTATATAATGGCATTTTTATAGGCGGATTTTAATCGCTAAATCCGAGGCACCGCCTCATTCAAAAGCAGTCGCCTAAAGAGGCTGCCTTCTAAAACGAGCCTATTTCGGTGCGAATTCGCAACTACAGGCTGAGCGACGGGCACGGGATGCAGCCCCCGACAACGCACGGCGCCACGACAAGGGGCCGATTGAAGCCCCCTATCGTTACCCGCTCCTGTGCCGCCTAATCCGGGTCGCGCCCCTTCACAGCAGCATACCCGCTGCCAAACGCCGCATCCCGCTGCTGGAACGCGTGCTTCACCCCATGCTCCCGCATCGTCGCCTTGAACGCCATCGCCTTCGGGGCGAGGTGCCCGCGCGCGTCGATCTCCGACCCGATGCGTTGCAACGTCCGCGCGCCCATCAGTTCCAGACCCAAATTCACCATCCGCTTGTTGGCCGATAGCAGATGCGGATCCACCAGGCCCATGCGATCGGCCAGCCGCATCACCTCGGTTTCCAGTTCCGCCGCCGGGTAAGATTTCAGCGCCAGACCGATCTCCACCGCATCCTTGCCGGTCAGCGAATCCCCCGTCAGCAACAGGCGCTTCGCCCATTGCGGCCCGCAGTGGTACAGCCACATGCTGCCCGGGGGAGTTCCCAGATCACGCACCGGCGGGAAACCGATCCGGGCATCGTCGGCCACGATGACCATGTCGCAGAACCACGCAAGTTCCGTTCCGATACCGATACAGGTTCCATGCACCTGGGCAATCACCGGCTTGTGCATGTCGAACAACTCGATCCGCAGCTTCTGCCCCTGCTCCAGCCGCCAGACGTCGTCATCGATTTCCGACCGGCCGCGATACTCCGGCCCGCGCCCGGACGAGAACTCATTCAAATCCGCGCCCGCGCAGAAATGCGGCCCTGCCCCGCGCAGCACCACGCAATGCACCGGGTTGTATTCGTCCGCCTCTTTCAGCGCCGCGTTCAGTTCCCGCAGCAGCTTGCCGCTCAGCGCGTTCCGCCGCTCCGGCCGGTTCAGGGTCACGATCGCGGTGGTGCCCTTAACCTCATAGGTGATCTGTTCAAAGTCCATCGTTCCCTCCATTTCTTCCCGGCGGAGATCAAACCCACGGAACGGGCTGCTGGCAAGTTGCGCCGATCCGATGTGAACTGCCCAACCGCATCAGAAAATCGGATACCCCACTGTGCTCGGCACATTGCGCGACATCAGGCTGTTCGTTTCCGTCTATGAGGAACGCTCGTTCACCCTCGCCGCCCAGCGGGAGAACGCGACCCAGTCCGGCGTGTCCCAGCACGTTCGCAACCTGGAAACCGCGTTCGGCGTCCGGTTGTTCATCCGCGACAAACGCCGCATCGCGCCCACCCCGGCGGGCGACGCCTATTACCGCCGGGCCATCGACGTGCTGCGCGCCCACGATGCCGCCAGCCGCACCGTCCAGGCCTATGCCGCCGGCCAGGACGGTCAGATCGTCGTCGGCCTGATGCCCACCATGACCCGTTGCACCCTTGCCCCTGCGCTCGCGCGGTTCGTGGACGCCCATCCCAACGTCAAGGTCCACGTAACCGAAGGCTACAGCGCCGCCCTGACGCAGATGGTCCGAGCAGGAGAGGTCGATTTCGCGATCGTGCCGGCGTTCGCGGACTCGGCCGGGCTGAAAAGCCGGCTGTTGCTGCGGACGCCGGAACTGTTTGTCGCCGCCGCCAGTGGAGCGCACCTTCCCGGACCGATCCGCCTCGCCGATCGGGGGAAGCTGAAACTGGTGCTGCCCAGCGCGGTCAATACGCGGCGGGGGACGCTGGAAACCTACTGCGCCACCGTTGGCGCGGACATCGCACGCACGATCGAACTGGACACCATGTTCGGTACGCTGGACTTCGTCGCGCGCGGCGACTGGGTAACCATTTTGCCCGCCCTGATGTTGGACGGCGACGCCACAAGCGGCTTCGACGTCAACCCGATCGCCAACCCGAGCCTGACCCTGGACCTCGTGCTGATCGAGCCCGCGCGCCGCACCCTGGCCCCGGCCGCCGCGATCTTCCTCGACCTGCTGGAACAAGAGGCTCGGCGTATCTCCGCGGTCTGGGAACAGGCGTATCAGGAATCCTAATGGGTCTTGGCGGAACTTATGATTTCCGCGCAGTCCCGTTTGCCTCCTATCTTCTGCTCCACACGCCAGGGAGCACCCATGAAACTCGGCTTCTTCACCATGCCCATTCACCCGCTCGGCAAGGACTGGCGCCAGAGCCTGCGCGAAGACCGGGAGGCCTTCATCCTGGCGGACGAACTGGGCTACGTCGAAGGCCTGTGCGGCGAGCATGTGACCGACGCGGCGGAGAACATCACCTCCTGCGCCATGTTCATCGCGACGCTGGCGAGCGCGACCAAGACCATCCGCCTGGGCACTGGCACGGTCAACATGCCGAACGCGCATCCCGCCGCCGTGGCGGGCCAACTGGCGATGCTGGACCATCTGCTGGACGGGCGCTTCATCTTCGGCATCAGCCCCGGCGGCCTGTTGTCCGATGCCGAGGTGTTCGGCAACCTCGGCCAGGATCGCGCGGCGATGTTCCTGGAGGGCATCAACATGGTCCTGGCGATCTGGACCGGCGAGGCGCCGTATAATCTTGAAGGCAAATACTGGAAGATTTCGACCGAGAAGACCCTGATGGCGGAGATCGGCCAGGGCTTCATCGGTAAGCCGCTGCAACGCCCGCATCCGCCGATCGTCGTCACCGCGGTATCGCCGCACTCCGCTGGCGTGGCGCAGTCCGCCGCGCGCGGATGGGACGCGATCTCCTCCAACTTCCTGCTGCCGAAATGGGTCAGGACGCATTGGCCGAAATACCAGGAAGGCTGCGCGTTGGGCGGCCGGGTGGCCGATCCGGCGAACTGGCGGGTCGCCAAAAGCCTGTGCGTGGCCGACGACCTGGCCACCGCCAGGCGTTATGCAACCGAACCGAACAGCCCGTACCGGCAGTATTACAACTCGCTGTTCACGAAGCTGAAGAAGAACGGGCGGCTGATGCTGTTCAAGACCCATGCGGAACAACCGGATGACGAAGTCACATTGGACTACGTCTGCGAGAAACTGATCGTCTGGGGCACTCCGGACAAGGTCGCCGACGATGTGCTGGCCTTCCGCGAGGAGGTCGGCGATTTCGGAACCCTACTGTATGCCGGAAAGGACTGGGCGGACCCGGAACTGGGCCGCCGATCCATGATCCTGACGGCGGAGCAGGTTCTGCCCCGCGTCA
>DAIEHR010000363.1 GCA_027353465.1 Acetobacteraceae bacterium | reverse complement strand
TCGTTCGTCGTCCCGGTTCTGATCGGGCTTTGGGGCATGACCAATACCCAGGCGGGGCTGCTGGCGACCGCCACGCTGATCCTGTCGGCGGCGGGCGGCTGGATCGCCGGATTGCTGGCGGATCGTATCGGGCGCGTCCGCACGTTGCAGATCACCATCGTCTGGTTCGCCGTTTTCACCTTCCTGTCGGGCTTCACCAACAGCTTCCAGCAACTGCTGGTCACCCGCGGCCTGCAAGGCCTTGGGTTCGGCGGCGAATGGGCTGCCGGATCGGTGCTGATCGGGGAGGTGATCGCCGCCCGCCATCGCGGCAAGGCGGTGGGTTTCGTGCAAAGCTCGTGGGCCGTGGGGTGGGGCGTCGCGGCGTTGGCGGCCACGCTGTCGGCGTCCTTGCTGCCCAAGGACTATGCGTGGCGGGTGCTGTTCTTCCTGGGTCTGTTGCCAGCCTTCAGCGTGTTCCTGATTCGCCGGCTGGTGCCCGAACCGGCGGTCTATCAACGCGCCGAAGCCCATCCGCCGCTGCTGGCGATCTTCTCGCCGCGCTTCCTGAGCATCACCGCCAAGGGCAGCCTGCTCGCGCTGGGTGCGCAGGGCGGTTACTATGGCATCACCACCTGGCTGCCGACGTTTTTGCGAACCGAGCGGCATTTGTCGGTGCTGAGTACGGGCAGCTATCTGGGCGTGATCATCACGGGGTCGTTCTGCGGCTATATCGTCAGCGCCTATTTGAATGACATATTGGGCCGGCGCAGAACCTTCCTGACGTTTGCCATCGGGTCGATGGCGGTGGTGCTGCTCTATACCCAGATCGCGATCTCCGACGGGCTGATGCTGGTGCTGGGCTTTCCGCTGGGCTTCTTCGCATCTGGCATCTTCAGCGGCATGGGCGCGGTGTTTACCGAGTTGTTTCCGACCGAACTGCGCGGATCGGGACAGGGCTTCTGCTACAATTTCGGCCGGGGCTTCGCCGCCCTGTTTCCCACGTTGGTCGGCGCGGCCTCGGCGAAGCTGGGGCTGGGGGTCGCGGTCGGGGTGTTCGCCGGTTGCGCCTATGCCCTGGTCATTATCGCCACGCTGATGCTACCGGAAACCAGCGGGCAGGAACTCCGCGGCCTTGCCGACGCGGGACTACACGAGGGGAAGAGGACAGCACCATGAGCACCTGGCAATTCTGGATCGACCGCGGCGGCACCTTCACCGACATCGTCGCCCGCGATCCCGAGGGCAAGCTGTCCACCCACAAGCTGCTGTCGGAGAATCCCGAACGCTACAAAGATGCCGCCATCGCCGGGATCAAGTCGATCCTGGGCATCGCGCTGGACGCCCCGATCCCGCCGAACCTGATCGACGCGGTGAAGATGGGCACCACGGTGGCGACCAATGCGCTGCTGGAGCGTAAGGGTGACCGTACCCTGCTGCTGGTGAACAAAGGGTTCGCCGACGCCTTGCGCATCGGTAACCAGGCTCGCCCGCGGCTGTTCGACCTGGCGCTGACCCTGCCGGCGATGCTGTATGAGCAGGTGGCCGAAATTCAGGGCCGCGTCGGCGTCGATGGGACGGAAATCGAGTCGCTGGACGAAGCCAGCGCGCGCGAAACCCTGGCCAAAGCCAAGGCCGCGGGCATCGACGCCTGCGCCATCGTGCTGATGCACGCATGGAAATATCCAGACCATGAACGGCGTCTGGCCGAACTGGCGCGCGAGGCGGGCTTCACTCAGGTCTCCGCCAGCCACGCCGTCAGCCCGCTTCTGCGGCTGGTGCCGCGCGGCGATACCACAGTGGTGGATGCCTATCTGTCCCCGATCCTGCGCCGCTATGTCGATCAGGTGGCGTCGGAACTGACCGGCGCGCGGCTTTACTTCATGCAGTCGAACGGCGGCCTGACCGAGGCGCACAGCTTCCAGGGCAAGGACGCGATCCTGTCCGGCCCGGCCGGTGGCATTGTCGGCGCGGCCCTCACCGCCGGGATGGCGGGCTTCGACCAGATCATCGGCTTCGACATGGGCGGCACCTCGACCGACGTGGCGCTGTATGCCGGCGCGTTCGAGCGTGCGTTCGAAACGGCGGTCGCCGGGGTGCGGATGCGCGCGCCGATGATGGCGATCAACACCGTCGCGGCCGGCGGCGGGTCGATCCTGCACTTCGACGGCGCCCGCATGCGGGTGGGCCCTGATTCCGCC
>DAIEHR010000139.1 GCA_027353465.1 Acetobacteraceae bacterium | reverse complement strand
GTTTTGACCGATGTCATAGCGACAGGCTGGCCCGAGGCGCGGGGGAAAGTCGGGCGGGCCGATTGATCAGCCGGCTTTACCTTCCAGCGCCTGCCAGATCCGAAAAGCCGATGCCGGACCATCTGGGGCGGTAACGCCAATGGCATCCGCGATGGCGTTGGCGATAGCGGGGAACAGTGCGATTGCTCCGGCCTCCCCGCAGCCTTTCACGCCAACTGGGTTGGTCGTGCAGCGCGTGCCGGAAAACGCCAGATCGAAACTGGGAAGATCGCCGGCGCGCGGCATGGCGTAATCCATGAACGAGCCGCTGACCGGCTGACCTGATCTTGCGTCATAGACCGCGTGTTCCAGCAGCGCCTGCCCGGCACCTTGGGCAATCGCGCCATGGGCTTGTCCGGCGGCGATCATCGGATTCACGATGATCCCGTAGTCATCCACCGCGGTCAGGCGTTGCAGGCTGACGGCACCGGTTTCCGGATCGACTTCGACCTCGGCGATGTGGGTGCCATTAGGGAACGTCATCGCGTCGCGCGTCCAGCGGTGATAGGTGTCCAGCGCGCCGGGGTGTTGTTCCGCCAAACGCGGCAAGCTGACCGTGCGATCCGTGCCAGTGACACGGAACTGCCCGTCCTGGAACACGATATCGGCCTCGGCTGCTTCCAGCGACCGCGCGGCCAGGAGCTTGCCTTTCTCGACGATGATATCCGATGCGCGCCAGATCGCCGTCCCACCCATATAGGTCGCCCTCGAACTTCCATGGCCGCCGCCCATCGCGATCTGGTCGGTGTCTCCCTGCTTCAGCACGATCCGGGCGTTGGGTAGCCCCAGGCGGTCGGACAGAATTTGCGGCATTGTCGTCTCATGGCCCTGACCGATGGTTTGGGTGCCGGTGATAAGGGAGACTGAACCATCGGCCTCAAACCGGATATCGACATTTTCCGTCGGCAATCCGCCGGTTCCTTTTATGTGGCAGGCGAGCCCCACCCCGCGCCGCTTGCCGGTCGCTTCGCTTTGCCGCCGACGGGCGTTGAAGTTAGCGAGGTCGGCATTGTCGATCGCGGTGTCGAAATGGCGCCTGAAATCCCCGCTATCGACGATGAAATTCAGCGCATTGGTCATCGGCATGTGGGTGACGAAGTTGCGGCGGCGCAGGTCGATACGGTCGAAACCGCATTGGGTCGCGGTGGCGTCGATCAGGCGCTCCATAATATTGACCGCCTCGCCGAAGCCGGGGCCGCGCGTCACCCCGATCGGCGTGGTGTTGGTCAGCACTGCCCGGACGCGCAGCGCGATGGCGGGGACGTGGTAGACCGTGCCTTGCAGATGCGGATACTGGTTGGTCTGCACCCCGCCCGCGCCGCCGGCCATATAGGCCCCCAGATTGGCGATACTATCCACATGCAGCGCCAGGAATTTGCCGCCTTCGTCCAGCGCCAGCGTGGCCGTGGCGAGGTGATCGCGCGCCTGGTGGTCGGACAGAAACGTCTCTGATCGCGTCGCGATCCATTTCACCGTCTGGCCGGTGCGGCGCGCGGCCCACAGGATCAGTGCATGTTCGGCGTAGGCGAAATTCTTCGCGCCAAATCCGCCGCCAACATCGGGCGCGATGAACCGAACCGCCGACGGATCGACGCCCAGCACCCGAGCGGCCATGTCGCGGTTGCCGTGGAGGTTCTGGCTGGAGAGATGCAGGGTATAACGGCCGTCATAGATGCCGACCGCACCGCGCGGTTCCATCGGGTTGGTGGCGATGCGGTGGTTGTTAAGCGTGATGGTCACGGTATGCGGGGCGGTTTTGATTGTCTCCGCTACTTCGGCGGTTTGGCCCCAGTGCCAGTCCAGGCAAAGATTGTCCGGGACTGCATCGGTCAGCAGGGGCGCCCCTTGGGTGGTTGCGTCCCTGGCGTCGATGACGGCGGGCAGCATGTCGAATTCAATAACGATCCGTTCGGCGGCATCCATCGCCTGATTGCGGGTTCGCGCGATGATCAGAACGATCGGCTCCCCAACATAGCGCACCCTGTCCGCGGCCAGGATCGGCTGCGGCAGGAAGCGAAACGGCTCGTCGGTCTGGACATTGGCTTCGACCGTCGGGCGCAACGGCAGCAATCCGTCGGCGGCGGCGTCCTTCGCGGTCAGGATGGCAACGACGCCGGTTGCGCGCGATGCCTCGGTGGTGTCGATCGACACGATGCCCGCATGCGCGTGCGGGGAGCGCAGGAACACGGCATGTACTACCTTGGCGAAACGCAGGTCGTCCAGGTATTGGCCGTGGCCGGTGACGAATCGGGCGTCCTCCCGCCGGCGCGGAGAGTCTCCGATCACGGCGCGATCGGTCGCGGGGGTTTCGGTCATGGAACGCACGTCCCCAGGGGTTTCTCTGCTTCCAGTGTGTGCGGTCGGATGGAGGCCGGCAAGGGTGCCGCGTCCCGGTGTGGCCAAGCAGATTTCGTTAGGCTGGCGGATGGCGCCGCGGCAGCGCGCTGGCGGGCGATGGCCAGCCCGAAGAGTGACCCATTCGATGGCCAGTATCCGGGTGAAATGCACAGCATTTCATTATCCCGACCGCGACGGCAGCGGGCTAGCGTTGCGCGGTCCCGCAAAACCGTTGTTTGACAGCGCGTAAGCGATCGCCAATGATCACCGTTTCCGTAGGACCTGCCCCGAAAGGGTCGCGGGCGGGCGATCCGTTGGAAGATGAAAAACAAGGGCTAACCCGGATGATTTCCGCTCTGCTGCCGAACTACGCTCGTGCCGACCTCGCTTTCGAGCGGGGCGAGGGCGCTTGGCTGTGGACGGTGGATGGGCGACGATTCCTCGACTTCGGGTCGGGCATCGCCACGGCCTCGCTTGGGCACGGCCATCCGCATCTGGTGAAGGCGATTGCGGAGCAGGCCGCGAAGGTGATGCACACCTCCAACCTGTATCGCATCCCACAGGCGGAACGGCTGGCGGCGCGGCTGGTGGAAAACACGTTCGCGGACAGTGTGTTCTTCTGCAACTCGGGTGCCGAGGCGAACGAGGGCATGATCAAGATGATGCGCCGGGCGATGTCGGACGCCGGCAAGCCGGAGCGGTTCAGGTTCATCTGCTTTGAAGGCGCATTCCACGGCCGCACCCTGGCAACCCTGGCCGCGACCGGGAACCCGCACTACATGGAGGGCTTCGGCCCGGTGGTGGAGGGCTTCGACCACGTTCCGTTCAACAACATGAACGCGGTGCGCGCGGCGATCGGGCCGGCCACCTGCGGCATCATCGTGGAGCCGGTGCAGGGCGAGGGCGGCGTGCGCCCGGCCGACATGCAGTTCCTGCGCGACCTGCGCGCGGTGTGCGATGAGTACGGCATCATCCTGGGCATGGATGAAGTGCAGACCGGCATGGGCCGTACTGGCAAGCTGTTCGCGCATGAATGGTCGGGGATTACGCCGGATGTGATGTCCTCCGCCAAGGGCATCGGCGGCGGCTTCCCGCTGGGTGCCGTTCTGGCCAAGGAACAGTTTGCCAAGGCGCTGGTTCCCGGCACCCACGGAACCACGTATGGCGGCAATCCGCTGGCCTGCGCCGCGGGCAATGCCGTGCTGGATGTGATCCTCGCGCCGGGATTTCTGGAAGGTGTCCAGCGCAAAGGCAACAAGCTCAAGGGCGAATTGGAGAAAATCGCCCGTGAATTCCCGACGGTCTTCGTCGATGCGCGCGGCTTGGGCCTGCTGCTTGGTCTTAAAGCGGCGGTTCCGGTCGGGCAGGTCCAGGCCGCCTGCGTGGCCGAGGGCCTGATGGCGATCACCGCCGGGGAAAACGTGCTGCGTCTGGCTCCCCCGCTTGTCGTCACTGATTCCGAAATCGATCAGGCAGTGGCGATGTTGCGCGCCGCGGCAACCAAGGTGGCGGCGGCGGTGGCAAACAAGGCAGCGGCGCAGTGAGCGCCGCCGTCCGGCAGGCGGCGGATAATCGAGGCCAGGGGGCTGGTCCGCGTCACTTCCTGGACTTGCGCGATTTCGACTCCGCAACCCTGCGGCAGATGCTGGATATCGCGTCTGGCTTCAAGCGGACGGGCGGCGTCACCTCCCGCCCGCTCGCGGGCAAGACGCTGGCGCTGATCTTCGAAAAGCCATCAACGCGTACCCGCGTGTCATTTGAGGTGGGGATGCGCCAACTCGGCGGCGAAGTGATCGTATTGTCGGGAAAAGACACCCAGATCGGGCGCGGGGAAACCATCGCCGATACCGCCAAGGTCCTGTCACGCTACGTCAACGCGATCATGCTACGCACCGATTCCGCCGCGAAGCTGCACGAATTGGCGGAAAATGCCAGCGTCCCGGTGATCAACGGACTGACCGAGGCATCGCATCCCTGTCAACTTATGGCCGACATCCTGACATTTGAGGAGCATCGCGGCCCCATCGCCGGACAGGTTGTCGCTTGGTGCGGTGACGGAAATAACGTTGCGCGCAGTTGGATAGAGGCCGCCGTGCGGTTCGACTTTACGCTGCGCCTGGCGACCCCACCCGGCTTGCGGCCTCCGGAGGATTCGATGGCGTGGGCGCGGGCCGAGGGTGGGCGGATCGAACTGACGGACGACCCGGCCGAGGCTGTCGCCGGTGCGCGCTGCGTGGTGACGGATACCTGGGTGTCGATGTCGGATGACCCGGCGTCCAGCCGTCACAATCTTCTGGCACCCTACAAGGTGACACAGGCGCTGATGGCACAGGCGGCCCGGGATGCGATCTTCATGCATTGTCTGCCCGCCCACCGCGGCGAAGAAATGGATGCGGATGTGATCGACGGCCCCCAGTCGGTGGTGTTCGATGAGGCGGAAAACCGCCTGCACGCCCAAAAGGGAGTTCTTGCCTGGGTGATGGGCGCGGCTCGTTAGAGTCGCTGCCCGACCCCGCTGCCACGGCCGGACGTCCGATTTCGACCGGCGAGGTTCGGGGAGACAGAGGTGAGGCGAACGTTTTCCTTGTTTGGCCAATCCCCCGACGATAACGTTGGCGCCGCGATAATAAGCGGCGACCCAGGGGATTATAGTATGACTGTCACGAACCAACTCGATCGCCGCGGCCTGCTCACCGGAACCGCCGCCGCGCTCGGTGCCGCCGCACTTCCGCCCGGCGCGAGGGCCAGTGCGCCGCTGTCCGGCACCCAGGCGCCCGGCTACTATCGTATCAAGCTCGGTAGCTATGAGGTCACGATCCTGAACGACGGTGCCCGGACGTTCCCGATGCCCGATACGTTCGTGTCGAATGTTCCCAAGGACAAGGCGCTGAAGGCGGCGGCGGATGCGTTCATGCCGGACGGCAAGGTGACCGTTCCGTTCAATCCGACGCTGATCAACACCGGGTCCAAGCTGATACTGATCGACACCGGGAATGGGCCGTCGCCGGATGGGGCAGTGGGACATCTGTTCGCGAACCTGGCCGCGGCCGGCGTGAAGCCGGCGGAGATCGACCTTGTCGTTATCTCCCACCTGCATCCGGATCATATCAACGGCCTGCGGACGACCGCTGGCAAGATCGCATTCCCGAACGCGCGGATCGTCGCCCCCGAACCCGAATGGGCTTTCTGGATGAACGACGAGAACATGGCCAAGGCATCGGACACGATGACCAAGAACTATTTCGCCAATACCCGCAAGATATTGACCGGGTTGGAAGATCGCATCGTTCGTTACGCATGGGGCAAGGAAGTCGCACCCGGTATCACCGCGATCGCCACGCCGGGCCATACGCCGGGCCACACCTCGTTCGCCATCGCCTCGGGCAACCGGCAGATGATGGTGCAGTCCGACGTGACCAACATCCCGGAGCTTTTCCTGCGCAACCCCGACTGGCATGTCGCCTACGATCATGACCCGGCGCTGGCGCAGCAGACCCGGCACGAATTCTACGACATGGCATCGGTCGAGAAAATGCTGATCGCCGGATATCATTTCCCGTTCCCGTCGGCCGGCTATGTGGAAAAGACCGCGACCGGATACCGGCTGGTGCCGGTGCAATGGAGCGCGGTGCTTTAGGTTCACCCGCCAGCGCCCCGCCGCGCGATTTTTTCGTCGGCGGGACGATTTCGGCGATACCGGTTAACCGATCGTCAATCTTTTGCGGGCACCATGCG
>DAIEHR010000334.1 GCA_027353465.1 Acetobacteraceae bacterium | reverse complement strand
GCGGAACCGTGTGTTCGTCTGCAGGGACGCAATGTCGGCACTGCCAGTGTAGCCCATGCCGGCTTTCAACCCGCCGACGAGCTGATGCACCACATTCGCCACCGGCCCCTTGTAGCCGACGCGGCCTTCCACGCCTTCGGGAACCAGTTTCAGCTGATCCTTGATGTCCTGCTGAAAATACCGGTCGGCCGATCCTCGTGCCATTGCCCCAAGGCTGCCCATCCCGCGATAGGATTTGTAGGAGCGGCCCTGATAGAGGAACACGTCGCCCGGGGCCTCGTCCGTTCCGGCCAGCAGGCTGCCGATCATGCAACAATCCGCGCCCGCCGCGATCGCCTTGACGACGTCGCCGCTGGTCCGCATGCCGCCATCGGCGATTGCTGGGACGCCGTGTTCGCGACAGGCCGCCGCTGTTTCCATCACCGCGGTGAACTGCGGCACGCCGACGCCGGCGACGATGCGCGTGGTGCAGATGCTGCCCGGACCGATGCCGATTTTCACCGCGTCCACACCCGCTTCGATCAGTGCCCGCGCACCTTCGGGGGTCGCGACATTGCCTGCAATGACCTGGGCGGTGTTGGAGGCTTTTTTGATTGCCTCTACCGCCCGCAGCACGCCCTCGGAATGGCCATGTGCGGTATCGACCACGATGATGTCGATTTCGGCGGCGACCAGCGCCCTGGCGCGCGCCTCGCCGTCGGGGCCGACCCCGGTGGCGGCCGCGACCCGCAACCGTCCGAGTTCGTCCTTGTTGGCGAGCGGGTGCGACTCGGCCTTGTCCATGTCCTTGACGGTGATCAGGCCGATACAGCGGTAGGCGTCATCGACGACGATCAGTTTTTCGATCCGGTGCTTGTGCAGCAGGTGCCTTGCCCGATCGGCGCCGACATCGGCGTTGACCGTGACGAGGTTTTCCCGCGTCATCAGTTCATAGACCTTCAGCAGCGGGTCGGTGGCGAAGCGGACATCGCGGTTGGTGACGATGCCAACCAGGCGGTTGGTTTCACGTTCCACCACCGGGATTCCGCTGATGCGTTGCGTGGTCATCAGCAGCTTTACGTCGGCCAGGGTCTGGTCGGGGTGAATGGTCAGCGGGTTCACCACCATGCCGGATTCGAACTTTTTGACGCGGCGAACCTGGGCGGCCTGTTCTTCGGGCGTCATGTTCTTGTGGATAACGCCCATGCCACCAAGCTGGGCCATGGTGATGGCCATTTCCGCCTCGGTGACGGTGTCCATCGCGGCGGAGATCAGCGGGATGTTCAGGGTGATGCCGCGCGTCAGCCGCGTAACGGTGCGGGTGGCGGATGGAAGCACTTGGGAATAGGCCGGAACGACCAGAACGTCGTCGAACGCGAGTGCTTCGGACACCCGCGCCATGGGCGAGATGGTGCCAATCGAATCGGCGGTAAACTGAGAATTGTCGAGTGCCATGGGCGGGCGAGCCTTTCCGCTACCTTGGCGCCCCCACATAGGCGGGTGTGGGGGAGTCCGCAAGCGTTGGGTTGATGACAGAGTGCCTGTAGCGACATGGCTGACCATCGCGGCCATGTGGGGGTGCGTTATGGCCGTCGGCGCCGCCGGAGCGCGGCCAGGCCGGCAAAGCCCGAAGCGATCACCGCCAGGCTCGCGGGTTCGGGTGCCGGCACCGGATTCGCTGTGGTTCCAGAGAGCGGGGTCGTTCCCGGAAAGGTGCCGGTATAGGGATGGCTGTGAAGCTCCCCGTTGCCAGAGTAGCTCGCCGCCACCAGGGTGCCGTCGATGGGGGCGTTGTTGGTCACCGCCGCCAGCGGGGCAAGGACCGATCCGCCGAATTCATTGCTGAACGTCAAGTTGGTCGCGTTGACGAAATTCCACAGCACCGTGGCCGCATAACCGGTTGGGTTGGTGAAGTTCAGGCTGTTCGGCAATGCGAAGGAACAATTGCTCTGCACGCAGCTATCGACGATGACATTGATGATCACGGATGTCGCACCGTCGAGATTGATGGTGACCGTCGAGTTGGGCTTGAAGGCCGAGGTCTTCACGTCGAACACCGCGACACCGCTGCTGTTCGGGGCAGCGTTGAAGGCGATTGCGCCATTCGACGCAGTGAGGCCGCTGTTCGCGGTTACGCCGTTCAACTGCGTGGATAGTGCGGTCAACTGAGTCTGAAAGACGGATGCAAAAGATCCCAGCGTGCTGGCCGGCGGCGTCAGGCTAAGGCTGGGCACCTGGGTCGCGGTTGCGCCGCCATTCAGGTTCATGTTGCCCTTGGACCCGGTATAGCTGACCGATCCGCCGCTGAGGCTGATAGTGCCGTAGTTGCTGCCGGCCAGCGCGACCGTGCCGCCGCCGTTCAGGTTCAGGTTGGCGCTGCTGTTGCCGGCGATCGATACGGCGGTGCTGCCGCCGGTACTGATCCCGCCGGTTGTGCCGCCGACATAGACTGTGCCGCCGCTGTTGAGTTGCAAGTTGCCAGCGTTGGCGCCGACCACGGTTATGCTGGCGGGCGCGTTGGATGTGGTCAGGTTGCCGCTGTTGGTGCCGCCGACATAAGCCGATCCGCCGCCATTGAGATTGAAGGAGGCATTGTTGTTGCCCGCCACCGCGACGCTGCCAGCGGCGTCGATGTTGTAGTTTCCAGCCGAGGTCGCGCTGCCGTAAACCGTAAGGGCGGAATAAGACGACGCGGCCGCCGCCGCTGGATTAAGATTGAACGTGGCGCCGCCGGTCAGGTTGCCACCGATCACGGTGCGGCCCTCGACGTCCGACGTGCTGGTGAAGTCACCAAAAATCACTGCGTTGAACTGGCTGAACATGTCGCCGGCAGACAAGGTCCCGGCGCGCGCTGGGGCGCCGGATATGACGGCCAGCGTGGCAAGCAATGCGGCAGTGCAGGTTCGGTAACTGCTCATGGCTTGGGTCAGGGTCCGACAAATGATGACGGAACTTGCATACACGGGTTGTCTAAAAAATCAATAATATTTTTTATTTAGCCTTTAAGGCGTTAAACCCGGGGTTGCATGCGCCCGCACTCCCCTTGACCTGCCGTGCCCGTCTTGTATCTCCGCCACGATCGCCCGCCGGAGCGGCCGTCCCAAGGGATTGAAACGGAACCCCATGCCCGACACCAATACTCAGGAGAGACAGGCAGGGTCGCCGGCCGACAGCCGAACTCCCGTGCTCAGCGTGATCGTCCCTTGCTATAATGAACGCCCCAATGTCGTGCCCATGATCGAAAAGCTGGACGCCGCGTTGGCGGGTATCGCCTGGGAAGTGATTTACGTCGATGACAACAGCCCCGACGGCACCGCCGCGGAGGTCCGCCGGATCGCCCGCCACGACCCGCGTGTGCGTTGCATCCGCCGGATCGGCCGGCGCGGCCTTGCCTCGGCGGTGATCGAGGGGGCCTTGTCGTCTTCGGCCGACTATGTCGCCGTGATCGACGGCGACCTGCAGCATGATGAATCTCGCCTGCCGACGATGCTGGCGGCGCTGCAAGGCGGCGGCTACGACATCACCGTCGCCAGCCGCCACGTTGATGGCGGGGACAATTCCGGCCTGTCCAGCAAGTTCCGCCACATCTTGTCCGATGGCGGTATCCGGTTGGCTCAGGCCTTTCTGCCGGTGCGCCTGACCGACCCCATGAGCGGCTTCTTCATGTTGCCGCGGCCATTGTTCGAGGACTTGGCGCGCGGCTTGAACGGGCAGGGGTTTAAGATCCTGTTGGACCTCATGCTTAGCAGCACCGCCCCGCTGCGGGTGCTGGAGGTCCCGGCCCGGTTCCGCGAACGGGCGGCCGGCGAGAGCAAGATGGACGCCCTGGTGATGATCCAGTTTGGCGGCCTGCTGCTGGACAAGGTGTTCGGCGGGCTGTTGCCGCTGCGATTCTTCTCCTTCGCCCTGGTTGGTGCGCTGGGCGTGGTCGTCCATCTGCTCATCCTGGCCCTGGTTCGGCAGACCACGAATTGGGGGTTCGAGGCGGACCAGACGATCGCGACCATCGTCGCCATGGTGTTCAACTTCCAGCTGAACAACGCGATCACCTACCGCGATCAACGCTTGAAGGGACCCGCGCTCTGGCGTGGGCTGATCCTGTTCATGGTGGTCTGCGGCTTTGGCGCGGTCGCCAATATCGGCATCGCCCAGGTGCTGTATGAGCGGCATACGGCATGGACCGTCGCCGGCGGCATCGGTGCGATGATCGGCGTGGTGTGGAACTACGCGGTCTCGGCGACGCTCGTGTGGCGCGCCCGATGAGGCGGTTCACCGCCGGGCTCGCGGCACTGACGTTGATCCGGGTGGTGATGGCGGACACGATTCCGCTGTCGCCGGACGAGACTTATTACCTGATATGGTCGCACGCGCTGGCGGGTGGTTACCTGGATCATCCACCGATGGTGGCGCTTTGGATCAAGGCTGGCACGCTGTTGCTGGGGCAAACCGAGCGGGGTGTCCGCCTGCTCGGGCCGCTGGCCGCTGCCCTGGCATCCTGGATGCTGTTCGATGCCGGGCGGGCGCTGTTCCCCGGCACCAAGGCGGGCATCGTCGCAGCGGTGTTGATCAATGCCTCGCTGCTGCTGGGCGTCGGGTCAGTGATCATGACGCCGGATTCGCCGCTGCTGTTTTTCTGGACGGCCGCGCTGTGGGCGATGGCGCATGTCGCGACGGCCAAGACGGCGGACGAAGGCGGGCGGTGGTGGCTGGCCGCCGGAGTGGCCGCCGGTCTGGCGCTGGACAGCAAATACACCGCCGCGTTCCTGTGGATCGGCATCGGTTTATGGACCCTGGTGGTGCCGTCCGCGCGCCCTTGGCTGCGGCGATGGCAGCCATGGGCGGCCGCCTTGATCGGCGCCGCCTTGTTCGCCCCGGTTGTGTTGTGGAACGCGCGGCATGATTGGGTCGGCTTTGTGAAGCAGGGCAGTCGGGTGGGCGATTGGCAGCCAACCCGGGCGCTGGGGTTTTTGGCGGAGTTGGCGGGCAGCCAGATCGGGTTGGTGACCCCCTTGGTCTGGCTGCTGTGCATCGCCGGTCTGGTAACCGCGGTTCGCCGCTGGCGCGACCCGAGCTGGGCGCTTCTGGCTGCGCTGTCGGTGCCCCCGGCTCTGGTCTTCGTGCAGCACGCGTTCGGCGGCCGGGTGCAGGGCAATTGGCCGGCGATTCTCTATCCCGCCCTGGCGCTTGCGGCCGGCGGCCTGGCGATCCGGGACCGTTGGTGGAAAGCGGCGGCGGCGGTCGGCTTCGGCATCACCGGGCTGGCCTATATACAGGCTGCGACGGCCGTGATTCCGCTGCCGCCGCGTCTTGATCCGTCGGCGTTGCGCCTGCGCGGGTGGGACGGCCTCGCTTGGCAGGTGGCGTTGGCGCGCGAGGCGGCTGGGGCCAGTTTTGTGGCGGCGGACGGTTACGCGCTAGGCAGCGAACTGGCGTGGCATCTGGTCGGCGAAACAATCGTGGGCGTTGACCCCAGATGGCGGCTGTTCGGCCTGCGGTCCTATTCCATCGCCGACGCCACCGGGGTGTTGGTCATGGATATCCGGCGAAGCGAAGGGCCCGATCCGGCGGTGTGGGCTGAGATTGAACGAATCGGCGAAGCCGTCCGCCCCGGCGCCGGCGCACCGAGCTATGCGCTCTATCGCGTGAAGGGCCGGGCGGACGCCGCCAGGAAGCCGGTCCTGTAGCGCGCCGCCCCGGCTAACGCCCATCCCTGGCGCGCAGGAAGTCGATGAAACGGGCAGCGAGGGGGCCGGTCGCCGGGTCCCACCCCACCTGGTCGGCGTCCTCGTCCACCTGCTGGGTCACCACTTCCTGATAGATGCTGTTCCGTAGCATTCGGTGCGCGGCCTGCGCCACCGCTGGCGGGTGAATTTTGTCATTGCCCGGAACGACGATCGCGGGCACGGCGATCTTGCGGATGTCGGGCGAACCGATGCCGGCCACGGGATGCACGCACCCGGCCCGGAAACCTGCCAGCCAACGCTCCATCGCCTCTCGGAACGCCACCGCACCCATCCGGCGCAAGGTTTCGCCGCTAGCGGGGTTGGCTTCGGCCATGGCAGCGAAGTGTTCGGTGGCCAGCACCGCGTCGATACCGCCCCGGTCCACAGCGTCGATGTATTGCTCGTAGTAATTGAATGCCAGGCATTCGGCGGCACGGGTGCCGCCGGTCACCCGCCACAGCAGCAGCCCTTTGACGGCATCCGGATCCCGATGCGCCAGCAGCAGCGACATCCGGGCGCCAGACGACGAACCGGCGATATAGGCCGGTCCGGTGCCGAGCTCGCGCAGGAGCGTTGATAAATCCTCGGCCTGTTCGTGGCTTTCGCTGCTGCCGGGAAAGCCGATGCCGGAGGCGCCGGTGTTGCGGCGATCGTGGATCAGCACGCGGAAACCGGCATCGGCGATCAGGGAAGCCAGCGGGCGTTGGGCATCCATCCCACGCCGCCCGCCTGGGGTGACGCTGACCCACGGGCCTTCCTCGCCCAGAATTTCGTAGGCGATATCGACACCGCGGATGGTCGTGACTGGCATGATGGGCGCTCCCTTGCTGGATTTTTCCGCCCGCCCAAGCCCGGCTGTCAATCGGCCCGCCGGTTGGATATGGTCGGCCCTAACGAAGCTGGGAGACGAAACGCATGCGTCCGGAAGATGTCATCGCCGACAAGCGTCGGCCCTATACCGGGGCGGAATACATCCAAAGCCTGCGCGACGGCCGCGAAGTCTATATCGACGGGGAGCGAGTCAAGGACGTTACCGTCCACCCGGCATTCCGCAATTCCATCCGCTCCATCGCTCGGTTGTACGACGCGCTGCACGACCCCAAACGGCGCGACACGCTGACCTGCCCGACCGACACCGGCTCCGGCGGCTACACCCATAAGTTCTTCCGGGTGCAACGATCGCGCGAGGATCTGATCGGGGCGCAGGGCGCCATCGCTGAATGGTCCCGCCTGTCCTACGGCTGGATGGGCCGCACGCCGGACTACAAGGCCGCCTATACCAACACTCTGGGCGCTAATTCCGAGTATTACGGGCCGTTCGCCGATAACGCGAAGGCCTGGTACAGGCGCGCCCAGGAATCGGTGCCGTTCATGAACCACGCGATTGTCAATCCGCCGGTCGATCGCCACAAGCCGGCCGAACAGAGCAAGGACGTCTTCGTCAGCGTGCAAAAGGAAGTCGATGGCGGGATCATCGTTTCCGGCGCCAAGGTGGTCGCCACATCGGCCGCCATGACGCACTACAATTTCATGGGCCAGTCCTCGAAGACCGCGACCGAAGACCTGGATATGTCGTTGATGTTCCTGGTGCCGATCGACGCGCCGGGGCTGAAGCTGTTCTGCCGCACGTCGTACGAGCAGGCCGCCCGCCATGCCAGCCCGTTCGACTACCCGTTGTCGTCGCGGTTCGATGAGAACGACGCGATCTTCGTCCTGGACAAGGTGTTCATCCCCTGGGAGGACGTGTTCATCTATCGCGATCCCGCCCGCGTGCTCAGCTTCTACCCGCGATCGGGCTTCACCAACGGGTTCCAGTTCCAGGGCTGCACGCGTTTCGCGGTCAAGCTGGATTTCATCGTCGGCCTGCTGGCCAAGGCGCTGCGCTGCACCGGCGGCGACGAGGCGCGCGGCAATCAGGTTCTGCTGGGTGAGGCGGTGGCCTGGCGCAACCTGTTCTGGTCGCTGTCCAATGCCATGGCGCACAACCCGGCCAAATGGAACGGCGATGCCGTGCTGCCGGACTTGAAGGCGGGGCAAGCCTATCGGGTGTTCGCGCCGGACGCGTATCCTCGCATCAAGGACATTATCGAACGGACCGTGACGTCTGGCCTGATTTACCTGCCGTCCTCGGCCAAGGATTTTAGCAATCCCGATATCGATCCGTATTTGCGGCAATATGTCCGCGGCTCGCACGGCATCGACTACAAAGAACGCATCAAGATCATGAAGTTGCTGTGGGAATGTGTCGGCACGGAATTCGGCGGCCGGCACGAACTGTATGAACGCAACTACGCCGGCGGCTGGGAAGATATCAGGGCGCAGACGCTGACCGGGGCGGAGAAGGGCGGCGATATGGCGAAGATGGAAGCCCTGGTCGATCAGTGCATGGCCGATTACGACGAGAACGGATGGACCGGCGACACTTGGTCGTGAACTCATCGCCGGCGGGACGTGACCCAAGGCCGTAGGGCAAGCCGAACGACTCGCTCGACGGAACCTCTCGGCCTCTCATCGCCATGGCGGGCGCAGGCCCGCCACCCAGGCCTTTGCCTGGTCCGCGACCCCCGGTTCTGACCGCCAGCCCCTGCGACATGCCGGGAGCGTAACCTTGATTCAAATCATGGGCAGGGGCGATCCAGGGCCTAACCTTCCCATCACGAACCGGACGTTAGCCGAGGCGGTCGGCCTTGTTCGTGCGTGCGAGGCCAGCGGAGACCGTGGCGGGAGCAACCGAACGGTCCATGCAGGCGGAAAATTCGGGCAAATCCGGCCTAACAGCGAGGGATCTTCGTCATGCCGACACATACCCAGCTTTTGATCGCCGTCGCGGATGGCGAGCATGTGCGTTTTCTGCGCCCCGCCGGGGATAATGCTCTCCATACCGTGATGTCGCTGGACTCCGACGCCGCGCACCAGCGGTCCTCGGACCTTCGCAGTGACCGTCCCGGCGCCTCGATGCACAGCGACTCCACGGCGCATCATGCCGTCGCTCCGAAGCATGATCCGCACCAGCAGGAGAAAATGTTGTTTGGGCATGAGGTTGCGCGGCAATTGAACGCGGCCTCGTGACGCGGCGATTTCGCCGAACTGGTGATCGTGGCTCCGGCCCATACGCTGGAAGCGATCAGCGACGCCTTGGATACCACGACCGCCGCCAAGGTTGTCGGCACGCTGCACAAGGACCTGTTGAAGACCCCGGATCACGAGATGTGGTCGCATGTAAAGGAGTGGGTTCGGCCGGTTCACCGTCCCGTGCCGTACAACCCGGCTTGACCCGGATCAACGACGGACGTCCGGCCGGTAAGATAACGTCTGGATGACAAGGAAAACTCAGCGAAGGGGAAGAACAGATGGTCGGGATTACGTTATCGCCTGAACAAATCGGTCAGGCGCCGCCCGAGGTTCGGCGTTGGCTTGAACAGCAGGTCGCCGCGACGCTGGGGCTGTATCGCCCCGCGCCGCAGCCGGGCATTCCGGAACGCCATCTTGTCGCTTGCGGAGTCGAGGAGGCACGGGCGATCCTGGCACAGATCCAGGGGATGTTACCGGTGGTCAGCGTCTTCTTCGAACTGGGACGCGATCCGATTGCCACCTCGCCCGAGGGCGTGCGGGCATTGCGGCTGGACGAGATGGCGCGCCATGTTCGGTTGCAGGCCCCGCAACAGGTGATTGCCTGCCTGAATGCGATCGACGAGGCCTTGCAAAACGCCACCGGCCGCCCCGACGCTACCCTGACCGCGATCGATGGCGCGGGCCATTGCCTGGTCGCGGATGCCACATCCAGAAGTATTGTCGCGGTCTGGCAAGAGGTGGTTGCCGCCCGCAACCTGCTGCCTCCAGCGGATACGGCCGCTTCGTCCGTGGCGCCGCATGCCCCCGCGACCCCTGGCAGCGCCGCCTATTCGTTGTCTATGCCGGCCTTCACCACCCCGGCATAGCCAAGAATTCGCCTGTGGCCCGCGAAAGCGCCGGCACGCTGACGGCGTCAGGTTGAAACCCGAGGCCGGATGTGCGACCCCGGAGGCGTAGCATCAGCTTATGAGGTCCATGCGCTTTCTCATTGTCATCATGGGCCTTCTGGTGGCCATGCCGGGGGCCGGAATAGCTGATGTCGCTGGGGCCAATGCCGCTGGGGCCAATGCCGCGGGGGCCGCTGCCTTCGACTGGCGCCCGGTTCAGCAACAGACGACGGCGCTGTCGGGCGAATCCGGCTTCCGAACCGCGCTGCCGATCGTCCTGAAGTCCCTGGACCGCTGTCCGCAAGCCGTCACGCCCGTAGAAGCCGCCCTCTGCACAGCGGCATTTTCCGACGACCTTGCCGCGATACGAGAACGTGAGAACAATCTGCCAGCTTCCGAGGCCGCGTTGCGTCAGGCCCTGGCTGCCTGCATCGGCGCATTGCAGCCGAACGACAAGCGGATCGGCGAGGCGCATGCCCATTTGGCGCTGTTTTTCCAGCGCCATGGGCGCCCGGCTGACGAGGTTGCCTCGCTGCTTGCCGCCGAAGCCGTCGCCGCGGCGAATGGCCCCGCTCTGGAGGCCGAACTCGCCGCCTTGATGACCCACCACGCCGGGGCGCTGGAAGTGCTGGGCAAGGCTGCCGAGGCCGCCGAACTGTATCACAAGAGCTATAAGATCGTGCGCGCGGTTGACGGACCGCTGTCGCGTGACGCGTTGATTACGCTCGGCAACTGGTTCAGCGGACAGGTTAATGCCGGAGCCCCCGACGCAGCGATACAAGAGGTCATGACCCTGCTGGGCTCGCCCGACGTCCGGGCGATCGATCCGGACCAGCGGGCGCTGCTGGCCGGCAAACTGGCGCTGTCGGTTTCCGGCCCCGCACGCGCGAAGGCGGCCTTGGTATTCGCGGAAGCCGCGTTACCCGATATCGACAATGGCCTGGTCACTGACGCCGACTCCACCTTCGCCTTGCTGGACGGCGCGGCGCGGCTTCAGGCCGCGGTCGGCGATCCGAACCAGGCGGCGGCGCTGGCTCGGCGGGCACGGGATATGGCGGCGGCGCACTGGGGGCCGGACAGTCTTCCAGCCGCCACGGCGTTACGCACCGAAGCCGCTGCCGACGCGGCCCGCCATGACTCCGCCGCGGCGGCCGCCCGGCTGTCCGAAGCCGCCGCGATGCTGCGGGCACCGACCATGCTGATGCCGCGCACGCAGGTCGAGGGCGAACTCGGCCAGCAACTGGCGCTCACCGGTCAGCGGGACCAGGCGATCGCCGGCCATATCGCGCTGGCTGGCTCTGATGCCGTGACCGCTGCGCCAGCTTCTGTCCGGGCCTCCGTGCTGACCCTGATCGGTCAGGATCTGGTCCGGCTGGGCGCTCCTGCTCGGGGCGCGGCGATGTGCGGACGGGCGGCGGAGCTGGCGGCCGGTCCTGGCGGCTTGCCGGCGGAATATGCGGTCAAGGCAGAACTGTGTGTCGGCAATGCCGCGGATAGCCAAGGCCGCTTCGCCGAAGCCGGCGATGCGGCGCGCCATGTTCGGGAACTGCTGTGGCAGGGGGGCGTTGCCCCGGCCGAACCCGCCGCCGCGTTTCAAATCCAGGCCGCCGACCTGCTCGCCCGCTCGTTTCAGGGTCTGGGCCTGAAGGCCGAGGCGCTTGCCACATACCGCGAGGAGGAGGCCATCGCCGCGAAGGCGGGCGACACGGTCGCGCGGGGCGCGGTCCTGTCCCGGATCGCCTTGGTGCAGCGGCAGATGGGCGCGCTGGACGAGTCGGATCGTACCAGTTCCGCGGCCCTGACGCTGCTGGGGACGGATGGTCCGTCGGGCCCGCGCGCCGATTTGCTGAACAACCGGGCGTTGGTTGCGGCGGCACAGGGGCGTTTCGCGGATGCGGTGCCGTTGTTCCAGGCGTCCCTGGCCCTGCGCCGGCAGCCGCGAATGACGGACGCGCTGGCGGTCGCCGCCGAGGAGCGGGATCTGGCCGCGGCGCTGGAGAGTATTGGCCATAACGCTGAGGCAGGCCGGCACATGGACCTCGCGATTGAGGGCTTCCGAGCGCTGGGACCCAGCCGGAGTGCGTGGCTGATGGTGGCGTTGGATCGCCGTGTGGCGATCGCGACCGCGGCTGGGGAGCCCGCGCGGGCGGAGTCGGCGTTGCGCGAACTGATCTCGCTGCGTGATCCCGCCAGCGATGAAGCGGCGGCGGGGCAGGGCGCGTTGGCCGATCTGTTGGATAATCAGGGGCGGCGGACGGAAGCCGCCGCATTGCGGGCCAAGGCGCGGGCCATCGTTGTCGCGAAGCACGGCGCGGACAGCGTCGAAGCGCTGCGCCAGTTGCTGTCCGAGTTGCCGTCCCTGCGTTCGGCGGGCCGGCTGGCGGAGGCGGATTCTGTCGTCGGGGCATGTGATGACCGGACGAGCGGCCCGAGCGACATGGTGCTGGCATGCCTGACCGCGCGGACGGAAGCCGATCTGGATGCCGGCCGGGTGCAGGATGCCGTCGTTTCCGCCGATAAAGCGGTAACCGAGGCGGAAATCGCCTGGACGCACGATGGCGACAAGCTGGTTCAGGCGCTGATGCTGCGCATCAGGGCCGCCGCCGCCGCGGGGGACAGCGAAGCTGTACTGCGCCTGTTCGATCGCGTTCACGGCATGACTCCCGACCGAGGTCCAAAGCGCGTCTGGACCGATATCGCCGAGGGCCGGACGTTGATCCGCGCTGGTCAGCCCGGCCTCGGTGTGCCGATACTGCGCTTCGCGCTGCGGCAGTCGGTCGCGCTGGGTGATTCCAGGATGGCCGTTTCCGCGACCAGCGCGCTGGCGGAACATGCCCTGAGCACCGGCAGGGGCCGGGATGCGATCGATTTGTGGCGGGCGGTGCTGCCCATGGTGCCGCCGGACGCCCCGGCGGATCTCCTGACCGTGCTGGACGGGCTTGGCAAGGCTGCCGACGGTCTAGCCGAATATGCTGACGCGGCTAGGTTTTTCCGCCAGGCGGCAGACCTGTCCGGGACCGCCATTGGACGAGGGGCGCCGCAGTATCGTCGGATGGTTGCGGCCCTCGCCGAAGCGCTGACCGAGTCCGGCGAGCCAGCCCGCGCCGAGGACGCTTTGCGTTTGCTGAATGCCGATCCAACCCCGGCGGCGCTGCGGCAACAGACCATCGGGCTGATCCATTTGGCGCAGGCGTCGCAGGATCCGTTCGCGACCAGAATGCTGGGACACCAACTGGTCACGCGCGCTCGGATCGCATTTGGCCCCGACAGCGTCGCCGCCGCGTTCGCCACATTGGACAGGATCGAGATCATGACCGGCAGCGGCAAACGAGTCGACCCGGCGGAATTGGCGGACGCGATGCGGGTTATCCTGGCGCAGGACGCCAGTTGGCATGTCGCGCTGCGGGTCGCACGGCTGGAGGGGCTGCTAGCGGCCCAAAGCGGATTGTTCGGCCAAGCGGCGGCCGCGTTTAAGCGCGCCGAGACCATTGCCATCGACTATGAAGGGCCGCACAGCCTCGACGCCGCCAGTGAGGTGTCCAACCAGGCTGGCGTCAAGTTGAAGGCGGGCGATGTGACCCAGGCGGATGCATTGTTTCAGGCAGCGCTGACCATGGCTGCCCCCGATGGTGCCTGGCAAAACCCGGTCTGGGCCCGGATTGCCGGCGACGCGGCTGTTGCCGCGGACCGCAACGGCGATCTGGAACGGGCGAACAAGTTGCGGGAACGGGCTGGCCGGTTGGCGCCGTCAGTGCAGGCGCGCGACACGGTCCGCTGGCCGTGAGTCGAATGGTTCGCGGCAGCACATGACGCGGATGGGAATGGCCTTCGGGAACATCTCCGGCCTCTCCGCGTTTCTGCCGCTCAACCGAAGGTGGATTGCGATGCGAAAGTTGATGATGGCGGTGTTGGTTCTGGGCTTCGCCGCGACCGCGGCGCACGCGGCGGACGAAACTGGCAAGAAGCCGGCCGGTGCAACCAAGGGCGCGGCTGTCGGGGCGCTTGCGGGGCATGAGGTTGGCAGCGGGCATGCCGTGGCGGGTGCCGCGGCGGGCGCGGCGATCGGGCATCACCAGGCGAAAAAGGCCGAGGAATCCAACAGCAAGTAAACACTGGATTGCATCAGGTGCGGCGGCGCTTTAGGAGGCGCCGACCGCCTGAGGGAATCCTTCGCCATGAGCGCCGCCACCGTCCTGTATTCGGAAAACAACTATTCTGACGACAGCGTGGAGCGTCGGATTTTCGGACCTGACGTGCGGGTTATCGTGCCGAAGGTTTCGACCTGTCTGGCCGATCTGTCCGACCAGGATTGCGCCGCCGCTGATGGACTGATGATCTTCCGTTACCGGGTCACCGCGAACGACCTGGAGCGCTTTCCTCGTCTGCGCGCGATCTGCCGCATGGGGGTCGGCTATGACATCCTGGACCGCGCCGCCGCCGCCGCCCGCGGGATAATGGTGATGAACGTGCCGGACTACGGCACGACCGAGGTCGCCGATCACGCCATGGCGCTGGCGTTGTCGCTGCGCCGGGGTTTGCTGCTGCATCACGAGGCGCAGCGGGCTACCCCGCCGGCCGCCTGGCGCTATATCGACGACCCGGTGGTGAAACGGTCCTCGGTGCAGACATTCGGGATCGTCGGCATGGGCCGGATCGCGACGGCCGTTGCACTGCGTGCCAAGGCATTTGGCTTTCGGGTGGTGTTCTTCGACCCCTACCTGCCGAACGGAGTCGAACTTGGCCTGGGCATCCAGCGCGCGGCGACTTTGGCGGAGTTGCTGAGCCAGACCGATACGCTTTCGGTGCATACGCCGCTAACCCGCGAAACGCGCGGTCTGCTGGGACTGAAAGAACTGTCGCTGCTGCCGCGCGGTGCCGTGGTGGTGAACACCGCGCGCGGCCCCATCATCGATATCGACGCTCTGGCGACCTTGCTGAAAAGCGGGCACCTGTCGGGCGTCGGGCTGGACGTGGTGCCGGTGGAACCGCCGGTGGAGCCTGTTCCCGAACTGATCAGGGCCTATCGGGCGCGTGAGGACTGGACGCTCGGGCGTCTGATTATCACGCCGCACGCGGCGTTTTACTCGCCGGATGCCTGGAACGACATTCGGTCCAAGTCCGCCGAAACGATGCGGGCGGCGCTGCTGGGGCCGAAAGCGCAAAATGTTATCCCGCCCGAGGCCGATTGACATGGCCGGGCGGCTGGGGCGGCCTAGCGTGGCGCCCCGGTAGCCACCAGGCGCACATCCCCATCCACGATGTTGGCGTCCAGTGTGACAGGAACGCCAGTGCTGTTGCGGACAAAGGTGGTCTGACGCGGCACCCGGCTGGTGAAGCGGTTGTCGCGCACGATTAGCGTGTCGGTAGGGTTCTTCGCACTTTCAACACCGATCGAGATCGCTGTCGCCGGGTTGCTGGTCAGTCTGCCTTTCTCCATGGTGTTGCCCTCTATCAGCACATTGCCGCCATCGGGGATGTCGATCAGATAGCTGGAGGTTCCCTTCGGCCCGTCTTCGATCCTGCTGTCTCGCACGATGGTGTTCAGGGCGCGTGATTTGATGTGATGCGCGATCTTGGTGTCCAGGAACGTGCAATGCTCGATATCCAGCAGATAGATCGGAGCGCCGGCATAAACGCCGTGGGCGCAGGCGTCGATGCAGGCGCCGTTGCCGATGAACACGCTGCCGGAGATTCGCAGGACGCTGTCTCGGCCGCCGCCAGCCAGGATGCCGTTTTCATTGCCTAGAAATCGACTGTTCTCCACCGTTAGATTGTTGCCAGCTTCGCGTATGCCGGCGCCGTTGTGCCAGACGACGGTGGCGTTGGCGAAGGTGATGCCCCGGATCGTGGTATCGGCGCCCTCGACAACGAAGATGCCCTTTTCGGCGCAGGTCTTGCCGGCCAGGATCACACCCGGGCCGGCGGCTTCGATCACCAGGCGTGAGGCGTTCCAGATCGCGCAATCCGCATACGTGCCGGGGTCGATCCGGATCGTGTCCCCGTTCATCGCGATGGCGGCGGCCTGGCTAGGGAGCTTCAGCGGCCTGGCAGGGCCGACATCCAGTTCCCGCGCTCGGGCTGGCAACGCGGTGGCGCACAGCATTGCGGTGGCGAAAGCGATTGCGGTATGGCAAGGCTTGGTCATGTGCATCCGTTTCGGCGGAGGGCTTCAGGTACGTCAAGGTGAAACGGGTTAGCGGACAGGATCGGGGCGGTGGCAAGGCGCCACTGGTATTGCATGTGTTCCCGACCTTTGCCGTCGGCGGGGCACAGGTGCGGTTTGCCGCCATCGCCAATCATTTCGGACCGGAATTCCGCCATATCGTCGTCTCGCTCGACGGCAACCTGGCCTGCCGCGAACGCCTGGACCCTGGTCTGGATGTCACCTTTCCGGCGGTCGCGGCGACAAAGAACGCGATGTTGACGGCGGCGTGGCGATACCGGTGCCTGCTGAAGGAGTGGCGCCCCGATGTATTGGTTACGTGTAACTGGGGGGCAATCGAGTTCGCGCTGGCGAATGTCCTCCCGGTGGCGCGGCACCTGCATGTGGTGGACGGCTTCGGGCCGGAGGAGCGTTCGGCTCCGATCCCACGAAGGGTGATGGTGCGGCGGCTGGTGCTCGGCCGCTCCCCAGTGGTGCTGCCGTCGCGCAACCTGGTGCGGATCGTGCGCGATCTGTGGAAATTGCCGGCCGGCGTCATCCGCTACGTGCCCAACGGCATTGATCTGGACCGGTTCGCGGCCGACGGGTCACGGCGCGGCGGCGCGGAACCGGTGATCGGCACGGTGGCGGCGTTGCGGGAGGAAAAGAATATCGGACGGTTGTTGCGCGCGTTCGCCACGCTTCCGGCCGGCCGGCTGGTGGTCGTCGGCGACGGGCCGCAGCGTCCGGCGCTGGAGGCGCTGGCCGGTTCGCTGGGTATCGCTGGCCGGGTGATGTTCGCCGGCCATCACCTGGCCACCGCCGGCTTCTACGCCCAGTTCGATATCTTCGCCTTGTCCTCGGACACCGAACAGATGCCGTTGTCGGTGATCGAGGCGATGGCCAGCGGCTTGCCCGTGGTATCCACCGACGTAGGCGACGTGGCGTCGATGGTGGCGCCGGAGAATGCCGGTTTCATCGTGCCGATGGATGACGCGGCACTGGCGACGGCACTCGCCGGCCTGGCCGCCGATCCGCCCGTCCGGCGGCGCATCGGTGCCGCCAATCTGCTGAAGGCCAGGACGGAGTTCGATCAGGCGGCGATGTTTGCGGCGCACGGGGCGCTGTGGCGTGGTTGAGGTCCGGGTCCACGGCGTGGCGGATATCGGGGCACTGGAAGGGCCGTGGCGCGATCTGGAGCAGCGATCGGCGTGCTCGTTTTTCCAAAGCTGGACCTGGGTCGGCTGTCTGGCCGCGGAACGCTTCCCCAACCCGGTGCTGGTCGAGGCTACGGATTCAGGCCGGACGGTGGCTTTGGGGTTGTTCAACCTGGTCGGGCAGCGTTTGTTCCTGGGCGAATCCGGCTCCGCCGAACTGGACTCCCCTTATGTGGAGCAGAACGGCATTCTGACCGAAGCGGGGCGGGAGGAGGAGCTGACCGAACTATGCCTGCGCGGTTTGATCAGGTCCCGCCATGTGGTGCTGTCGGGTGTTGGCGAATCGGTGGTTCATGCGGTGCGCCGAGCGGGCGGTTTGACGGTGGTTCGGCGTAGCCAGTCCTCGCCGTATGTCGATCTGGCGGCGATCAGGGATTCCGGCGGGGACTACCTTGCCGGACGGAGCGCCAATACCCGTCAGCAGGTGCGCCGATCCAACCGCCTGTATGCACCGGTTGTGCTGGAGCGTGCGGCAACGGTCGATGCCGCGCATGCCATGTTGGACGAGATGGCGGCGCTGCATCAGGCGGCGTGGCGGGGGCGTGGCAAGCCCGGCAGTTTCGCCGATCCGTTCTTTGGGCGATTTCATCACACGCTGATCAACCGTGGTTTCCGATTCGATCAAATTGTGCTCAACAAATTATCATCCAGCGGGACGACGGTAGGAATTTTATACAATTTTGTCTGGCGGGACCAAGTCCTGGCTTACCAAAGCGGCTTCGCGTTCCGGCCGGGCGACAGCCACGCGAAGCCCGGGCTGACCTGCCATCATGCGGCGATCCAAGATGCGCTTGGTCAAGGCCTTGATCGGTATGATTTTCTGGCCGGTGAGGATCGCTACAAACAGAGTCTGGCAGACCAATCCCACCGGCAATTCTGGGTGGAGGCCGGGCCGATCTGGTCGTGCCGGTTGCTAATCCGGCGATTTTTGCGTCGCGTGGGTTAGGAAAAACTGTCGGGGGATTTTACACCTTGCGCGCTTTCTGGATGGCCCGCTTCCGCAACAGACTGATAGCAAAAGGTTTCGGCTTCTGGTATGAACCGTGCATCCATAGTTGTGGCTCCTGCAACTGTGTGGACGCCGACCTGTATCAAAAATAGTTGCGTATTGATAAAAATTACGCCTACTGTGCGTTCTTAAGGTTTAGGGCTGAAGTTTTGAAATCTTCTCTCGCCTCCGCGACATCTCTGGTAGCCATTTTGCTGCTGCAGGGGCACGAAGCTCAGGCCACGCCCACTGTGTCGGCGGGTAAGGTCGTGGCATTCAAGGATGCGTTTACCAGCGACGGTTCGGTGAATCCGGCCAAGCTGGCCACCTCGGCTGGCGGCGATCAAATCAAGTATGCCGCCTTGTTAGGCAGCGACCAGAAACTGACCCCGACGGCGAATTTTGCCAGCATCACGACCGGCCGGATTGCCGGGATAGCCAATGATACATTCACCCCCCGTGCATCAGGTGGCTCGAGCGGTTCCATTCAGATCACCGACGGCGGCCCGGGGGGTAGCGCGGCTACCCTGACCCTGGGGGGCACGGCCGCGACGGATCCACTGGAAACGATCGGGAGTTCCAGGTCGGCACCCCTGGCGGGGCAATTTCAGGCGGGAGTCTTGATTCCCGGAACTGGCGCTACACCCGCGTCATCAGCGCGAGCGGGGCAAAGCGGAACCTCGGTTTACGTCGCTGCTGGCGGATTATCGACACTTCTGGCCGCACCGGTGGCCGCGAACAGTGCGAGTTCGGCAAGTTTTGGCTACAGTTTTTCGCCATCAACCCCCGGTGCGGCATTGTCGAGCGCCGCACCATCAAGAACTGGCACGCTCGGTCGCGTGATCAATCAGCCGCCGACCGCGCCGGCGGTGGCCACTGGCACCTTTGCCGGTAGCGGCGTCAGATTCGCGTCGAATGGACACACATCCAACCGAAACGCCATTGCGGCAGGCACCCAACCAGCGACATCAGGTGCAAGCAGGTCGTCCAGCGGTTCGGGTTCCACCCTAGGTTATTCATACACGCCGATCAGTGCCAGTTCGGTGAAGGCACCGGTGCTACTGGCCTCATCGTCAAGTCTCGCTTCACCGCTAGCCATGTCGAATCGCAACAGACCTGGCGCTGGGCCGGCCAATGGACCCGGCAACGGACCACCCAACAGACCTGGCGCTGGGCCGGCCAATGGACCCGGCAACGGGCCACCCAACGGACCTGGCGCTGGGCCAGCCAATGGACCCGGCAACGGACCACCCAACGGGTCGGCCAATGGATCGAACTCGTCCCCGCCGGGTTCGAGCCAAGCTGGCGCCACATCCTCTGGATCCGTTTTCTCCAGTCACATCGTGGGTTCCAGCGTTGCCAATACGCCGATCGCGGTGCCGAACGGAGCGGTCGGTGCCCCCTCGTCCACGATTAATTTCGGTACGGTCGCTTACGGCAGCTCAAGCACGATTGACTTGGCCCTTCAGAACCTCGGTACCGACATCAACGGCAGCCTGTTAACGATTGAAGGCTACACCATCACCGGCGCCGACGCATCGTCATTCAGTGCCTCTCTGGTTGCCGGTTCGGTGATCAACCAAGGCGGTACGCTGATCGTGCCGTTGACCGTCTATGCTACCAAAGTCGGGGAGCTTTCATCCAACCTGACGCTGTTCACCGACCAAGGTGCGGGTCTCGGCGGGACAGGGGCCACCTTTACTTACTTCCTCGATCCGCTTAGCACGCCAGAGCCGGCTTCCCTCGCGGTTCTTGGCATTGGTCTGGCCGGCCTGGCGGGCATGCGTCGCCGCCGCCGCCAGATCGCCTGACCTAGCCAAGCCGCCGCCAGACCTTCCCAGCAACGTGGCGGGCAAGTTCCAGGGACCCGCCCATACTCCATGGATGAACGAGCAGCATGCCGATTCGCTGCCGCCGATCCATCGCCCAGCCCTTCTTGTAGTCGTCATCGCCGCGGCCAAAGTCGATCCGGGTGACCTTTTCGACTTCCAAAAGGTGCCGCAGCATCAACGCGGTCAGCACCGTGCCGGGTGAGTGCGCCTTGAACGCCTCGTCATGGGCCAGTTTCAGCACGATCGCCTCACCGCCGGTCACAACCCAGAACTGAACAGCGACCGGCTCCGTCCCGATCGACCAGACGCCAAGGCGCAGGTGGCCGGCCTCGGCAACCGCCCGCATCAGGGCAGCGTTGAAGGTTGGAAACGGCTCCGGCTGCTTCCAGCTTTTTTCATACACCGCCTCAAACACGGCCACCGCGTTCTCGATCTGGCTCGGTTTCGTCAGCAGGTCGAAACGCGCGTTGGGCAGCTTTTCGGCGCGTCGCAACCGGCGGCGAATCGTCTCCCGCAGCGCGCCCGGCCGCCGAACCAGATAGGCGGACCAATCCAGGCCCGTGACATCCTCATGCCAATTGCCGAAATGGTCGAAACGCAGCGGAACCAGTCCAGCCTGACGCGCCCCGGCTTCCAAGTCCACCAGCCCCTCCCACTCGGCCGGTAGTGCGTCCAGGCGGACCACGCCGGCGGAACGGCAGAAGCGGGCCAACGCGGTCATCGCACCGATCCGGCCGGCCCGACCCAGCCCAGCGGCGAGTGCCGGCGTGAACACGCAGCTATAGGGGGTGGTCAGACCGCGGAGCTGACCACCGCCCCGCAGCAGCGGGACAACCGCCAGGACAGTGCCGGACTCGCGGATTGTCACGAAGTCCGCGCTGGCGTCCGACGGCATGGCATGATGCAGCACCGTCTCCCACCACGGCAGAGAGCCGAATACCCCGCATGCACCGGCGGCGAGTACTGCCCGGGCGTCGGCGGCCAGCGCGTCCAGCGACGAAATGGACTCCGCCACCGGGTCAGCGCAATCTATACCACGCATAGCCGATCCATTCGTGCAGCGCGAAATAGCCAGTCTGCCAGCCACCGGCCCGCGGCAGGAAATCGCTGATATCGGGGCCAAGCGGGTCGTCCAGTGAGGTGGGAAAAGCCGTCACCGTCAGCCCGGTGCCCTGAAACGCCAGCATCGCGCGCCTCATATGCCACGCATGGGTCACCACATAGACCGAGGAAATCCCCTCGGCGCGCAGGATCGCCGCGCTGAAGCGGGCGTTTTCCCAGGTGTCATCGGCCTTGGGCTCGATCCATTTGGCCGGTGTCTGGAAATCGTCCTTCAGGCTTTGGGCCATGACCAGCGCCACTGGCGCCGTATGACGTTGGGTTGAGCCACCCGTCACCAGAATCGGCAATCCGGTGCGCCGGTGCAGCATCGCCCCGGTGCGCAACCGGTCTAATGTCAGCAATCCCGGCCGGATCCCCAGCGGTTCATCGCGGGCTCGGATGACCTCCCCGCCCAGTATAATGATCGCCTGCGGCGGATGATCCGCTGGTGGCGTGGTCGGCAGCCCCGATTCCAAAGCGAGCAGAAGGCTGGAGGAGAAAACGGGGGTGCCGAAGATCAGCAGCGCGATCACCGCGATCCAGGCGAGCCGGCGGCCGGCGATCCGCCAGGCCCCGAACATCGACAAACCCACGACAATTAACAGGACAAGGCCGGTCGGCGGCATCCCCAGGCTCAGAAGAACGCCTTTCATGATCGGCTAGATCCCCGATCCGGTCATCCACGCCAGGACCTCGACTAGCCCGGCGCGCAGAGGCACCCGGCCCTGGATACCAAGGATGCGGTTGGCCGAGTCCGGCTCGCCCTGGGAATGGCGGATTTCGCCCGCCCGCGCTGGTTTGGTTTCGGCGTTGAGGGATTTCCCGGCCAGGTCGGCGATCAGGCTCGCCAATGCCTCGACCGATGTGGCGATCCCGGTGCAGACGTTGAACACCGCCGCCTCGGCCGGCCTCAGAGCCATTCCCGCCAACAGCGCTCGGATCACGTCGGCGACATAGACGAAGTCGCGGGTTTGCTGGCCGTCACCGAAGATGCTGATCGGCAAGCCTGCGGCGATCCGCTCGCAAAAGATGGAAATGACGCCCGAATACGGTGATTTGGGGTCCTGGCGCGGACCATAGACATTGAAGAAGCGCAACCCGACATTGGGGATGCCATGAACATGACGGGCGACGCGGGCGTGCAACTCGCAGCCGAATTTGTCAGCACCGTACGCCGATAGCGGCGCTTTTGGCGCGGTCTCGGCGATCGGCACCGGCGCATCGCCATAGACCGCGGCGGAGGAGGCATAGACCACGGGGATTTTGCTGCCCTGACGGCGGATCGCGTCGAACACGGCGATGGTTCCGGTCAGGTTGGCTCGGTGCGTTCCCAGCCAGTCGGTAATGCCTTTTTCGACAGAGGCAATGGCCGCGAGGTGGAAGCAGCCGTCCACCCCGTCCATCGCCGCCGCGACCGCCGCCGGATCGGCGACGTCGTCCTCTATCAGCGTTGCACCCGGCGGCAGGTTGGATCGCCGTCCGGTGGAAAGGTCATCCAACACCCGAACCGTGTCGCCGCGACGGGTCAGCGCATCGCACAGGTGCGACCCGATGAACCCGGCGCCACCGGTCACCAAGTAGGTGCTCATGCCTGACTCCGAAGGGCGTGTGGCGAAACTGACGAATCGGCTGAAGGATGCCACCGGCCTCTGATGGTCATGGCGGGCTTGGCCGGCGTGCGGGCATCGAAGTGGTTCTTTCCGTTCGGTCCCTAACCGTGGGGTTGCAGCACCTGACGGAGGACGGACCCGTCCGACAGGCGGTCGAAGCCCTCGTTGATCTGGTCAAAGCCGATGGTTCCCGAACGTAATTTTTGCACCGGCAGCTTGCCACGTTGATACAGCGCGATGAAGCGCGGAATGTCACGTTTCGGCACGCAACTGCCCATATAGCTGCCCATAATGCTCTTTCCGTCGCTGACCAGGGCCGAGTGGAGGTAGGAGAATGTCGCGGTCGAGGCTGGCAACCCGGCGCTGACCACGGAGCCACCCCGAGCGGCGATGGCATAGGCGAGGTTCATGGCGGGAATCGAGCCCGCGGTTTCGATCACGTAATCCAGTCCGCCGCCGGTTGCCTGGCGGATTTCCTCGACCACGTCGGCGTTGCCGGCAAGGAAGGTATCCGTGGCGCCAAGTTCGCGGGCGATGCGTAGTTTGTCGGCGTTCAGGTCCACCGCGACAATCCGTTCGGCGCCGGCCACGACCCCGCCCAGCAGGGCGTTCATGCCGACCCCGCCCAGGCCGACGACAGCCATCTGGCCCCCTGGCGGCACCTGTGCGGTGTTCAATACAGCGCCGACGCCGGTCACGACGGCACAGCCGAAGATCGCGGCAACGTCCAGCGGCACGTCATCGGGGATTTTGATCAGGGCGTTCCGCGACACGACGGCGTATTGCGCGAACACGGACAGTCCGCTGTAGTGCCAGATCGGCTCCCCATCCAACGACAGGCGGCGGGCGCCGGAGATCAGCGTGCCGTTGGTGCGCGATGCGTTGGAGCTTTGGCACAGATTGGGCCGGCCGCCGTTGCAGTAGCGGCAGTCGTTGCAACTCGTCACGAACACGCTGATGACGTGGTCGCCGGGCTTCAGGCCGGTGACGCCGGGGCCAACTTCCTCGACGATGCCGGCGGCCTCGTGACCGGGGATCGTCGGCAGTTTGCGCGGGCGCAGATTCTCGATCGTGGACAGGTCGGAATGGCACAGGCCGGCGCCGATGATCTTGTACAGCACCTCACCAGGGCCGGGCGGATCGAGATCGACGGTTTCGATCGTCATCGGCATGGACGTGGCATAGGGGCGGGGTTTGCCTTGCTGTCGCAGCACGGCGGCTTTCATCTTCATCGCGGAGAGTCCTTCTTGGCGCTGGGGTTATTGTGCGGCTTTGGCGTCTGGGGGCAAGGGCGCAACCAGGCGGCAATCCTTTGGAACGGTGCCGTTATAGCGGGTCCAGGTCTGGGTTTCGCCAAACAGCGGGATGGCGAGGAAGCCGCGCAAGGCAAGGTTGCCGTTCGGGTCCTGATGCAGTTCGACGCCGAACACGCGGCCGTTGCGCGGGTCCAGAATGTGGCCCTTCCAAAGATTGGCGTTGACGCGTTTGGCGTCAGTAATCAACGGCAGGTGACATTGGGACATGCCGCGATAGTCGGTTGGGGTTGGATCGTTCGGCCGATCGAGGATCACGCCCGCGATCTCGGCGCACAGCCCGCCGTCGCACCGAGTGACGGCCATGATTCCATCATGGTCGCGGGTCAGCCACAGGCCGGTGAGATCGGTGGATGCCTGGGCACCCAACGGAAGAAGCAGCAGGGCCGCCATCAGCACGCGCGCCACGGTAGCGGCTACAGCTCGTCGCTGTTAACGAATGTCACATCCATTTCCGTGAGCAGCCTTCGTGCGGTGTCAATGGTGGTTTGGCCGCCCGGGTCAGGCAGGCCGATGCCCCTGCAGGCGTCCTGAACGATCGTGACCGAGAAGCCCAGGCGCGCGGCATCCTGCGCCGACCAGGCGACACAGAAATCGGTGGCGAGGCCGCACAGGAACAGGCTGCGGATTTCGCGTTGGCGCAGCCATCCCTCCAGCCCAGTGGGTGTCTTGCGGTCGTTTTCGAAGAACGCGGAGTAGCTGTCCAGGTCCGGGCGAAAGCCCTTCCGAATGATGACCTCGATCGGGCGTTGATCGATCGCCGGGTGGATCGCGGCGTTTGGCGTGCCGGCAATCGCGTGGTCGGGCCAGAGAATTTGGGTTCCGTAGGGCATTTCGATCGTGTCATAGGGCTGTTTGAGCGGATGGGCGCTGGCGAATGACGCGTGGTTTGGCGCATGCCAGTCCTGCGTCGCGAACGCGTCGCCAAAGCGGCCGAACAGACGATTGACGACGGGGACGATCGCATCGCCATCTGGAACCGGCAGTTCGCCGCCTGGCATGAAGGTCGGTTGGATATCGATCAGGCCCAGGGTGGCGGCTTGGAAATCTATTTTCATCGGCAACCTCTGCTCTGTTCAGGCGAATCGGTTACAGTTAGTTTCGTTAGTTTGGGCCGAGCCAGCCAGATCACCAGGAGCCATTCCGTATGCAACGTATCCCGCTAACCGCACTGGCCTTGTTGGCCGCACTGGCCGTGAACCCCGCTGGCGCCGCCAATTTCCGTTGGGCCAACGACGGCGACGTCAATGCAATGGACCCGGCGACACGGCAAGAGACGGTGCAGCTTAGTTTTCTGTCCAACATCTATGAACCGTTGGTGCGGCGGAACCGGACGCTTGGTCTGGAACCCGCGCTGGCGACGTCGTGGGAGCAAACGTCGCCGACGGTTTGGCGCTTTCACCTGCGTTCGGGTGTCAAATGGCAGGACGGCTCGCCGTTTACGGCGGACGATGTGGTATTCACGCTAAAGCGCATCCTGGCGCCCAACTCCTCCATGCGGGCGCCGATGTCGGCGGTGAAGGAGGCCCGCAAGATCGACGATCTGACGGTTGAGTTTGAAACCTTTGCTCCCGATCCGATCTTTCTGCAGGAACAGACCAATCTGCTGATCATGTCGAAAGCCTGGTGCGAGGCGCATAACGCCTCCGAACCGGTGATCATCGGCAAGGAAGACAATTACGCGCTGCACAACGCCATGGGTACCGGGCCGTTCAAACAGGTCTCGCGGGAGCCGGATCGTAAGACGGTATTGGAGAAGAATCCGCTGTGGTGGGACAAGCCGGAGCATAACCTGGATCAGGTGGAGTTCGACGTGATCTCTTCCGCGCCCACCCGCCTGGCGGCTTTGCTGTCTGGCGAGGTCGATATGATCTACAGTGTCCCACCGCAAGATATGGCTCGGATCAAGCAGAATCCGGACTTGAAGCTGCTACAGACGCCGGAACTGCGGACTATTTTTCTGGGGTTCAACACAACGCGCGATGAACTGCCGAGCTCTGACGTGAAAGGGAAGAACCCGTTACGGGATGTACGGGTGCGGCAGGCCATGCAACTCGCGATCGACGAAACCGCGATCACCAGCCGGGTGATGCTGGGTCTGGGCCATCCGACCGGGGAGATGTGGGGACCGGGGGCCAATGGCTATGACGCGGCGCTGGATGTCCATCCGAAGGCGGATCCGGTGAAGGCCAAGGCCCTGCTGGCGGAGGCGGGATATTCGAACGGCTTCCGTCTGGGGATGGACTGCCCAAACGACCGTTACGTCATGGATGAGCAGATCTGCACCGCGATCGTTTCGATGATGGCGCGCATCGGGGTGAAAGTCGATTTGAACGCACAAACCAAGTCGAAGTTCTTCAACAAGATCAACGCACCTAATTACGATACCGATTTCTACATGCTGGGCTGGACGCCGGCGACCTATGACGCCCACAACGTCCTGTACACACTATTAGGAACCCGTAACGGCAAGCGAGGCGAGGTGAACGATGGCGGCTATTCCAATGCAGCGCTGGACACGCTGATCGACAAGATCGGGGTGGAGACGGAGCAGGCCAAGCGAGATGACATGATCCGCCAGTCGATCGAAATACTACAGAAGGATGTGGCGACGATCCCGCTGCATCAACAAGTGATCGTTTGGGCGGCGAAGAAGAATATAGAACTGGCGCAGCCGGCGGATAATTTCTTCCCGTATCGGTTTGTCCAGGTGAAGTAACGTCTTACGAAGCCTGTGGGGGCGTCGCTCTTGCCTCCCCGGCCACTTCGGTCGATCCTGAATCCAAGCGGGCGAGATCCGCGGGGAAGGGAGAAACGGCAATGGCCATTTTCGTGATCGGCGGCACTGGGTTCATCGGCATCCGAGTTATTCCGATGCTGGTCGCGCGCGGGGAGTCCGTGGTCTGCATGGACATCAACCCGACCGCGCCAGCGCTGGCCGGGTTGGGTGACAAGGTCTCGGTTGTCCGGGGGGATGTTACTCAGTTCGACGATGTGATTTCCAACATGGAGGCATCGAAGGCGGAGCGGGTGATCAACCTGTCCTATAACCTGGGGCAGGACCTGCCGCCGCATCGCGCGACCAAGCTGAATATCGTCGGGATGGATAACTGCTTCGAGGCTGCGCGTATCCTGGGTGTGAAGCACACGGTTTATGCCAGTTCACTGGCGGTGAACGGCCAGCAAAGTCATTTCGGCGAACGACCGGTGACCGAGGACGACTACAAGCACGCCGTTGTGCAATACGGCGCGCACAAGGCGTTCAATGAGTTTCAGGCCAAGGATTATATCGACAAGCACGGCATGACGATCACCGGGATCCGGCCGGCCAATGTCACCGGTCCGGATAAGGTCCGCGGGTCGGTGGATCATGTGAACCTGATCACCCGTCCCGCCAGGGGCGAGGCGATCTCGCTGCCGTTTGCCGATGCGATGCGGTGCCCGATCCATGTGGACGACATCGCGGAGGTGTTCGTGCGGGTGCTGATGGCCGACAAGCCGGCGCATGCGATCTACAATTCGGGCGGACAGCCGATTTCGCTGAAGGATATCGCCGCGATCGTGCGGGGGTTTCTGCCGGATGCGAAGATTTCGTTCGATAAAGAAACGGGCGGGCGGGAGTCCTCGGGCAACTGGATGATCGATAATTCTCGATTGGTGCATGAGTTCGGTGTGCAATACCGGCCATACCGGGATCGTGTGCTGCAAATTATCAACGATTGCCGGGCGGAGATCGGGGAACCGCCGATCAAGGGGTGACGAATACCAGGCCGGTCGTCAGGTCTGGATGACAAGAAATGGCTGATTCCATCGGGATCCGATCATTGTGCGGCGCAATCTTGCGAGCTTGACCGGTTCCGATCTGTTGCGGTCTCGGACTAATTGACGACAGGCGGTGGGGGCGTCGGCGGCCGGTGCCCCTCGTTAGACGCCGAAGCCGCTGTCG
>DAIEHR010000330.1 GCA_027353465.1 Acetobacteraceae bacterium | reverse complement strand
CGCACCGCGAAATCGTCCGCGAGGACTACCTCAAACCGCTTGGTATTTCGGTAACGGCCGCGGCGAAGTGGCTGAAACTATCGCGCCAGTCTTTGTCGGAAATGCTCAATGGGCATAACGGCATCTCCGCCGACATGGCGATCCGCGTCGAAAAAGCCGGATGGGGCAATGCCGAAACCTGGCTGCGCCCGCAACTCAAATACGAGTTGTGGCAGGCGAGGAATCGCGCCGAACAGATCGACGTGAAGCCCTACCCCGCACGCCCCGCAGCCGCCTGACGACAATCCTAAGCCAGCGGAAGCGTTGCCTCCATGACCTCCGGATCGTCAGCCATCCGGTGAACCGAGAAGCCCAGGTGCCTGATGAACGCCAGCATCGGCTGATTATCCGCCAGAATCTGGCCCTCGATCTGCCGCAGCCCGCTGAGCCGACCCCACGAAATCAGACGGCGCATCAGGTGGGACGCCAGCCCCCTGCCCTTCATGTCCGCCTGCACGATCACCGCGAACTCCCCCGAACTTCCATCAGAATCGGCTGCCAGTCGGGACACGCCAACGGTTTCCCCAGTCGAGTCCCGCACCGCGATAAACGCCATCTCGCGATCGTAATCGACCTGGGTCAGCCGCACCGTCTGTTCGGGCGACAATTCCCGCATCGCGCTGAAGAACCGGTAGCGGATGTCCTGCGGCGACAGCCGGCCGAAGAATTCGGTATGGGCCTGGGCGTCCTCGGGTCGGATCGGGCGGATAGTCATCATCTCGCCCCCCACCTCGCGATGTTCGATCAGTTCCGCCGGGTAAGGCGCGATCGCCAGACGCACCGGCTTTTCGTCCGGCCCACGCAGCCGAAGCCAGGCATCGGTCGCCACCACACCGTCGGAATCCACGAACAACGATGGTATTTCCAACGCCGCGATCTCGGGGAAATCGACGATCAACTGGCTGATCCGTACCAGCACCTGGGCCACTGAATCGGCATTGGCCGGTCCCCGGTCGCGCAGCGATTTGCCCAGGGTGGCGCCGGTGCGGCTGCGCTGGATCAGGCCCTGCGCCAGCGCCAGGTTCAGTGGCGGCAGATCCACCGCCATGTCGGATGGGTTCGATAGCGTGCCGCCAGCCCCGAAAAAGATCGTGGGTCCGAATGTGGCGTCATCGGCCACTCGGATCGCGACCTCTCGCCCACGGCCGGCGTGACGCTGGACCAGAAGCTCACCCGAACCACGCTGCCGAAGCGCGCGCGCCGACAACAGATGCGACGCCGCGACGATCTGCGGCGCGTCCTGCAAATCGAACACCAGGCTGCCGGGCAGCCGATCGATCGGCGGCGCGGTGTCACGCAGTTTAACCACTGCCGGATAGCCCAGCAGGTCCGCGGCTATCCCCGCATCCTCCGGCGTGGCGGCAAAACGAGTGGGAATCGCCTGGACCCCATAAGCAGACAGGATTTCCAGCGCCTCATCCTGATTGAAGGACAGGCGACCAGCGGCGCGGGCATGTTCAAACCGGCGTCGCACCGATTCGCGTTCGGGCTCGCACTCCAGGACCCTGCTGGATGGCAATTCGCGCGCGGCCTGACGATTCCGGCGGTCCCGCACCAGATGCTCGAAACCCTGAACCGCTTGATCCGGCGTGGCGAACACGGGCAGGCCACAGCGCGCCAGCATCCCGCGATGCACCGAACCGGTGGTTTCCCCCATGGCGCAGATCAGCAGCGGCGCGCGCAAATCCTTCGGTAGATGACACAGCGCTTCAATCGTCGCTTCATCGGCCTGCCCCTGCGGGGCATGCACCACCAGCACCCCGCCAATGTTGGGGCGAGCCGCCAGGCTGAAAGCGCTGGCAGCCAGGTCGGCGGAGGCCACATGCAGGATGCCATGGTCGGGGGCATCGTCCGGCATCAGCCGCAGCCCCTCCCGCAGCACACTGTCAGCAGCCAGGCGACCAGGGCCAATGGCATTGCTGATGATCGCCAGCGTGTCGCATTTCGCCGGCTTGGCGCGGGACAGTGTTTCCGCCGCCGTCAGCAGGTCTTCCAGCCGTTTCACCGACAGCACGCCCGCTCGGCGTAACGCAGCCTCGAACGACAAATCGGCCGCGCCGTCTTCGTCCAGCAGCCGCAGCCCGGCGCGGATTGCAACGACCGGGCGCAACTTGGCGGCGGCGCGGGCGGCCGACAGGAACAGGCGGTGGTTCTTGATCCGGCGAATATCCAGCAGGATAGCGCCCGTACCTGGATCACGCGACAGCCAATCCAGCGTCAGGCCGAAGCCGATATCGGCATTGGCGCCCAGCCCAACGATATGACTGAAACCCACCCCGTTCGGACCCGCCCAATCGATCACCGCCCGACTAAGCGCGGATGATTGCGAAATCAGCGCCAAGCGCCCAGGCGGCGGCGGGATGTGGGTTCGGGACGCATTCAGGTTCAGCCGGGGCACCGAAATGCCAAAGGAATGCGCACCCAAAACCCGCACGCCGGTGCGTTCGGCGTGGGCGGCAAGATCGTCGCATGCCCCGGGAACAATGGCGGCGAAACAGTTCGCCTCCGCCAAGGCAGTCATCGAGCTGCCGATCCGATCGGGCGCAACCGCCAACACAGCCAGATGCGGTGTGCCGCTCAACTGAGCGACGTCACGGATAGCCTGAACCTCTCCGGGGTAGCCCGAAAGCGCGAGATTGGCGACGATTTGGGCGCCAGCCTCGGAATCCGCGCCGATGACGGCAATGGAACCGGGGCGGAAGAGGCAGGCCGGATCGAAACGACCGGCGGTGTTAAGCCTGAGAACTGTCATGGTGCGCCGCAACATAATGGACGGCCGGGGGCCGGGAGCAAGTTGCAATTCAATTCGGCCTACCGTTGCATAGCAGGCACACGCAAAGCGAGGGGAGTCGAAGATGATGGATCGGTCACGTTGGGACCCGGAAATGGCGGCGTTCACCGCGGAACAGGAAAAGGCCGCCGCGGCCTACCCGCCGGTTCGGGCGGAATTGCCACTGACACCGCACCGCCGGGTCAACGATCTGTTGGGTATGCGGACAGCGGTTGGCGGCCCGGTTATGGCCGAAACGACGGACCGCTGGGTGGCGGGCAATGGAAGGCGGATTTTCTGCCGCGTGTTTCGTCCGGTGACTGACCAGGTGATCCCGACACTGGTGTATTTCCATGGCGGCGGCTGGGTCTGGGCGAATGTGGATACGCATGACCGGATGACCCGCGAATATGCCGCCGCCGGCCCGGTCGCGGTGGTCAGCGTCGATTACGCGTTGTCGCCGGAAGCCAAGTTCCCACAGGCGTTGCTGGAATGCGCCGAGATCGTCCGCTTCGTCGCCGATCACGCGGCACAATGGGGGCTGGACCCGAAGCGGATCTTCGTCGGCGGCGACTCGGCTGGCGGCAATCTGGCGCTGGCAACGGCGCTGCTGCTGCGCGACACTGGCGGCCCGGCACTGACGGGCGTGTTGGCGAATTACCCGGTCAGCGACTCGCGCTTCGACACCCCCAGCTACCAGGAGTTCGGCGCCGGCGGATATGGGCTCAACACCGAACGGATGTCGTTCTACTGGGATGTGTATGTGCCGCACGAGATCGACCGGCTGCATCCGTTGGCGGCGCCGCTGCGCGCCGATTTGGCCGGACTACCGCCGGTGATGGTGCTACTGGCGGAATTGGACGTCCTGCGGTCGGAGGGCGAGGCGTTGGTGGCGAAGCTGCGCGCCGCCGGCGTTCCGGTAGAAACAGAAACATTCGCCGGCACGGTACATGGTTTCCTGCGTGCGACCAGTGCCGTACAGAAGGCTCGGGATGCGGTCGCGACAGCAGGGTCCTGGATGCGGCGGTTGGGTGGCTAGCGTGATCAATGCAGCGCCGCCCACGCGGGGGCGGTAGCCACCGCCAACTCCTCACCGATCGGCTTTGCGGCTTCCGAACAGACGCCCCAGAAGACCCGGCCCGCTCAGCCGATCGGTCAGAAATCCTTCGATGCGGTCGGTTATCAACTGGCCCTGGCCGTGGCTATCCTCCATCGCCTCGTGCGCGCGGGCCATGAGCGCGCCCTTGTTGCCCGCATGATCGATCAGCCGCTCCAGATGATGGCTCAACCCAAAAAGGGAAGCCTTGAAGCCCTGGATCCCGGGCAACGCCCGCGCGGGCTGGACGTCAGGGGCCACGGGGGCTGGCGGCAGGTCGGTGCGCGGTTCCTCCCGCCATTTCAACTCCGCAAACGGATCGTTCGCCGCCTGTGCACGACGCCCCAGCGGCTTGATTCCAGGCCATTTTCCGGCCGCCATTTTCAACAGGCTGGTGTGATCATACACGGCATGCGCCACACCTGGATCCAGCAACGGGGACACGAAAATGGCCGGGACCCGGAATCCCAGTCGGTTGAATGCATATTCCGACGTGTGATCGTCGGGCGGAATCGTTTCCGGCGGAACGACATGATCGAAGAACCCGCCATGCTCATCGTACAGCACGATCAGCAGCGTCCGAGCAAACAAATCTGGATTGGCCCGTAGCGGGTTGTAAACCTTGGCGATCAGTTCATCGCCACGCATGACGTCGTGTGGTGGATGCTGGTCGTTCTGGTCCGGGCCGAAATAGGTCGGTTCAATGAATCTGTAAGCTGGCAGGTCACCAGCTTTGACATCATCTTCCCAATGCTTGAAGGCACGATAATTGCCCAGATGATGCCATTGGTGGGTCAACACCAGGGTTTGCGGCACATCGCCATAGTAGATGCGCCATGGCACGCCCGTGTCGGTGAGTTCGTCGTACAGCGTACGCTCATCATAAATATGCAAGCCTGGATTAAACAGGCTACCGGGTTCGGCGACATGGCCCAGGGTGGTGCCGGTGTGGGCAAACAGGCGATTCATCCAGGTTGGGCCGGGCATCGAGGCGAACCACCGATCGAACACCACTCCGTGTTCAGCCAACGTATGCAAGGCAGGCAGAAACCCGCGCGGATACCAGGCCATGATCTCACGCCGCTCCTCCGGCGTGCTGGCCGGATGGGTGCGGACGTAATCGTTGACGAAGCCCTTGTTGGTTCCGCCATCAAGCTGAGCGATCGAGTTCGCCAGATAGTGCAGCGGATCGCGGTCGATGTTGCGGGTGCGGGTTTCGCCCTGGAACACCTCGCTTCCGTCCAGGTCATCAGGGTTGGACAGCGGGTGCGACGGATCGACGCCATCAACCCCTCGGCCGGCACTCCCCATCCAGCCCAGCATTCGGTCGAAGCCGTTGTTTTCCATCATCAAGACGACGATGTGGTCAATCGGCATGGGTCTCTCCGTGGCGCGCGAAGACAGAACGCAGTTGGGGTGGGGTTGGGTTCGCGCACGAAACCGATTCGCGAAAATAGCCGATATTGTGTTGGCATGACTCCCCGGACGCTATATATGGGGAACACCATACGGCTGAGGGTATTTTCATGGACGGCTTCGCGGCACGGTTTGTTCAACAGATACCCGGCGTCAGTTTTGGTGATATCCCCCTCGCCCCTCGTATGCTCGACCCCGGGATGGGCATCGCTGTCGGTCGTCGCACAGTGTTCCGGCCGGAGGATACCGAGTGTTTCGGCCGCGTGGCTGATCGGGTCGCGGCGGGGAATATAGCGCTGCTGGGCCGCGATCTGGGCGACGCCGAGCGGCAGGAACAAGGGCGGTTGCGGAATGCCATCGCGACCGGGGCGCTGCTGACCTCTGGCCGGCACCTGCAGCATGGCGATGAGAATCAGCCCGACCGCAATATGGAGGTGTTCACCAACTGCGCCACCGCCATCGCCTCATTCGCGAAGTTCTACCTGTTGTTGAACGGGTCGGGCGTGGGTCGCAGCTACGACGATGCCCTGATGGCGACGGATTGGTCTCATGCACCGACCCTGCTGTTGTATTTATCGCCCGACCACCCGGACTACCCCCACAAGGACGAGGCGCTTTGCCAACTGGGCGTCGATCTTGGTCTGCTGCCCTGGGGCGCGACCGACGGCGCCGACGCGGTTCGCGCCTTCCTGGCCGACCATCTGGTAGCCGATGTGTCGGGCCTGCCGAATGGCACAACCTACCACCGCATCGCCGACAGCCGGGAGGGCTGGGCGAAGGCGATCGAGGTGCTGGAGTCGATGACGTTCCGCCGCGAGCGTGACGCGACATTGTTGCTGGATCTGTCGGATATCCGCCGCGCCGGGTCGCCGATTCGCGGCATGCAAGGTCGGCCGGCCTCCGGTCCTGTGTCGCTGTTGCGGGCGTTCCTGAATATCCGGCGCCATGTGATCGACAAAGCTGCCGCCATGGAACCATGGGAACAGGCGTTGCAGATCGACCACCACCTGTCCGTCGAGGTCCAGGTCGGCGGCGCCCGCCGCGCGGCCAGGATGGCGACAAAGTCCTGGCGCGACCCTGGGGTTCTGCGGTTCATCCGCGCCAAGTCAGAGGGCGGCCTTTGGACGGCGAACCATTCCATCATGGTGGATGCCGAGTTCTGGCAGCGCGTTCAGGGTTCCGAGGACGACGCGCTGAGCGCTCATGCCCAGGCCGTGTTCGCGGAGACGACGCGCTGTGCCTGGATCAACGGCGAACCCGGCTTCATCAACGGAGATACCCTGGAAGACCACCGCACCGGCTCCGCCTGGGAAAAGCCGGTGCATGAGGACGGGCGGGATTTCAGCAGTTCCCGCTATCAGGTCGATGAGGCAGCCGGCCTGCTGGCGGACGTGTCACGGCGCGCGGCGTCCTCGCGGTTTCCGGTGACGACAAATCCGTGCGGCGAAATCGCCCTGCATGTTACCGGCGGGTATTGCGTGATCGCCGATTACGCACCGCTGTTGGCCTGCCCTGTGCCGCTTGATCAGGTCTTCCCCGGCGAAGCGCCAGACGACGTAGCCGCCCTGTGGGATGCTCGGGTTGAGGACGCCGTCCGCCTGGGCGTGCGCTTCCTGATGCGGGCGAATGGGATGGACGCGCTCTATGGGCAAGAGGTCGCCCGCACGAATCGTATGGGGATCGGACCGACCGGGCTGCACGAATGGGCCTGGCTGCGCTTTGGGTTCGACTTCCAGGATTTGCTGGACGAAGCCAGGTCTGCCCCGTTCTGGGCGATGCTGGACCGGCTGTCGCGCGCGGCCAAAGAGGAAGGTGGCGCCTACGCCGAACAGCTCGGGATGGCTCGGCCGACGACGGTAACGACGGTCAAGCCGGCCGGAACCACAAGCAAGCTGTTCGGCCTGACCGAGGGCGCGCATCTACCCGCCAGGCGCCAATATTTGCGCTGGGTGCAGTTCAAAGGCGTGCAGGACGATGCCGGGACGTGGGTGGAGGGGTCCGACCCGCTTCTGGCCGAATATGCGGCGCGTGGCTATCCGATGCGGACGCTAAAGACGTTTCCCGGGATGACTGTCGTCGGGTTCCCGACCATCCCCCTGCTGCTGCGGCTTGGCCTCGGGGAGCGGGTCGTGACCGCGGGAGAGGCGTCGCCAGCCGACCAGTATCGGTGGCTGCGACTGCTGGAGGAGCATTGGATCGGTGCCGAACAAGGCAATCAGGTCAGCTATACGCTGAAGATCTTCACCGATCGGCATGACCTGGAATCGTTCCGCGACATCGTGCGGGAGCAACAACCCCTGGTGCGCTGCTGCGCGGTGCTGCCGAGCCGGCCGGATCATGAACTCGGGTATGAGTATCTGCCGGAGGAGGAAGTTACGGCCGCGGCATTCGACGCGATCGTCCTGGCGATCAGCGGTGGCGAATCGGCGGAAGGCGTCGATTTGGTCCATCTTCAGTGCGCCAGCGGGGTTTGCCCGATCTGACGCCCACCCCGCCACAGTGTCTGGGGCGGCCGACTAGTGCCGCGATGCATCTAGCGGCCGGGCGAAACTGAGTTCATGGCCGTCCGGGTCGGTCAGGTGAAAGTAGCGCTCCCCCCAGGGGGCGTCCCTTGGTTGCGTATCGGGCTGGCAGCCGCTTTCGACAGCCAGGGCGTAATGCGCGTCCACGTCCGACACATGGAAGATCACCCGACCCCACCACGTCCATTCCCGCCGTTCCGTTTGTGCCGTCAGGTTAAGGTAACCCGTGCCGGCGCGCAGGGTGCTAAAAAGCGAATCTTCGCCACCGTGAATCAGATCAAAGCCCAGCCGGGTGTAGAACCTGACGGCACGCGCCATATCGTGGGTCGCAAGGGTAATCGCGCTGATGCTTTCAATGGTCGAGTGTGTCATGCGGCGGTGCCCAGGGGGTCAAAGGGAGATGAACCATGATAGCCGCACTGGCCGAGAAGACCTGCACACCATGCCGTGGCGGTATCCCACCGCTGACGCCGGAGGAGGCCGAAGCCTATCGCGTCCAGGTGCCTGACTGGGTACTGCAGGACGGGGGGACCAGAATCGAGCGGACTTACCGCTTCAGGAACTTCGCCGAAGCGTTCGGGTTTGTCGTGCGGGCGGGCGAACTCGCCGAACGGGAGGCTCATCATCCCGACATCAGCTTCGGTTGGGGTTACGCGACGGTTTCGCTGCGGACCAAGAAGATCAAGGGATTGCACGAGAACGATTTCATCATGGCCACCAAACTCGACCGCTTGGCCCCTTCAGAGACGGCCTGAACGGCCGGCCGCGGAGTCAGAACTGATCATTCCGCCGCGGGGTGAGCGGGCTCGACAGACAGCCGCAGCCCTACGGTTTTTAGGACCGCGACCAGAGTCTTCAGTGTCGGGTTTCCCTTTGGCGACAGCGTGCGATACAGCGTTTCGCGGCTGATGCCGGCCTGGGCCGCCACCATGCCCAGTCCGCCATAAGCCTCGGCGACAGTGCGAAGGGCCAATAGGCCGCCCGCTCGGTCGTCAGGATCGTCCAGGGATTCCATCGCGGCCTTCAGGTAAGCAACCGTCAGTTCCCGGTCGGCCGCAAGTTCGGCGACCTCTCGATCGTGGTGGGAGACAACGCCTTTGAGATTGGTCATGACTGCCTTCGCCTCCATTCGGCCCATAGGTCCTGGGCGCGGGCAATGTCCGCTGCCTGGGTTTTCTTGTCGCCGCCACACAGCAAGATGACGACAGTGGTGCCGTATCGCCCGTAATAGACCCGGTAACCCGGCCCGATCGGTACCCTTAGGGTTCGCCTTGAAATAACCGCTTCGATGGACGCGCGGCCGGTGGAGACCGTCGCGGCCAAACGGTTGGTTTGGCGGTGCGGACCAGATCCGCGCCGCCCCAAATGCAAACCCTACCCGAACACCCGTTCAAAAATCCGGTCCACTGCCCGCAGGTGCAGCGCCGGGTCCATCGCCGCGTCCAGTTGGTCAGCGGAAACCCGCGCCGCCACGTCCGGATCGGCTTCCAGGTTGGTTCGGAATGATCGTCCCTCCGGCGAGCCCAGCTTCGTCCATGTCGCCATCGCGCAGCTTTGCACGATCCGATAGGCATCCTCGCGCAGAATGCCCGCCTTGGTCAGGGTCAGCAGCACCTCGCCGGAATGCACCACGCCACCCAGGCTTTCCAGGTTCGCCAGCATCCGGTCCGGATAGACCAGCAGCTTCTCCATCATCCCCGCCAGCCGCATCAGCGCGAAGTCCAGCGTCACCGTCGCATCCGGCGCGATCCCGCGCTCAACCGACGAATGACTGATGTCCCGCTCATGCCACAGCGTGACATTCTCCAGCGCCGGCACCACCGCCGATCGCACCAGCCTTGCCAGACCGCTCAGGTTTTCGCTCAGCACCGGATTCCGCTTGTGCGGCATCGCCGAGGAACCCTTCTGG
>DAIEHR010000316.1 GCA_027353465.1 Acetobacteraceae bacterium | reverse complement strand
CATAAAAGTCAAGATCGTTATCAAGAAGCGGTAGGGGATCGGGCCAGCCCTTTAGACAGGGCTGGCCCACCCCCGGATGGTCAGGCCGCCTTCGCCATCCCGCGCAGCACGTACTGCAGGATGCCGCCGTGCTGGTAGTAGGCCACCTCATCCACCGTATCGATGCGGCAGATCACCGGCACGGTGTCGGTCGTGCCGTTGGAGCGGTGGATCACCAGGTTCAGCTCCATCCGCGGCGTGATCGTGTCCAGGCCGGTGATGTCGATAATCTCATCGCCAGTGATGTTCAGCGACTTGCGGTCCATCCCGTCCTTGAACACCAGCGGCAGCACGCCCATGCCGACGAGGTTGGAGCGGTGGATACGCTCGAAGCTTTCCACGATCACAGCCTTCACGCCCAGCAGCATCGTGCCCTTCGCGGCCCAGTCGCGTGACGAGCCGGTGCCGTATTCCTTGCCGCCGAAGATCACCAAGGGAACGCCCTCGGCCTTGTACTTCATCGCAGCGTCGTAGATTGGCATTTCCTTGCCATCGGGCAGATGCTTCGTCATGCCGCCTTCGACATTCTTCAGCATCTCGTTGCGGATACGGATGTTGGCGAAGGTGCCGCGCATCATGATTTCGTGGTTGCCGCGGCGGGCGCCGTAGCTGTTGAAATCCTTCTGCTGAACCTGACGCTCACCCAGGTATTCGCCAGCCGGAGACGCTTTGCGGATGTTGCCCGCCGGGCTGATGTGGTCGGTGGTGATGCTGTCGCCCAGTTCCGCCAGCACGCGGGCGCCGGAGATGTCGCCAACCGGCTTCGGCTCCATGGTGATGCCGTCGAAGTACGGCGGGTTCTTCACGTAGGTGGACCCGTCGGACCAGCGATAGGTGGCGCTGTCGCCCTCTACCTGGATGTCCTGCCACTGCTTCGGACCCTTGAACACTTCGCCGTAGCGCTTCAGGAACTGGTCGCGCGACAGCGAAGACGCGATCACATCGGCGATTTCCTTGTTCGTCGGCCACACATCCTTCAGGTAAACCGGCTTGCCGTCGTTGCCGATGCCCAGCGGTTCGGTGGTGATATCGACCGTCACCTTGCCCAGCAGCGCGTAGGAGACCACCAGCGGCGGTGAGGCCAGGTAGTTGGCGCGTACGTTGGCATGCACGCGGCCTTCGAAGTTGCGGTTGCCGGAGATGACGGCGGTGCCGACGAGCTTGTTGTCCTCGATCGCATCGACGATCGCATCGTCCAGCGGGCCGGAGTTGCCGATGCAGGTCGTGCAGCCATAGCCGACCGTCTGGAAGCCGATCGCGTCCAGATCGGCGGTCAGGCCGGACTTGTCCAGATACTCGGTCACCACCTGCGACCCGGGGGCCAGCGAGGTCTTCACCCAGGGCTTCGGACGCAGGCCCTTGGCGTGCGCCTTGCGGGCCACCAGACCGGCGGCGACCAGCACCGACGGGTTGGAGGTGTTGGTGCAGGATGTGATCGCCGCGATGACCACGTCGCCGTGGGTCAGTTCGTAGTTCTTGCCTTCCACTTTGACGGACAGTCCGACATCGGCGGCCGGGACGCCCAGGCTCTTGGTCAGGTCGGACTTGAAGCTGGAGGAGATATCCTTCAGCAGCACGCGGTCCTGCGGGCGCTTCGGGCCGGCCATGCTGGGTTCAACGGTGGACAGGTCCAGTTCCAGCGTATCGGTGAAGATCGGGTCGGGCTTGCCGGGCTCGTGGAACATGCCCTGCGCCTTCAGATAGGCTTCCACCAGCGCGACGCGGTGGGTGTCACGGCCGGACAGGCGCAGATAGTCCAGCGCGATCTTGTCCACCGGGAAGAAGCCGCAGGTGGCGCCGTATTCCGGGGCCATGTTGCCGATCGTCGCGCGATCCGGCAGGCCGAGGTGATCCAGGCCGGGGCCGAAGAATTCGACGAACTTACCGACCACGCCCTTCTTGCGCAGCATCTGCGTAACGGTCAGGACCACGTCGGTGGCGGTCACGCCCTCGACCGTCTTGCCGGTCAGGCGGAAGCCGATCACATCGGGGATCAACATGGCGATCGGCTGGCCCAGCATCGCGGCCTCGGCCTCGATCCCGCCGACGCCCCAGCCCAGGATGCCAAGGCCATTGACCATCGTGGTGTGGCTGTCGGTTCCGTACAGCGTGTCCGGGTAGGCGAACGTCGTGCCGCCGTTGCTGGACGTCCAAACGCATTGGCCAAGATATTCCAGGTTCACCTGATGGCAGATGCCGGTGCCGGGCGGCACGACGCGGAAGTTGTTGAACGCCTCCTGGCCCCAGCGCAGGAAGCGGTAACGCTCGCCGTTACGCTCGAACTCCACATCAACATTCTTGGTCTCGCTGTCGGCGGAGGCCGAGAAATCGACCATCACGGAGTGGTCGATGACCAGATCGACCGGGATCAGCGGGTTGACCTTCTGCGGGTCGCAGCCCAGGCGAGTGATGCCGTCGCGCATCGCGGCCAGATCGACCACGCCCGGCACGCCGGTGAAGTCCTGCATCAGGATACGGGCGGGCTTGAACGGCACTTCCTTGCTGGAAGACGCCTTCTCCAGCCAGCCGACGATCGACTTGGCGTCATCCACCGTGTAGCTGCGGCCGTCCTCGAAGCGGAGGGTATTTTCCAGCAGGACCTTCAGGCTGACCGGCAGGCGGGAAATATCGCCCAGGGTCTTCGCCGCTTCCGGCAGGGAGAAATAATCGTAGCCCTTGCCTTCGACTGTAAGGGTACGGCGTGTTTTAAGGGTATCCTGCCCGACCGCGGTCATGCGCTGCTATCGCCTCGGTTCGCGAGACGCCTTCCGTTATGGCGGCGTGGGCGTGAGAACACACCGCGGATGAAATATTCACGATGCCCGGCTTTAACCACACCGGCCCTTAGCCGTCCATCGGGCTTGTGCGCTGCGGGATGTTTCGGGGGTGGAGCCGTGGCGCCGGATGCAATATGCACGCGATCCGGGCGGCGCGCCCGCCGCGGTGGAAGTGTCCGCCGGGGAAGCCGGAAAGGTTCGCGGTGCTGACGGCGGAAGGGGTGGCGGTATTTCGCGGCGAGAGGCTGGTCTTTCGGGACGTGTCGCTGGCCGTGCCGGTCGGCGGCGCGCTGATTCTGGCCGGTGCCAATGGATCCGGCAAATCCACGCTGCTGCGGATGCTGGCCGGTCTGGTGCGTCCGGCGGCCGGACTGGTGCTGTGGGATGGCGCGGATGCCTTCGCCGATCTGGCCCAGCATGGCGAACGGGTCGCCTATCTGGGGCACCAGGACGCGGTGAAACCGGGTTTGACCGTGACGGAAAACCTGCATTTCGCCGCCGCCGTTTCCCGCCGGCCTATTCCGGCGGCGCTGGAGGCTGTTGGGCTGGAGGCATTGGCCGATCTGCCGTCGCGGATGCTGTCGGCCGGCCAGAAGCGCCGCCTCGCCATCGCGCGTCTGGTGCTGTCCACCGCCGCTCTATGGCTGTTGGACGAACCGACGCTGGGATTGGATACCGCCTCCATCGACCGGTTCGGTTCGCTGCTGGGCCGGCACCGGCAGGGCGGCGGCATCGTCGTGGCGGCAACCCATGTACCGCTGCCGCTGCCCGGCGCCACCGAACTGCGGTTGAGCTGATGCGAATCTTCTGGGCGGTCCTGGCCCGCGACCTGAGGCTTTCATTACGTCACGGCGCCGACACGCTGGCGGCGCTGCTGTTTTTCATGGTGACGGCCTCGCTGTTCCCTCTGGCGATCGGGCCGGCACCGGACACGCTGGGGCGGATCGCGCCCGGTATCGTGTGGGTTTGCGCCCTGCTGGCGGCGCTGCTGCCGCTGGACCGGCTGTTCGGCGCCGACCTGGACGACGGGTCGCTGGACCTGCTGTTGCTGTCGGGCCTGCCTGCGTTCGGTATCGCGGCGGCGAAATCGCTGTCGCACTGGGTGGTGACCGGTGTGCCGCTGCTGCTGGCGGCCGGCCCGGTCGCGATCATGCTGCGTATGCCACAGGATGCCATTCCCGTCCTGCTGCTGGGGCTGCTGTTGGGCAGCCTATTGCTGTCGCTGTTCGGCACCATGGCCGCCTCCATCGTGCTGGGCGCTCGGCGTGGCGGTGTTCTGCTGCCGCTGCTGGTGCTGCCGCTGGTCACCCCGGTGCTGATCTTCGGCGCCGCCGCCGCCGACGCCGCCGCGGGCGGATTCTCCGCTCGGCCGCACCTTCTGCTGCTGGCGGCAATGCTGGCGGCGGCGCTGCCGTTGTGCCCGCTGGCGGCCGGGGCTGGACTACGCGCAGCGGTGGAGTAGGGCGGCAGCGCTTGAGTCCCGCACCGGGCGGCCGTCCTGTTTATCACCACGAGTGACTATTAGTTTCCGCCCATGCTGTCGCCCGCCACCAGCACCCGCTCGGGATAGACCGCTCGGCGCCGCCGCGTTCGCCGACCTATGCTGGTGACCGGCTGTCGGAAAATTTTACAGGTACCACGCGGCACATCGAGCGAGGAAATCCGCGAATTTCCGGGGGGTTCAGTATTGGCGCCACGAGGGTTCTGTAGGGATACCTTACACCTGAGTCTTTAGCGAAAAAGTCGTCGATCCACTGCTTTGAAATCATTGGAAATAATTTTCCGGCGGATCAGCCCGCTTTTGGCACATATTTTGCTGTTTGTTGCGCAGTATTTGCCCGTCGGGAAATCTTTAGAGGGTCACGTTAATGTTCGGTTCCAAGACGCTTCTCTTCGCCGCCGCCTTGGTCGCCGCCGGGGGCGCCGGTCGCGCCCATGCCGCAGTCATCGATCTTAGCTACGCCGCGACCTATATCAACGCCAACTACGACACCGCGACAACCGAATCCGGCTCCGGTATCATTACTTTCGCGCCGGATAGTCTGACCACGATAGGTCTCGCCGATCTAACCAGCTTTTCTTTCGCTTTGAACTACACCGGTTCCTCTGGTCCAAGCACCACAACATTCGCCCTGACCGACCTTAGCGCCTTTTCCGCGACGCTCGACGGAGCGGGTAACGTAACATCTCTCAGTCTTTTTTCCATTCAATATGATTTCGGCGTTGGCGGCGGGGTATATGCAAGCGAAGGTTTTAATTTCAGCCTCCCGAATGGCTCCACCACCAATCCGGACGCTGGGGTCACATTTAGCTCAGGCACGGTTACCGCTACCCTTGCGACGGTTCCAGAACCCGCCAGCCTCACGCTTCTAGGCCTTGCTTTGACTGCGTTTGGTGCTGCCCGCCGCAAGCGGGCCTGATCCAAGCCGAGCGCTTGCGAGCATCAGCGCGAGGCAACGTTTATTTAGTGCCGACCAGGCTTTTTACCCACGCACACGCCTCATCGATCGCCGAACTCGCCCGGTCCACCACCCCCGGCCAGAAGAAGAACCCGTGGTTGACGCCGTCCCACCGCTTCATCTCGGTGGGCACGCCGGCTTCGCGCAGCCGGACGGCATAGGCTTCGCCCTCGTCGCGCAGCGGATCGTATTGCGCCGTGACCACCAGGGCCGGCGGCAATCCGGACAGGTCGGCGACACGGAACGGGCTGGCGTGCGGATGAGCGCCATGCGACGGATCCGCCAGATAATGATTCCAGAACCAGATCATGCCATCGCGGCCCAGGCCGAAACCCTCCGCGTTCTCGGTCATCGAGGGCATGCCTGAATCATAATAGTCGGTGACCGGGTAGATCAGCAGTTGCCCGATCAGCTTCGGCCCGCCCTCCTCGCGGATACGGATCGCGGTGACAGCCGCCAGATTGCCGCCCGCGCTGTCGCCGGCCACCAGCACCCGTCCTGGATCGGCCCCCAGCGCCGCCGCGTTCGCCACCGCCCAACGGGTCGCGGCGAGGCAATCGTCCGGCGCGGCGGGGAATTTGTGTTCCGGGGCCAGCCGGTAGTCCACCGACACCACCACGCAGCCGGTGCCGGCGCACAGGTTGCGGCACATGCCGTCATGCGTATCCAGGCTGCACACCACGAACCCGCTGCCATGGAAGAACACCATCAGCGGAAACGGGCCTTCACCCAGCGGCGTATAAACCCGCAAGCCCAGCGAGCCGCCGGGTCCCTGCATATCGCGGTTCACCACGCTGGCCACGTCCGGTTTGCGCAGCCCGGGGAAATCCCGCGCACCGAACTGGATGCGGGCGTCCGCCACCGACAGCGTGTGCAACGGCGGCAGCTTGGAGCCCAGGTCCAGCAGCATCTGGATTTGCGGATCGACGGTCATGGTCAGGCCACCTCGAACAGGCCGGCCGCGCCCATGCCGCCGCCAACACACATGGTTACGACGACATATTTGGCGCCGCGCCGCTTGCCCTCGATCAGCGCGTGCCCGGTCATGCGGGCGCCTGACATGCCATACGGATGGCCGATGGAAATCGCGCCGCCGTTCACGTTCAGCCGATCCGGATCGATGCCCAGCCGGTCGCGGCAATACAGCACCTGGCAGGCGAACGCCTCGTTCAGTTCCCACAGGCCGATATCATCGACTGTCAGCCCGTGCTTCGCCAGCAGCTTGGGCACCGCGAACACTGGTCCGATGCCCATTTCATCCGGCGCGCAGCCGGCGACGGCCATCCCGCGATAGATGCCAAGCGGGTGCAGCCCGCGGCGGGAGGCTTCGGCCTCCTCCATCAGCACGCAGGCGGAGGCGCCGTCGGAAAGCTGCGATGCATTGCCGGCGGTGATGAATTTCCCCTGTTTCACCACCTGGCCATTGGCGAACACCGGCTTCAGGCTGTTCAGGCCGTCCAGCGAGGTTTCGGGCCGGTTGCCTTCGTCCTTCGCGATCGCGACCTTCTTGTGGCTGGTTTCGCCGGTGGCCTTGTCGGTGACCAGCATCTCGGTCGGCATCGCCACGATCTCATCATCGAAGCGGCCCGCCTGCTGGGCGGCGGCGGTGCGCTGCTGCGACCGCAGGGCATATTCGTCCTGGGCATCGCGCGACACGTTATAGCGGTCGGCGACCAGTTCGGCCGTCTCGATCATCATCATATAAAGGCCCGGCACTTGCGCCAGCAGTTGCGGGTCCTGCGCTCGGCTGCGATTGACGGCGTTGGTTTGCACCAGTGAGATCGATTCCAGGCCGCCGCCGACGGTGATCTGCATGTCGTCGTTGATGATCTGCTTGGCGGCGGTGGCGATCGCCATCAGGCCGGAGGCGCATTGCCGGTCCACCGACATGCCGGCGACGCTGTCCGGCAGGCCGGCGCGCAACGCAGCCTGGCGCGCGACGTTGAAACCTTGCGCGCCCTGCTGGAGTGCGGCGCCCATCACCACGTCCTCGACTTCCGCCGCGTCGATGCCGGCGCGCTTCACCGCCTGGGCGATGGCGTGGCCGCCGAGTGCCTGGCTTTGGGTATCGTTGAACGCGCCCCGGTAGGCCCGGCCGATCGGCGTGCGGGCGGTGGAGACGATGACGGCGCTGCGCATTGGCATGTTCCTTCTGGACGTTGGCGTCACTATGCGCGGGGTGCCGATGGATTTGAAGACCGCTAGGCTCGTGATTATGGTTGTTTCATGCCCTCTGAGACATTCACCGACGCCCCGAAGGCCGATCGCGCCGGCCCCAATCTGTTCCTGACCGTGTTCCCGTCGATCATGCTGCCAATGTTCATGGCGGCGGTGGACCAGACGATCGTTGCCACCGCGTTGCCGGCCATCGCTGGATCGCTGGGCGATGTGGAGCGTGTGTCGTGGATCGTCGTGTCCTATCTGGTCGCCACCACTATCGCCGCCCCGGTCTATGGGCGGTTGGGCGACGCGCTGGGGCGCAAGAGGATGATGTTTGTCGCGCTTGCGGTCTTTGTTGCCGCGTCGGTGCTGTGTGCCGTGTCGGGTTCGATCCTGATCCTGACGGCGGCCCGCCTGCTGCAAGGCGCGGGTGGCGGCGGGTTGATGACGTTGTCGCAGGCATTGATCGCCGAGGCGGTGCCGCCGCGCCAGCGCGGCAAATATCAAGGGTATCTGTCGGGCATGTATGCCTCGGCGGCGACCTTCGGTCCAGTCGCGGGCGGCTACCTGACGCAGCATTTCGGCTGGCAATCGGTATTCTTGGTGAACCTGCCGCTCGGCGCGCTCGCAACGGTGCTGGTGATGCGTCTGCCATCGAACCCAGTACGCGGCGGGCGGTTCCGCTTCGACGTTTGGGGGACTGTGTTCTTCACCGGATTCATCGCGCCTGTGTTGCTGGCGATGGAGCGGGCGCAGCATATCGATCTGGCAGCCGTGCCGATGGTGGCTGCGCTGCTGGTGCTCGCGGTCGCGTCGCTGGCGTTGCTGATCCGGCAGGAGACTCGCTGTGCCGATCCGCTGCTGCCGATCCAGCTGTTCCGTCAGGCAGGGATCTGGCGGACCGATACCATGGCGGCGTGCGTAGCGGGACAGACCGTGGCGCTGGTGTCGTTTCTGCCGATGTATTTCCAGGTCGTGCGCGGCGCAACGACGGCGTATTCGGGCGTGCTGCTGCTGCCGCTGACACTGGGGGTAGCGACGGGGTCGTTTTTCTGCGGCCGGATGATCGCGGCAACGGGGCGGACGGCGATCCTGCCGTCGATCGGGTTGACAGTCAGCGGGGCGATGCTGCTGTCGCTTGCGGCGTTCGCGCCCGGGTTGTCCACCGGCACGATCATTGGGATGCTGGCTTTGGCCTCGGCGTGTACGGGGACGGCGATGCCTGTGGTGCAGATGACTGTGCAGGTGGTGGCGGGGCCCCGATTCCTGGGCGCGGCGGCGGCATCGGTGCAGTTCTCGCGGTCGGTTGGGGCCTCGTTCGGAACCGCGCTGGTAGGGGCCGTGCTGTTCGCCGTGCTGGCGGCGCGGGACGCGGATACCGCATCGATGTTCGCTCGGATCGTCCAGCAGGGGCCGGTGGCGCTGCGGGCATTGCCCGAGGCGCAGCGGTTTGTGGTGCGTCAGGAGATCGCGGATGCGTTTCGGGCGGCATTCCTGACGATCGGATGCTTTACGACGGGCGGAATGTTGCTGGCCTGGTGGTTGCCGGTGCGGCGGATTTAGTCGTCCAGAAGGCCGATCCGCTGGGGCGGGCAGACCGCGACGAAGCGGTCGAAGGTGAAACACCATGTCGCCGCGCCGGGCGACAGCCAGCCGGTCAGCCGGTGCATGGACTGATGGTGCCCCGGCAGGTTCCAGGACAAGACCGGCTCGTGGTGGGCGATGCGGTTGCGCAGGACAACCTCCAGCATCTGGAGGGAGGGATAAAGCGCCTCGGACAGCCGGATGTTCAGCGCATAAAGGTCCAGTGCCCTGGCGCGATCACCGCCGGCCCAGGCGAGATAGCGGCCGAATCGATCGGCGGATAGGGCGGCTTCCAGCGCGGCGTCGTCGATCGCCGGAGGGGGCGCCAGAGAGGGCGCTGGATTTGCGCTTGAAGCGAAGGTGAGTCTGGATTACTTGTGGTCATGGAAACCCCGGTCCCGTCTCTGCCAAGCAATTGGTATGCGGCCGGGGTAAATTTTTGATTTACGCTTGGCGGCTTTTTTCTGAATGCCGCGAGCGGGTGGAACGAGAGTCCAACCCGACGACCTGCATCATTGACAGCCAGAGCGTAAAGAGCGCGCGACTTGGGCCGCGAAGAGCGGACCAAGGGGCTTGCACGGATCCGAAAGGCTACGATGCGGGAACGAAGGTCAGTGGCATCAAGCGCCATATCGTGGTCGATACGTAGGGGTTGATGATCCATGCGGTCGTCCAGACGGCCGATATCCAGGATCGCGATGGCGGCATCCTGGCGCTGTCGACCATGTTCGGACCGTATCCATTTGATGGTACGAAAGCTATGCAATTCCAATGGTTAGCTTTCGGACGGACTCTTACAGGCCAGCGGATTATACCCGCGCCTGGAACGGCCGCCCCAGCATCGCCGGCCGGTGTAGCCTGATCCGCCGAGCGTCGCGGGATATCAGCACCAGCACCACCACGGTGCCGATATAGGGCACCGCTGACAACAGGGCCGACGGCACCGCGACACCCAGCGCCTGCACATACAGCGACAGATACATCAGCGCGCCAAAGAACCATGCCCCGATCAGTAGCCAGAATGGCCGCCATGCGGAGAACGTGACCAGCGCCACCGCCACCCAGCCTCGGCCGGCGGTCATGTCTTGCGCCCATAGCGGGGTATAGGCCAGCGACATGTAGGCGCCGGCCAACCCGGCCAGCGCGCCGCCGAACGCCACGGCGGCATAGCGGATCGGTATTACAGCATAGCCCAGCGCGTGCGCCGCATCGTGCGAGTCACCTACCGCGCGCAGGATCAGCCCCAGATGGGTGGACCGGATGCACCACGCCACCGCCGCCAGGATCGCCAGCGCCAGATAGACCAGGATGTCGTGCCCGAAAATCACCGGCCCCAGCACTGGAATATCCGACAGCACCGGCAGATGGATTTTGGGCAGCGTCGGCGCCGGAATGCCGACATAGCCGGCCCCCACCAGCGCGCTGAAGCCGCGCCCAAAGATTGTCAGCGCCAGACCGGTCGCGGTCTGGTTCGCTTGCAAGGTCAGCGAAACGACCGCGAACAGCATCGACAGCGCGATCCCGGCTACCATCGCGGCGAGCACGCCCAGCGAGGTGATCCCGGTCTGATTCGCCGTGGCGAACCCGGCAATGGCGCCGGCCAGCATCATGCCCTCGACGCCCAGGTTCAGGACGCCGACCTTCTCCACGATCAGTTCCCCCGTCGCGGCCAGCAGCAGCGGGGTGGAGGCGGCGATGGTGCTGACGAGAAACGCAACCAGCAGAGCGGTCATCGGACGGCCTTTGCTTTTGAGCATGATCCGCGAAGGTGGAATCAGCGGAGCGGTGAATCACGCGATCAGACGACTTTAAGGGGTACCCAGCGGAACCGGTTCAGCAACAGGATGTCGCAGCCCAGCAGGTAAAACAGCAGGATACCCTGGAAAATTCCGGTGACGGCATTCGGCAGTCCCAGGTTGATCTGGGCCGCATCGCCGCCCAGGTAGGTCAGCGCCAGCAGCAGTCCGGCCGGGATCACGCCCAGCGGGTTCAGGCGGCCGAGGAACGCGACGATGATCGCGGTGAAGCCATACCCGGGCGACAGGGTCGTGGTAAGCTGGCCCAGCGTGCCGCTCACTTCCAGCAGCCCGGCCAGTCCGGCCAGCCCGCCGCTGATCAACATGGCGATCCAGACCAGCCGGTTTTCGCGGAACCCGGCGAATTTCGCGGCCCGTGGAGCCTGACCCAGCACCCGGAACTGAAAGCCCAGCAGCGATTTTTCCAGCATGAACCACAGGCCGATGGCGATCATCGGCGCCAGCAGGATGCCGATGTGGACGTTGGTGTCCTCGATCAGCCGGGGCGCCAGCGCGGTGTCGGAGAACAAGGCGGTCTGCGGGAAGCCGAACCCTTGCGGGTCCCGCCAGGGGCCGGTGACGAGGTACACCAGCAGATACTGCGTAATATACGCGAACATCAGGCTGGTCAGGATTTCGTTGGCATTGAACCGGATGCGCAGCCAGGCCACCAGCCCGCCGCTGGCCATGCCGCCCAGGGTGCCCGCGATCACCATGGCGGGAAACAGCAGGTAAGCGGGGGCGTCGGGAAATGCCAGCGCGATGCCGCCGCCGCAGATCGCCCCGAGGGTGAACTGCCCGTCGGTGCCGATGTTCCAGACATTGGCGCGATAGGCCAGCGACAGCCCGACACCCATCATGATCAGCGGGGCGGCCTTGACCGCCAGCGCCTCGAACCCGTCCTGCTGCAGTAACGGTGCGATCAGGAAGGTATAGACCGTCACTCCGGCGGGCCGGCCCATGGCCATGAAGATCAGTCCGGACGTGGCGCCAGTGAGCAACAGGGCCAAGACCGGCGAAGCATAGCGCCAGAACCGTGACTCATAGCCGCGGGCTTCGATTTTAAGCATGGGCGGCAGCCTCCATCATGACGATGAAACGCCGGTGGCTTCCGTCAACCGGTTCGCCCATGCCGCACAGACCTTAAGCAACCGCCATCTCCCCGCTCGCCGCCGGGGCCGAACCGCCGCCCATCAGCCGGCCGATCGATTCTACCGTAGCGTCGCGCGTCAGCACCGGTTCGGACACGCGTCCGCCGGCGATCACCGAAATCCGGTCCGCCAGCACGAAAATCTCGTCCAGGTCCTGGGAGATGATCATCACCGCCGCGCCGCCCGCGGCCAGCGCCATGATCGCTTCATGGATCGCCAGGGCCGCGCCGGCATCCACGCCCCAGGTCGGCTGGTTGATCACCAGCACCGCCGGTTCCTGCAAAACCTCCCGCCCCACCAGGAATTTTTGCAAATTCCCGCCCGACAGCGACCGTGCCTGCGCCTTCGGGCCGGTGGTGCGAACGTCGAACGCCTTGATGATAGTCTCCGCGAAGGCCGAGGTCTTCTTTGTATCGATCACACCGAAACGAACCAGCGCGCGCCGGGTAAAGCCCGACAAGAAAGCGTTTTCCGCCAGTGTCATCGTCGTGACCGCGCCATGGCCATTGCGCTCCTCCGGCACGAAGCAGCCATGGATGCGCCTGCGGTCGTGCGGCCCCTTATGGCCGGCGGGCACGCCATCGATCACCACGTTTTCCGGTTTGCCCGCCAGGATTTCACCCGACAGCGCGTCCATCAACTCACTCTGGCCGTTACCGGCGATGCCGGCGATGCCCAGGATTTCGCCGCCCTTCAGCGACAGGGAAATATCTTTCAAATCCGTGCCAAAATGGTGGGGCGATCGGATCGTCAGCTTGTCCAGCACCAACCGGGAAGGCGCCGAAACCGGTGCCAGCGGCCGGGGAGTCGGCGCATGGAGATCCATGTTGATCATGATCTCCGCGAGTTCCTTGACGGTCTTTTCCGCCGGGATCACCCGGGCGACATTCTTGCCCAGCCGCATGATCGTGGCGGCAGAGCACAGCGCGCGCACTTCCTCCAGCTTGTGGCTGATATACAGGATCGAACAGCCCTCGGCCGCCAACCGCCGTAGCGTCACGAACAGCTTCCGCACTTCGGACGGCGTCAGCACTGACGTCGGTTCGTCCATGATCAGCAGTTTCGGATTTTGCAGCAGGCAGCGAACGATTTCGATCCGCTGGCGTTCGCCGACCGATAGATCGTGCACCACGCGGTCTGGATCGAGCGGCAGCCCATATTCGTTAGAAATTCGGACGATTCTTTCGCGGAGCCCCAACCGCTCCTTAGCCAAACCCAGTCCCAGCGCGATGTTTTCCTGAACCGTCAGCGCCTCGAACAGTGAGAAGTGCTGAAACACCATGCCGATCCCAAGCCGCTGGGCATGGCCGGGGTTCTGAATGTTGACCGTCTGGCCGTCCCAGATGATCTCGCCCTCATCCGGCCTCACCACGCCATAGATGATCTTTACCAGCGTGCTTTTGCCGGCGCCGTTTTCGCCCAGCAGCGCGTGGATCTGATTACGCTCGACTGTCAGAGATACATGGTCGTTCGCGAGGCAACCCGGATATTGCTTGGTCATCCCGGTCATCTTCAGCAATGGACCGGACGGGGCAGTGTCATTCATGACAGCACTCGCGGTTATGGATTAGAACGGCAACGAAGGGGCGTGGACGGTGCCCGCGCCCCCTCGTTCGCCTGATGTCAGGGCGTGCGCCACATGTCCGGTGATGCCGTCCCCGACGACCACGGCCTAGGTCAGCTTGCCGTCCACGCCCTGCACCAGCCACTGCATGCCGGACAACGCGCCATCATCCATCGTCGTGCCGGTGGCAACCCTGACAGCGCCGCTTTGGTCCATGATCGGCCCGACGAACACCTTGTTCTTGCCGGACTTGATATCGGCCTCGGTCGCGGTTGCCAGGGCTGCGACATCGGCCGGCATGTTGCTGAATGGGGACATCGCCAGCATGCCGCTGTCGAATCCGCCCCAGGTGTCGGTGCTCTTCCAGGTGCCGTCCATCACGTCGCCGATGCGCTTGATGTAGTATGGACCCCACATGTCGGTGCTGGCGCTTAGCTGGGTGTCCGACGCGAATTTCGACATGTCGGTGGATTGGCCGAATGCTTTCACACCGCGGCCGGCGGCGGCCTGCAACGGTGCCGGCGAGTCGGTATGCTGGGTGATGATGTCGCAGCCCTGGTCGATCAGGGCCTTGGCGGCATCGCCTTCCTTCGGCGGATCGTACCACGAATTGATCAGCACGATCTTCATCCGAGCCTTCGGGTTCACCGACCGCATGCCTAGCATGAAGGCGTTGATGCCCTGCACGACTTCGGGCACCGGGACCGACCCGACATAGCCGGCCAGGCCGGCCTTGCTCATCCTGCCGGCGATCACGCCTTGCACGTAGCGCGCCTGATAGAAGCGGATGTTGTAATCCGACACGTTCGCGGTGCGCTTGTAGCCCGTTGCATGTTCATAAAACACGTTCGGGTGCTTCTTGGCGGAGTTCAGCACATAGTTCATGTAGCCGAACGATGTGGCGAAGATCAGCTTATTGCCCTGGTTAGCCAGGTCGTTCAGCACTTTCTCGGAGTCTGGACCCTCGGGCACGTTCTCCACGTAAGTGGTCTTGATCTTGTCGCCGAAATGTTCGACCGCCGCCTTGCGCGCGATGTCGTGCTGGTAGGTCCAGCCGAAATCCCCGACCGGGCCGAGATAGATGAAGCCGACCTTCAAGGGATCGGCCGCCTTCGCCGACCCGATCAGGCTCGGCAGCGCTGTCGCCGCGGCGCCGGCGCCGAGCAATCGGGTGAATTGACGTCTTAGCATGCTGAACTCCGTGGACCTGGAATCGGATTGTGAAAAAGCCAAATGCTGACCGGGCCGTCCACCGGCCACATTTCCCCTTTCTCACGAATCCGTGACAGTTTGTTATGCAAATGGTACGCCAAACAAGACGGATCACCAAAAGCCTTCATGCAGGGTTCGGCATTCGTCCTCCAGCAAGGGGCCAACGACCTCGATCTTGCGCTGCCCGGCGGCCAGCACGGTGCGGCACGGCAAATCCATTGTCAGGTTGTCCGGGTGCGGGCCGATCAGATCTTTCATCGCCCGCTCCGACAGGCCAAATACCACTCGCCCAATTCCGGCCCAATACGCCGCACCCGCGCACATCGCGCAGGGTTCGGCGCTGGTGAACATCGCGCACCCAGCCATGAACTCCGCCGAATAGGCCAGGCTGGCGCGTGTCATCAGCACCCGTTCGGCATGGCCGGTGCGGTCGCCGGTGTCGCCATGCGTATTGCCTTGTTCCATCAGGATGGTTCCGTCCGGCCCGACCAGAATGGCGCCAAACGGATGGTTGCCGGTAGCTCTTGAGTCCCGGGCAATCTCGTTTGTTCGGCGGATATAGTCTTCGTCGGTTTTCATCGGCCACCCCGGTGGCGTGGGCTAAAACAATGCACGGGCGATGAAATCATAAGCATCACACCGCCGCCAGAGCGGGGTCCAGATGCCTGCGCATCTGCATCAACGGTTGAATGCGGTGGCCGAACGAGTCCATAGCCTTCGATGAAGTCGTCAAAGATCACCGCGGTGCCGCGCGTGACGCGACTGAAACGCTCAGCCCCGGTCGTTTCGGATGCGCCAGTCCTCGATGGCAGCGATGGCATCGGTGCTGTCGATGACATCGGCATAGCGGCGTTCGACATCTTTCAGGTTTTGGTCGTGCGCCGCCTGATCGTGATCGCTGACGCAGTCGTGTGCCACCATCACCCGGAATCCTAGCGAAAACGCATCGATCACGCTGGCGCGCACGCAGCCCGAGGTAGTGCATCCCGTCACGATGACAGTATCTACACGCTCCCGCGTCAGAATCGCGGCGGCGGAGGTGCCGAAGAACAACGACGGCGCCGATTTCATCAGCACCACGTCGGGCGACGCGGCGGCGATGCGCGGGTCCAGCTCGACCTGCTCTGTCCCGGCCAGCAGGTTCAGCACCGGGGGCACTTTCCAGTGCGGCGCGGCGCGTGGACTGTCATAACCGTTGACGCAGGCGATCACCGGCAATCCGGCGCGTTTGGCCGCTGCGATCAGCGGCACGGTATGGTTCACAGCCGCATCGGCCATCGGCCCGCCCCCCATCGGGAAGGCGGAATCCGTGAACCCGCGCTGGAAATCCACCACGATCACCGCCGGCTTGGCGCCGAACCCGACTGCCTTGGTGCCGTAACCGCGTTTCTCGTAAATGTCGGACATCGTCTAAGCCTCGGCCATCGCATGCTGGCGGCACTTCATCAGCGGTTGAATCCGGGTGCCATAAGCGTCCATTCCCACCAGAAAATCATCGAAAGTCAACATGATCCCCTTCACCCCCGGCATCGTCGCCGCCTCATCCAGCATCGCCGCCACCTTGGCATAGGACCCAACAAGCGTGCCCATGCTGAAATTGATCGGCGAGGGTGACCGCAGGAATGCGGCCGCCATCGAGGTCTCGGATGGTGCGGTGTCCTCCGCCGCCTTTCCCAACATATGGGCCAGCGCGTCCTGGTCGGCGCCGGCGTTGTAGGCATCCCATTTCGCCATCGCCGCCTCGTCGGTCTCATCGGCGATGATCATATACAGCATGTAACTGCCGACATCGCGGCCGGCCTTGGCCGCATGGGCCAGCATGCGCGCCGGCACGTCGGCGGCCTTGGTGGGTTCATTCACGCCCTCGCCGAGGGCGAAGTTGAAATCGCAATACTTGGCCGCGAATTCCATCCCCCGATCACTCTGGCCAGCGGCGACCAGTTTCATCGGGCTGACGGGCGGCGGGCTAAGGCGGCAGTCGTCCATCTGGAAGAATTCGCCCTTGAAGTCGGAATGGCCGGTTTCCCACAGCGCCTTCATCACAGTGACGTATTCCGTGCTGTAGTCGTAGCGTTTAGCGAAATACTCATCGCCCGGCCACAGCCCCATCTGGCTGTATTCGATCTTGTGCCAGCCAGAGACGATGTTGACGCCGAATCGCCCGCCGGAAATGTCGGAGATCGTCGAGGCCATGCGGGCGACGATCGCGGGCGGAATCGTCAGCACCGCCGTGGATGCATACAGCTTGATCCGTGTGGTGACGGCGGCCAGGCCAGCCATCAGGGTAAAGCTTTCAAGCCCGTGGTCCCAGAACTCAGTCTTGCCGCCGAAACCATGCAGTTTGATCATGGAAAGGGCGAATTCCATGCCATATGCCTCTGCTTTCAGCACGACCTGCCGGTTCATCTCAAAACTTGGCATGTATTGCGGCGACGCCGCCGAGATAATCCAGCCATTATTGTTGATGGGGATGAAAACGCCGATATCCATGGGGACCGCCTCGCTCATGAAGATGCCGATCGCTCAGCAAGCCGCGTGCCAACGGCCCCGATTCTGCCCATACGTTTGTGGTGCGATACGAACGTGCCGGGAACGCCGCGCTTGCGCCGATTTCACACCTGCGGTGAAGATCGGTTAAACGCCGTAAAGGCGGACGATCAGGAGGGCCGGAATGAGCGATGCGACCACGTTGAACCCTCATAAAGAGGAGGATGAGGGCTACCTGGCCGCCGATGCCGGCCAAGCCGTATCCACCAACCCCTACCCGTCGGGCACCCTGCGCTACGACGATTGGCGGCGCGGCTGGCGCATCCGCACCGAGGAAATCCGTCGTCCGGTCAAACTGGGCGAGGGCCACGGCCAGGACGACGAAGGATATCTGGCGGCGGCGGAGGGCAAGGCCCTGGCGGAGAACCCGCATCCGTCCGGCACCATGCGCTATGACGACTGGCGGCGCGGCTGGTGTACCCGCACCGCCTCGGTCCAACGCAACCTGCGGCTGCACAAGGGCTGAAGCCCCCGTGACTATCCCCCCGCCAACCATCGGCGCGATTCTCGCCGGCGGCCTCGCCCGGCGGATGGGCGGCGGGGATAAAGCCATGCTCGGCGTCGGGGGCCGAACTGTGCTGACGCGGCTGATCGGTCGGCTTTCACCCCAGGTCCGCCGCACGGTCTTGAACGCCAACGGCGATCCTGGACGTTTCGCCGGTTTGGGGTTGGCCGTGGTCGCCGACAGCCTGCCAGCCCATCCCGGGCCGCTTGCCGGGATACTGGCCGCCCTGGAATGGGCGGCGGCGGAGGCCAGCGAATACGAATGGGTCGTCACCGTGCCTTGCGATACCCCATTTCTGCCAACCGACTTGGCTGAACGGCTGCACGCCGCCCGTCTCCGCGATGGCGCTGTCCTGGCCTGCGCGGCCTCGGCGGGCCAGACCCATCCGGTGATTGCCTTATGGCCCGTTAAGCTGGCAGCACCGCTGCGGCGGGCGGTGCAGGAGGACGGTCTCAGGAAGGTCGGCCGCTTCACCGGCCTGTATCCCTGCGCCATCGCCGAGTGGGGTACAAATCCGGTGGACCCGTTCTTCAACGTCAATACAGCTGAAGACCTGACGGAAGCGGAGCGGCTGGCGAAAGCCTATCCCGATATGTGATCGGCCTCCACGGCCCGCACCACGACCAAATCCGCGATAGCCTTGAAATCATCCAGCCCAAAGACCGGCACGGCCACACCGGTGATCGCGGTGTCGGATGCGATCGCCACGATCGAGGGGTCTCCGGGATGCAGAAACGGCTTGTCGTTCGCGGCCCGATAGACCTCGATCTTCGGGTGCATCGTGCGCTTGAAGCCCTCGATCAGCACGAAATCGACCGGACTCAGGCGATCCAGCAGCGCCGGCAATTCCGGTTCAGCTTCCCCGCGCAGCTCATGCATCAGGGCCCACCTGGCGCCGGAGGCGACCAACACTTCGGTGGCCCCCGCTTCGCGATGGCGCCAGGAATCCTTGCCTGGATGGTCCACGTCGAAGGCATGGTGGGCGTGTTTGATCGTCGAAACGCGGAAACCACGCCCGATGAGTTCCGGAATAAGCCCTTTCAGCAGGGTCGTCTTTCCCGCTCCGCTCCAGCCGGCCAATCCTAGGATCCGCATGGGCCGGCCGTTCCCGCATCGCTGCTGTTGGTCATTGGGCACATTACCTTTCAGAAGCGGTCAGGATAGCGCTTCCCGGAGACCGCGAGTGGACGGTGGGGGAAGTCGCCCGTCCCGCCGCCATCGGTGGCGGTGGCCCGATCATCATGGGCTCCGCCCGGGAAGCGGCCGATGAAATGCGTTCCTGGATCGAGGAAACCGACATCGACGGCTTCGACCTCGCTTACGCGCTGACCCAAGGCACCTTTAAGGACATCGCCGATCTGGCCGCGCCGGAACTGCGATCGCGGGGCATGTACAAGCACGACTATCCCACGGTACTTTCCGCGAGAAGCCATTCGGCCGGGGTGACCGCCTTCCGGCGAACAATCCCGCCAGTTCAAGCCTGAGCTGTAGCAGGCAGTGAGCATACCTTCAGCCGCGACCCGGACTAGAAGTTCCTTTTTCTATCGCTGTGCTCCACAAAGGCCCGTAGCACGGCATTCATTCGAGTTTGATAGCC
>DAIEHR010000276.1 GCA_027353465.1 Acetobacteraceae bacterium | reverse complement strand
AGACGGCTCGATCGTCGTGCCGGAGGTTCTGCGGCCGTATATGGGCGGGATGACGGTTATCGCGCGCTTGTAGGTGGGCGTTACGGGCTGTGGTCTGTCATCGCTTCGATGAGCGCACGATCCATGGCCACTGCGATGGCGGGCCTGCGCCCCATGGGCGTTAAAATAGCGATGTGAACTGGCCGTAAACCCCCGTGTCATGGCCGTGCTTGGCGCGGCCACCCGGGACTTGCGGTCGCGGAACAATCAAAGTCCCGGGTGGTCGCGACAGCCGGGACCATGCCATGGGGGATTTGCAGCCAGTTCACATCGCTATTTTGACGCCCTGTGGGGCGGCGATCCCCGGCCGGTCAAGGATGATATGCAGAGTGTTGCAGCACATCCAGCCTGAAATACAGTCTCATATCGACTCTGGCAGTAGGCCCGCAACGTGCTTCTTGGGGCGGACGCGTTGCTCTTGCGGCTGAAAACTTCCAGTGTTCGGCTCTGCACCTTGGACATAATACCGTGCCGATACCGAGTAGAGAGAACGATCGGACGCATGGACGACCAGTTCATCCGATCAGCCCCCCGCTTCATTGACCCGGGCTTGGGATGTTGTGGAGCGCGACATCGCGGCAGGGCGGGTTAACGATCCCACCGCCGCGAACCGCCCACCTCGTCGTGGCGGCGTGGGATGCATATTGCGAAAAACTCACCTTCGCGTGATATTGCCTGAGTGAGGAACGCAAATGGACCAATTCATCTCTGCTCGTACAGACGCCTGCGTTGGCATCGATACGAACGACTGTGAGCAACTCTGGCAGGCAGCCACGAAGATGCTCGATGCCCGCAATATCGTGATGAACATCATCGAAGCGCTCGGCGAGGTCGCTTCGCGGGCCGGTGGCAAGTTACAGGACACACTGAAGGAGAAATTCGGCCTGGATGTCTCGGATAAGATCCACGAGATAACACAGGATCTCCTGTGGAATTTCCAATCTGGAGCGATGATCGGGCTTGACGCCGACGGGCCCGGCGATCGGTGGGAGTGGTTTCACAAGGCCGTCGTTGTTGCCAGCGGTGTTTCTGGTGGCTTCTTCGGCCTTCGGGGGCTTCTCTGGGATTTGCCGATCACGACGGCGAATATCATGCGATCGGTCGCAGACATCGCACGGTCCTTCCCCGGGGAGGACATCAAAAGCGATGACACCAAGAGGGCCTGCATCGAAGTCTTCGCGATCGGCAGCCCCATGTCTGAAGACGATGAAGCCGATCTCGGTTATTGGGCCGCTCGGGCAGGTCTGGGCCACGCAGGTATCGAACTGGTCATCAAGACCGTCGCGGCCCGGTTTGGAGTGGTGGTCTCGGAGAAGATGATGGCGCAGGCCGTCCCGATAGCCGGCGCTGCTACAGGCGGGGCCCTCAACTACGCTTTTATCAACTACTACCAAGAAATGGCGCGCGTGCACTTCATGATCCGAGGGGTCGAGCGAAGGGCCCCCGATCCTTCCGCCGTTCGCCCCTGCTTCGCAACCATTTTCCGCGAAATCCGCTCGCGTCGGCAGATTGGGGGCAGCAAGGCTAAATAGGATTTCGCGCCCCGATTGAGGAGTTTTCTGCCCGATCGTGTGTGCCGAAAAGCGGGCGCACCACGAGCCTATCAGTAATCTTGTGTGAGGGGTCGGTTTCACTTGATCCCTCTACTCGACGCTGAAGCGTTCGCCGAACATGATGGCGAAGTGGGTTATCGCGGCGGTCCATTCCCGTTGGGCCATTTTCCAGGCTTTGCTGACCCGGCGCAAGACGAGATACAGCAGCTTGATAGCAGCCTCGTCGGTGGGGAAATGCCCGCGGCTGCGAACGGCGGTTCGCAGGGTGCTGTTCAGGCTTTCGATCGCATTGGTGGTATAGATGATCCGCCGCACCTCGGCTGGGAAGGCGAAGAACGGGATGACCTGATCCCATTGCCGCCGCCATAACGGCGCGATCGCGGCGTATTTCCGGCCCCAGGGTCCAGCCTCGAAAGCATCCAGCGCCATCCGTGCCGCGTCGGCGGTCGGTGCCTGATAGATCGGCTTCAAGGCTGCCACGACTTGCCGCCGGTCCTGCCAGGAGACGTAGGCCAGGGCGTTGCGCAGCAGATGCACGATGCAGGTCTGCACCAGGGTTTGCGGAAAGGCCGCGTTAATCGCCTCGGGAAAGCCCTTCAATCCATCGACGACCGCGATCGGTTCGCGAAGCGAGCCGATGTGCCGGGAGGCGTCTGCCGCACCCAGGATGTCGTTGACGCCGCGGTTGCGTAGCTCATTGGCGATCCGCAGCCAGAACTTGGCTCCCTCGTTCGCCTCGATCCACAGGCCCAGAATGTGCTTGCGTCCGTCCGGCGTGATGCCCAGCGCCAGGTAAACCGCCTTATTGCACACCGTGCCCTGGTCACGGATCTTCACCCGGATCGCGTCGAAGAACATCACCGGATACAGCGGCTCCAGCGGCCGGGACTGCCATTCGGCAACCTCGGAGGCGACCGCGTCAGTAACCGTGCTGATCAACTGGGGCGAGACCTCCGCGCCGTAAATCTCCTCCAGGTGCCCCTGGATCTCACGCGTGCTCATGCCCCGCGTGTAAAGCGAGATCACCTTGTCGTCGAAGTCCGGCAACCGGCGTTGGTATTTGCCGATCAGCACAGGGTCGAAGCGGGCTTCGCGGTCACGCGGGATGGTAACATCGACTTGGCTGTCGCCGGTCAGCACGCGCTTGCGGGTGGAGCCGTTGCGGTGGTTCTTGCCCTCGCCCGTGGCGCGGTCCTCAGTGATATGGTGCTCGAACTCGGCGGCCATCAGCCGGTTCAGCAGCGCTTTCTTCGACTCCCCTAGCAAACCGTCCTGGCGCATCACCGAGGACGGGTCACGCCCGGCCAACAATTCATCAATCAATTCGTTGCGGATGGTCATGGGTCTTCTCCTTGGCCCTATTGGGCCGGGTTATGACCCCTCACACAAGATTACTGATAGGCTCCGCACCACGGTTATTCAACCACCTGCCCAAACCTCTCTTGACATTATCTAACAATTATGTTAGTCGATATAACGTGACCTCAGCAACACCAACCAACCCCAAAACCATACCCACTCGCCTCGCCGCCGTGCTCCAAATCGTCCGAATCCTCCTAACCCACGGCCGACGCCTCGCCGAAACCGCCGCGGACCACGCCCACACCCCACAATTCGCCACCATCGCCGCCGTCTTCGGCACCTACAACCTCGCTTTCATCGCCCTGCGCGTCCAACGCGGCGTCCTCCGCGCCATAGCCCTGGAACGTTACTTGCTCGCACGCGCCGCCAGGGGCCGGGACATCACCATCATCCCGCCCCGCAACCGCACGCCAGCAAGCCCGCGGGAAACCCCACAAACAGCCCCGGCCCCAGCGCCAACCTACGGCCGCCACCCGCACCCCGGGCACCCGGCCAATTTCCACATCCCAACGCTCCAGGAACTGCAAGCCCAGATCAGCCGCCGCCCCATCGGCCGCACCATCGCCGATATCTGCACAGACCTCGCCGTCATCCCTGGCTTCTGCACGTCCGAATTCTGGGGTGGCCTGTTCGATACGCTTCAATTCCATGGCGGCAGCATCAAAGCCATGTATCAAGCGCGCGCCCATCGCCGGGAAACCTTCCTGCCGCAGCGCGACAAACGCCCCGAAACCTGGCACTACAACTGGCAAGACCTACGCCCCGCCACAATCCGCCATCTGCTCGGTTACCTCATCGGCGAGGCACCAACCGAACCCCTGCTGGCCATTCCTTCACCGTAACGGCAAAAACCAAACCCGCCCCAACCCCGCAACCCGGGGACGTTCGCGCTGAAAAAATCCCCCCACACTCGCCGGCGCCCGCCATGACGGGCTCCACCGGCGGCGCGTTCGTCGAAGCGGTTATTTCCAGGCGAACCCTAACTCCTGTCGAACGGGACCGCGCAGCGTCTCCCCAGTTCCCGATACTGGGCAATCCGCGCCGCGTAAGCCTCGGCCAGCCGTTCATCCGGCAGCACGGTTTCCGCTCTGGCGGGCGGCGTACAAATCGCTTCGGGTGACTCGCCGGTCGCCGCCATGCGGGCCAACCGAGCGGCACCGAATGCGGCGCCGTTCTCGCCGTCGGCGAGGCGGTGCAGCGGAATTCCAAGCACCGAGGCGATGATCGCGATCCAGGTTCGGGATCGGGATCCGCCGCCGATCACGTCCGCCTCCGCGATCCGGGTTCCGGATACCGAGAGCGCGTCCAGGCAATCGCGCAAGGAGAATGCGACCCCCTCCAGCACCGCTTGGGTCAGCAGGCGCCGGTCGGTGTCGTGCGACAGTTCCGCGAAGGCGCCGCGGATCGTGCCGTTGTTGAGCGGGGTCCGCTCGCCGCCGAGGTAGGGCAGGAACAGTGCCGGACTGGGCGATACCGGCGCCCCGACCTCGGCCAGCAAGTCCGGCTCGTTGCGTCCGGTGACACCGGCCCACCATGCCAGCGAGGCGGCGGCCGAGAGGGTTACGCCCATTTGGTGCCAACGCCCCGGCAGCGCATGGCAAAACGCATGGACAGCGGCTTGCGGCCAGGGGCGGAACCGATCCGTCGCGGCGAACAGCACGCCGGATGTGCCAAGCGAGACGAACGCATCGCCGGCCTGGATCGCCGACAGTCCCACCGCGCCCGCCGCATTGTCACCCGCCCCGCCGGCCAGCACCGGCCGACGGGACATGTGCCAGCGCGCCGCCAGGTCCGGCCGCAACGTCCCGGCGGCCGCGTTGCCCTCGACAAGGCGCGGCATCGCTGCCCGCGACAAGCCGGTGGCGGCCAGCATCACGTCCGACCAGTCCCGTTTGCCGACATCCAACCACAGGGTGCCGGACGCGTCCGACATCTCCTCGATCAATTCCCCGGTCATGCGGTAGCGGATATAGGCTTTCGGCAGCAGGACGGTATGAACCCGGGCGAACACCGCCGGTTCATGCGTCCGCACCCACAGCAATTTGGGCGCGGTGAAACCGGGCATGGCGATATTGCCGGTGATCTGGCGCAGGTCCGTCACGGCCGCCTCCAGCGCCGCACATTGATCGACCGAACGGACGTCGTTCCACAGGATGGCAGGGCGCAGGACGGCTCCGGCCGCATCCAGCAGAACCGCGCCATGCATCTGCCCGGACAGGCCGATCCCCTCGACCGCCGACATTGCCTTGGCATGGTCGCGCGCCAGGGCGTCAACGGCGTCCAGCATCGCCTGCCACCAAGCCGCCGGATCCTGTTCGCTGTGTCCCGCCAACGGGCGCTGCACCGAAAGCGCCACGCTGGCGCTGCCGACGGTCTTCTGCGCGCCGTCCACCAGCAGCGCCTTGACGGCGGACGTCCCGAAATCGATCCCGAGGAACATTGCCGATCAGGCGGCCAGGGGATGACGGGCGCGCTGCGGCAGGGCCTGGCCGGCCTTGTCGAACAGGTGGCACGCAGCCGGATCGACCGCCAGCCGGATCTGGTCCCGTGCCTTGGTGGCGTCGCTTCCCTCGATTTGCACCGTCACCGGTTCGCCGCCCTCGATCGTGACGTGCAGCAGCGTCAGGCCGCCGAGCCGTTCGACTAAGGCGACGGTCCCCGCGATGGCCCCGGATGGTTCGATGCGCAGCCCTTCGGGCCGGATACCCAGGGTGACCGCGTCGCCAGACGCCGTTCCCGCGCCTTCGACTGGAACCAGGATCTCCGGGCCGGACGGTAGTGCGACCGATATGCCCGTTCCGCTGGATTTGACCACTCTTGCCGGCATCAGGTTCATCCGGGGTGAGCCGATGAAGCCCGCGACGAACAGATTGGCCGGGTGGTGATAAAGCTCCAGCGGCGTGCCGACCTGCTCGACCACGCCTGCCCGCAACACGACGATCTTGTCGGCCATGGTCATCGCCTCGACCTGGTCGTGAGTCACGTAGATCATCGTGGCCTTCAATTCTTCATGCAGCCGCAACAGCTCGATCCGCATCTGGCCGCGCAGGGCGGCATCCAGGTTGGACAGCGGCTCATCGAACAGGAACACCTTTGGCTGGCGCACAATCGCTCGGCCGATGGCGACGCGCTGGCGCTGCCCGCCGGACAGGTCCTTTGGCCGCCGTTCCAGATACGGTTCCAACTGCAAGATACGGGCAGCCTCGTCCACCTTCCGGTCGCGTTCGGCCTTGGACACCCCGGCGAGGCGCAGAGCGAAGGCCATATTCTGCCGCACGGTCATGTGCGGATACAGCGCGTAGGACTGAAACACCATTGCCAGCCCGCGATCCGCCGGCCCTACGCGGTTGATCCGCTTGCCGTCGATCATCAGATCGCCGCTGGTGATTTCCTCCAGGCCGGCGATCATCCGCAGCAAGGTGGATTTGCCGCATCCGGACGGGCCTACGAAGACCACGAATTCACGGTCGCCGATTTCCAGGTTGATCCCTTTGATCACCTCGACTGACGCAAAACTCTTGCGGATATCGCGCAGTTGCAGCGTTGCCATGGGTGGCCTCCTATGTTTGCGAGGGCGATTTACGCCCGAGGCTGGGGGCCCCGGACGGTCGCACTCTATTTCACGGCACCGAATGTAAGGCCTTGAACGAGTTGACGCTGGCTGAACCAACCGAACACCAGGATCGGCGCAACGGCCATGGTCGAAGCGGCGGACAGTTTGGCAAAGAACAGTCCCTCGGGGCTGGAGAATGAGGCAATGAACGCGGTCAGCGGCGCGGCACCGGCCGAGGTGAGGTTGAGGCTCCAGAACGCTTCGTTCCAGCACAGGATCAGCGACAGCAGCCCGGTCGAGGCGACACCCGGCAGGGTCAGGGGCAGCAGCAGGAACCAGACCTCGCCGGCGGTTTTCGCGCCGTCCATGCGGCCCGCCTCCAGGATTTCGTTCGGAACTTCCTTGTAGAAGGTGAACAGCATCCAGACGACGATGGGCAGGTTCATCAGCGCGTAGATCGCCACCAGGCCGCTGCGTGTGTCCAGCAATCCGGCAGTGCGAAACAGCAGGTAGATCGGCACCAGCACGCCAACGGGAGGCAGCATTTTGGTCGATAGCATCCATAGCAGAGTGCCGCGCGTCCGGCGCGTGGGATGGAAGGCCATCGCGTAAGCGGCGGGGATCGCGAACAGCAGTGCAACCACTGTTCCGCCGACTGAAATGACGACACTGTTCAGCGCGAAGGACAGGTAGTCCGCCCGAGCGAATACCTCGTGATAGGAGTCAAGCGAGGGGGTGAAGAACAGGTTCGGCGAGGTTGCGTCGCGTTCCGACTTGAAGCTGGTCAGCACCATCCATGCGATCGGGAAGAACAGCAGCAGCGCCGTCCCCCAGCCGAGGATGAACGACAGCAGGCGCTGCATGGGTGTTTCGCGCATGTGCCTAAACCTCCAGCCGGCGGGCGATGCTGCGCACCAGGAAGAACGCAACGATATTGGCGAGGATGATCGCGACGACGCCGCCGGCCGAGGCGCCGCCGATATCGTATTGCAGCAACGCGCGGGCGTAGATCAGGAACGCCAGGTTAGTGGTCGCATTGCCGGGGCCGCCCGAGGTTGTGACAAAGATTTCAGCGAACACCGTCAGCAGGAAAATCGTTTCGATCATAATCACCACGCCGATGGCGCGCGACAGGTGCGGGAGGGTGATGAAGTAGAACTGCGCCAGCGGTCCGGCACCATCCATGCGCGCGGCCTCTTTTTGCTCATGATCCAGCGACTGCACGGCGGTCAGCAGGATCAGCAGCGCGAACGGCAGCCATTCCCAGGATACGATGGCGATGATGGAGGCGAGCGGAAACTGCGCGAACCAATCGACCGGCTGCAGTCCGATCATGCTGGCGAGCGCGCCGAACACCCCGTAAATCGGGTGCATCAGCAGGTTCTTCCAGATCAGCGCGCTGACCGTCGGCATGACGAAGAAGGGAGAGATCGCCAGAACGCGCGCGATGTTCCTTCCTGGAAATGGCTGATTGAACAGAACGGCAAGCAAGGTGCCCAGCCCGACGGTAATGACCAGTACCGACGCGAGCAGGACAAGGGTTGTTCGCAGCGATACCCAGAAGTCCGGATCGGTGACCAGGTACACGTAGTTGTCGATGCCTGCGAACCCGCGCGCGGACGGGTCCACAAGATTATAGTATTGAAAAGAAAACCATAGCGTCATGACTAGCGGCACGATCATCCATGCCAGCAGGACGATGATCGAGGGCATGACTAAAAGCGGGGCGACCATTCGGGTCGCCGCCGCCTCTGAGTCGAATGTTGCCGTGTCAGGGTTCGATGTCGCCGACATGGCGGACCCCGCTAGTTTTTGGGATACCCGGCTTGGTGCATCGTGCGTTCGGTTGCGGACTGCGCGGCCTTTAGCGCCTGGTCAACCGTCGTTTGTCCGGTCAGCGTCCCTGCGATGGTTTGGCCGACCTGCGTGCCGATACCCTGGAATTCCGGGATAGCGACGAACTGGGCGCCCTGATACGGCCGCGGCCGCTGGGTCTGTCCGTTCGGGTTGGCTACCTCGATCGCCTTGCGGACGAACCCGGCGAACGGCGCCGCCTTCTGATAGTCAGCATTTTCATAGGTCGATACCCGGGTGCCGGGCGGCACGGAAACCCAGCCATTCGTCTTGGCGACGAGCTGGATATACTCCTTGGACGTTGCCCAGGTCACGAATGTCCGGGCTGCGTCCTGCTGCTTGGACGACGCCGGAATGGCGAGGTTCCAGCTCCATAGCCACGTCGGCGCGCCGGGGAAGGCACCGGTCGGCATCGGCGCGAAACCGACCTTGTCGGCCACGGTGGACTGCTTCTTGTCGTACAGCATGCCACCCGCGACCGTGGCGTCGATCCACATGCCACAATGCCCGCTGGAGAACAGCGCCAGATTTTCGTTGAATCCGTTCGACGTCGCACCCGGCGGGCCATCAGCCTTCAGGATGTCGTCGTAGAAGCTAATCGCTTTGTGCCACGGCGGGCTGTCGATCATCGGCTTCCACTGCATGTTGAACCACTGGCCGCCCTCCGCATTCACCAGCGAGGTGACGTAGGCCATGTTCTCGCCCCAGCCGGGCTTGCCGCGCAGGCACATGCCGTAGATTTTATTCGCCTTATCAGTGATCTTGTCGGCGAAACCGCGAATCTGATCATAGGTCGGGGCCTCGGGCATCTTGATGCCGGCCTTCTGGAACAGATCGGTGCGATAATAAGTCATCGCGCTTTCGCCATAGAACGGCAGGCCGTACAACTTGCCGTCATAAGTCAGGCCAGCGCGCACCGGCTTCAGCAGATCGTCAACGTCATAGGATGCCGGCAGGTTGTCCATCGCCGCCAGCCAGCCCTGTTTGGCCCAGATTGGTACTTCGTAGTTACCGATTGTCAAAATATCGAACTGCCCGGCCTTGGTGGCGATATCGGTGGTTACACGCTGGCGCAGCACGTTTTCTTCCAGGACCACCCAGCGGAGGTGAATATCGGGATGCTGCTTCTCGAACTCCGAGGACAGCTTCTGCATCACGACCATGTCGCCGTTGTTCACAGTTGCGATGGTTATCGTGGAATCGGCCCTGGCCGCGCTGGCGCCTGCAAAAAGAAATAACGCACCTGTAACGACGGCGGCGACCCCGCTGTGTTGAACACGCACCATTTTTAGTCTTCCCTCCATTATCTGCTTTCTACCGGCAGTTTTATCGTCATTCTCACGGACACCCCTCTTGGTCAACGACATTTTCCGTCGCCGGGTATCAGAAGCCCAGCAGAGTCGATGCTTCGATCAGGGTCTGCCGAGCGCCGTTGGAATACAGCAGCGCGAGCCAGCGGCCGACAGCGGTTCGCAGGCGCTCGTCGGCCCCTGTCGCGCCGAACAAGGCGGTAATTCCCAACAGCGGACGCGGATCCGCACCGCCCTCGATCGCTTTCGCGCGCAGGTCCGCTGCCAGCGGATGGCGGACATCGATCGGCTGGCCTTGTTCGTCTTCGCCTCTCACACGGCGCAGCCAGGCGGCCAGCGCCAGCGACAGAAGCTCCACCGACCCGCCGGCGCGGAGCCGGTCCCGAATTGGATCCACCAGGATATTCAGCGGCGCATCGGTATTGACCCGCTCCACCGTGTCGCGGATCGCAGGGTTGGCAAATCGCTCGATCAGGGTCGCCTTATACCGCGCCAGATCGATCCCCGGGACGTCCGGTAACGTCGGCCCGGTTTCGCGGTCCATCAGCGCCGCCATGAACCGGGTGATCAACGGATCGGCCATCGATTCGGCGATGGTGACATAACCGGACAGTCGGCCCATTCCGGATACGGCGAGGTGGCTGGCATTGAGCAGCCGCAGTTTCATGAACTCATAGGGCGCGACGTCGTTCACGAACTGTGCGCCAACCGTCTCCCAAGCCGGGCGGCCGGCGGGAAAGTCGTCCTCGATCACCCACTGGGTGAAGGTCTCCGAAAACACCGGCCAACGGTCGATCACGCCATAGCGTTCGGCCAGCGCGGCGATGTCCTCCTCCGCCGTCACTGGCGTGATGCGATCAACCATGGTGCTGGGAAAGTGCCCGTTGGCGGCGATCCAATCGGCCAGCTTCGGGTCGCGCAATGCGGCCAACGCCAGCACCGCCTCTCGCAGGACGGTGCCATTATGCTGAATGTTATCGCAGCTCAGCGCGGTGAACGGCGGTAATCCCGCCGCCATGCGCCGGCGATACGCCTCCGCCACGATGCCGATCGCGCTCGCCGGTTCATCCGGTTGGGCAAGATCCTTGCGAACCAGCGGATGTTCCGGATCGAGCCGCTTGGTGGAGCGGTTCAGGCAATAGCCATGTTCGGTGACGGTAAGGCTGACGATGCGGATGTGCGGATTGTCGATCGCGCGCAACAGGGCGGCACTGGATTCGCCAGCAAATATTACATCCGCGAGCGAGCCGATGACGGTCACGGTTTCATCCGATGCCCCTCGTTCGACCAGCGTGTAGAGATTATCCTGTGGCCCGAGGCTGTCCTTCATTTTGCGATCCGCCGGCATCAGGCCCGCGCCGACGATGCCCCAGCCCAGGGCGTCATCCCCATGCTGCATCAATTCATGCGTGTATCGGGCCATATGGGCGCGGTGGAATCCGCCCAGTCCCAGATGGACGATCCCGCCGGTAACCCTGGACGGATCGTATCGCGGCACCGAGACCGCGGGCGCCAGGCTGCCAAGATTGCTTCGGTTAAGCAGGACAGGGTGCATGTCGATGGTTCCCCAGCGTTGAAGCGACAGCGATGCGGGTCAGAGGAATGCAGAGCAGAACGCCCGGGTCAATCGTGGGGTGAAAGCGGGCGCCACCCCAACCCAGGACGAGCGGTAATCGGCATTCGGGCGATAAGGTGTATGGTATAGGCCGAATCAATCCAGGGACGCCCGCATGCCCCGCATGACCACGGCCGAGGCCGTTATTGAATCTCTTCTGGCACACGGGATCGACACGTTGTTCGCGTTGCCGGGGGTTCACAACGACCCGCTGTTCGATGCCGCGCACAAAGCCTCTGACCGCGTCCGGGTGATCCACCCACGTCACGAGCAAACGGCGGCGTATATGGCGCTGGGGGCAGCGTTGGTCACCGGCCGGCCACAGGCATTCGCGGTGGTGCCGGGGCCGGGGATACTGAACGCCTCGGCGGCGTTGCTTTTGGCCCGCGCGATGGGCGCGCCGGTCATTGCGCTGGTGGGGCAGATTCCGTCCTTCGCCATCGACCAGGGCCACGGGCATCTGCATGAAATCCATGACCAGATCGGGCTGCTGCGGCACATCGTGAAATCTGGCGAACGCATCCGCTCCCCAGCCGAGGCATCCCACCGTGTCGCTCTGGCGGTGGAGGCGGCCATGTCCGGCCGAACCGGGCCGGTGGCGCTGGAATGCGCGATCGATGTCTGGGGGCAGGCAGCCGAGGTTGCCCTGACGGCGCCGCTGCCGGTTGTGCCGCCATGTGCCGATCCGGATGCGATTGCCGCGGCGGCCGCGATCCTGGCCGGTGCGAAGCGGCCGCTGATCGTGGTCGGCGGCGGCGCGTTGGATGCGGGACCCGAGGTGCGGGCCGTGGCGGAACTGCTGCATGCCCCGGTGTCGTCGTTTCGGCGCGGGCGTGGAACGATCCCGACGGCCCATCCGCTGGCCGTGTCGTTCACCGAGGGGCACGCGCTATGGAAAACCGCCGACGCGGTGCTGGCGATCGGCACCAGGCTGTATTGGCAACAAAGCAATTGGGGCGTGGATGACGCGCTGCCGATCGTGCGGTTGGACATCGACCCGGATGAAATCGGGCGGTTCCGCAAGCCGGCGTGCGGCTTGTTGGGCGATGCGGCGGTGACCTTGCGGGCATTGCTGCCGGCATTGAAGGGGCGTTGGCGGCCCAATCCGGAATTGCCTGCCGTAAGGGCTGCTTTTGCCGACCGGTTGGATCGGCAACAGCCGCCGATGGCATTTCTGCGCGCGATCCGATCAGCTTTACCGGATGACGGCATTTATGTGGAGGATGTAACCCAGGTGGGATTCGCCAGCCGGTTGGCGTTTCCCGTACCGGGGCCGCGATTGTTCCTGTCGCCAGGGTATCAGGATACGTTGGGGTGGGGATACGGCGCCGCGCTCGGTGCCGCGGCCGCCGCGCCGAACCGGAAAATTGTGCTGGTCTCCGGCGATGGCGGGTTCATGTTCCAGGCGGCCGAACTGGCGACGGCAATGCATCACAAGCTGCCGGTCGTGGCGGTGGTGTTCGACGACGGGGCATTCGGCAACGTCAAGCGGATCCAGGCGCAGGGCTATGGCAACCGGTTGATCGCCAGCGACCTGACCAACCCGGATTTCGTCCGCTTCGCCGAGAGTTTCGGAATGGCGGCCTTCAAGGCCACCTCTCCCGAGGGGTTGGAACACGCGCTGCGGAAGGCATTCGCGCTGAATGCTCCGGCATTGGTGCATGTCCCGGTTGGGGAGATGCCCAGTCCGTGGGACATGATCCTGCTGCCCCGCGTGCGCGGGGCCGAGGGGCGCCCGGCTCTTCCTTAACGCCGCCTTGATGTCTCTTGCTGGGGTCGGCCTGCTGCCGGCCTATGCACGAAATTGCCGCCGCCGTCGGTCGCGAGCAGGCCCCTCCACGGCAACGCACCGACGATTGCCTTGGTCGCTGGCTATGTCAGGACAATGTGTCTTCGCTTTTGGCACCATTTCCGTCGAAGATCAGTAACGACATTCGGCCACAAGACTTACCGGAAGACTGTTGGCCGGAAGACTGTTGGCCGGAAGACCGTTGGCCGGAAGTCGGCGGGTAAAGGGTTCCGGTAGAGTGGGCTGATATAGTCCGGGCGATAAGCCCACGATCATGCAACAGGGGGATATAATCATGCCGTGCGAGTTCTGTGGTGACCCTGACGATCGGCATTTCCACGCGTTGCCACGCCGGCGGCAACTGGTTGGGCTCGCCGCCGCGGCGTTGGGAATGGGGTGTCCTGGCGTGCCGGCCCTGGCCAGGGAGGCCAAGGCGCCTCCGAAGCCGGGGAACGTATTGACGCCCGACGCGGCGTTGCACGAACTGATGCAGGGCAACAGCCGCTATGCGCAGGGCCTGACCCGGAGGCACGATTTTCGCTCTGAACGCGCAGCCCTGGCGGCCGGGCAGAACCCTTATGCCGGCATATTGAGCTGCGCGGATTCCCGGGTCGCGCCGGAGTTTGCCTTCGACAGCGCCCGTGGCGACCTGTTCGTGGTCCGCGTCGCCGGCAACCTTCTGAACGACGACAACCTCGCGAGCCTTGAATATGGCGTGGCGGAGTTGCGTACCCCGCTGCTGATGGTGCTGGGCCATTCGGCTTGTGGCGCCGTCAGCTCGACCATCAAGTCGATCGACAGCAATACTACTCTGCCGGGACATCTGCCGTCCCTGGTCGCCAGCCTGGCGCCCGCGGTGAAGGCGGCGCGGGGCGCGCCGGGCGATCTGCTGGCGAACGCCACCCGAGCAAATGTTCGGATGAATGTGGAACGGCTGAAAACCGCAACCCCGATCCTGAGCAAGTCGGTCGAGGAAAAGAAGCTGCTTGTTGTCGGCGGCTACTACAATCTGTCCGATGGAATCGTGGATATCGTTGCGTGAGCAGCAAAGCCTCTGACTTGCCGATCCTCGCGAAGGCTCACGTTGAAGTTTCGGCCAATTGCATAAGCGACAGGGTGCGGAACCGACGCGCACCTGAGGTCCGCCGATCACCCTGCTCTGAATATGCCGACGCCACGACTTTGGGCTTACAGCAGGACCATTCCATCCAGACCGACCAGCTTAAGGAGGAACTGACCGATGGCAATCCCAATCAAACGCGTCGTGGTCCTTATGATGGAAAATCATTCCTTCGACCGGGTGCTGGGTTGGATGAAGCAGGATTATCCGAACATCGAAGGCGTCGATCCCAATCGTCCCGGTTGGAACCCCGACTATCCTGTCACCACGGACACGGTGTTGCAGACCGAAACCCGCAATCGAAATATCGCCCATGATCCGGGACACGACCTCGATAACGTCTTGCGGCAGATATCCGCTGGTAACACAGGGTTCGTCGCCGATTTTGCTCATTTGTATCCCCAGGCGACGTTAGCTGAGCGCAAGGAAATCATGGGTTGGTACCCGTACCAATATCTGCCGGCGCTGCATTTCCTGGCCTACAATTTTGTCGTCTGCGACCATTGGTTCGCTTCGGTTCCGGGGCCGACCTGGCCCAACCGCTTCTTTGTTCACAGCGGCACGTCTTTGGGTCATGTCGATATGCCCGAGGGGGTCTTTAATCCTGGCCTGCACAAGTACGACCAACGCACATTGTATGAGGAACTATCTGATGCCGGCGTGGACTGGCGCATTTACCATGGGGATTTTCCGCAATCCCTGTTGATGCTCCACCAGTGGGACAAACTGGATCACTATCGAAAGTTCGACCGGTGGGCAGCGGATGTTCAGGCAGGCGACCTACCGCCTTACGTGTTTATTGAACCATACTACTTCGGCGACAAAGAG
>DAIEHR010000242.1 GCA_027353465.1 Acetobacteraceae bacterium | reverse complement strand
GACCATCGCGCCCGGCCCAGCCGCAACGCCGGCGGCGACACTGTCTGCGTCGTTGATCAGGCAGACGACAGCGCCTTTCGCGCCCTGACGCACCAGTTCCGCCAGCAATTCGGTCGTGTCGCCATGCCCGCCGCCGCCCGGATTATCCTGCGTGTCGGCCAGCACCACCGGCCGCCCGGCGCCCACCGACAGCCGCATGGCCTCCGCGACCGCCTCGGCCGAAGGCAGCGTGTCCTGCACGAACGCCGATTCCCGCGCGTTTACGAAGGCCAGCAGGGCATCGGCCGCCGCATGTGCCTGGGCCTGGGTCTCGGCAAACGCGGCGATCGCCGGGCCGCAACCAGGGAAGTCGGCGTAGGGGAACCCAAAGCAGAACGCCAGTTCCACGGACTGCAACCGTTCCGCCAGCGCCGCCCGTTCGGTCATGACCGTCTGCATCGGCGGCATCAGCGTGCATTGGCTGCCGATCGGAATCCAGAAGTCCAGCGGCCGGAAGGCGCGCGCCCACGGTCGGCCGCGTTCGATGCGGGCCAGTAACAGCCGCATCGCCTGTGCGCCGGCGTCCTTCATGTCCACATGCGGATAGGTGCGGAATGGCACCACGGCATCAGCCATCCGCGCCATCGTTTCGGTCAGGTTGGCATGGTGGTCCAGGCTGATCGTCAGCGGCAGGTCCGCCCCGACAATCGCCCGCACCCGGCGCAGCAACTCGCCCTCCGCGTCGGGGAAACTGTCCACCACGGCGGCGCCGTGCAGGTCTAGATACACACCGTCCAGTGGCGCTTCGTCCAATGCCATCGACAGCGGCGCGCAGATACGGGCGGCGATCCGTTCGAACGCTTCATCCTCCACCGGGCCGGCGGGGTTGGCGAAGCACCAGGCCAGCGGCACCATTTCCACGCAAGCCGCCTCGGCGACCGCGATGGCACCCGCCAGAGGCACGGATCGCGGCCGGATGGCGTCGATCAGTTCAGCCCCGGCGGAGAACGGCGGTAACCCGCCCGGCTGTAAGAAGTCCGCATAGGCGGTGGGTCGCGGCGCGAACGAATGGCTTTCGTGCAGAAAGCCGCCGACCGCGATCCTCACGCCACCTGGTTCCTTGGCGTTTCCCCGGCCAGCAACGCGCTGATCCCGGACAGGACGATCCGCCCCATCGCGTCGCGCGTTTCGGTGGTGGCACTGCCCAGATGCGGCAGCAGCACGACATTTTCCAGCGCGATGTATTCGGGGTTCAGCTTCGGCTCGCCATTGTAAACATCCAGTCCGGCGGCCGCGATGTGCCCGCTGCGCAGTGCCGCGATCAGTGCCGCGTCATCCACCAGCGTTCCGCGCGCGGCATTCACCACCACCGCGCCTTGCGGCAGCTTTCCGATCCGTTCGTTATTCAACCAGTGTCGGGTGCCCTCGCCGCCCGGGGCGTTCAGCGACAACACCTGGCAGACCGGCAAGAAACTGTCGTCGTTGTCGTGGAAGATCGCGCCCTGCTCCAGTTCCGGCGGCAGACGGGTCATGTCGCGGTAGTGGATTTCCATGTTAAAGCCGCGTGCCATAAGGGCGATCTCCCGCCCGATGCGCCCCATGCCGAAAATGCCAAGCCGGCGGCCGGACACCTGGGTACCCAGCAATTGGGTCGGCGCCCAACCCGCCCACTTGCCAGAGCGCACCAGCCGTTCGCCCTCGCCGGCCCGCCGAGCGGCGGCCATGATCAGCATCATGGCACATTCGGCGGTGGCGATGCTCAGGACGTCAGGCGTGTTGCAGACCTTGATCCCGCGAGCCTTCGCCGCGGCGATATCGACATGATCATAGCCAACGCTGAACGTGCCGATGACTTTAACCGATGCGGGCATCGCGGCGATCGTTGCGGCATCCAATGTGTCGCCCGGGCAGCACAGCACCGCATCCGCCCCGTTCGCCTTCGCCGCCAGACCGGTAATCGCCACGTCCGACGGGGTCAGTCTCGCGTCGAACTCCCGCGCGGCCAGTTCCTCGATCGCGGCGGGCAGGCGTCGTGTGACGAACAGAGTTTGCATGTCATTCTCTCCAGAGCGGATCGATGGCCGGGCGGCCGTCCAGCACGGCGGCAATGTTGTCCAACGCTTTGTAGCCCATCGCGTCGCGCGTTTCTTTCGATGCGCTGGCGACATGGGGTGCGAGAACCACATTCTCCAGCGCGGCAAAGCGCATGTCGAAATCGGGTTCAGCGCGGAAGACATCCAGTCCGGCGGCGAATAGTTTGCCGGAGGTCAAGGCATCATACAGCGCGTCTTCGTCGATGACGGTGCCTCGCGCGGCGTTCACCAGCACGGCCCCTTGCGGCAGCAGGGAAAATGCCTCCGCCCCCATCATCTTGTCGGTCGCGGGGCCGCCCGGCGCATGGATCGACAGGAAGTCGCAGTGCGGCAGCATCGCATGGAAATCGGCGAAGTATTCCGCGCCCTGTTCCAGTTCGGGCGGCAAACGGGTGCGAGCGTGATACATAATCTTCATATCAAAACCGCGCGCCCGCTGCGCGAACGCCCGGCCGATCCGTCCCATGCCCAGGATGCCGACCCGCTTGCCGGTGACTCGCACGCCAAGCAGGTCGCCCTGGCCGATCCGGTAGCGCCAGCCGTTGCGCATGATACGGTCGTATTCAATTCCTCGGCGGGCCGCGGCCAGCATCAGCATCATGCCGAAATCCGCGGTGCACTCGTCCAACACCCCAGGCGTGTTCGTCATCATCAGGCCGCGCGCCTTTGCGGCCGGGATATCGATATGGTCGAAGCCGACGCTACTGGTCGCGCCGACCTTGACCGATTCAGGCAGGCCAGCGATCGCCGTCGCGTCCAGGCGCAAGGAGTTGGTGAACAGGATCGCCTCGGCCTGATGCGCTGCTGCCGCCCTCGTGACCTCCTCAACGGTCATGTCGCTTGGGCCTTCCACCACGATCGCATCGAAATCCGCCTTCGCTCGGGCGATCACATCGGTGGTTGTCAGGCAGGCGAGAATCAGGCGTCGCTTCATCGTTTCATTTCCCTGTTAGCGCTACCAACCTTAGAGGCGGGCGAACACAGGCGAAAGGGGCGTCAATAAATCGTCGTTCGCAGGCGTTCGGGATAGTCGCGGTCGTATTGTTCGCCCCCGACAGTACCGCCAGTGATATCCGCCAGGATCGTGCCGGTGCTCGGCAGCGTCTTGCGGCTGATTTGGCGGGCGGGGTTCCAAAGCTCCGATCGCACCAGCGCCTTCGGGCACTGGAAATATACCCGTTCGGCAGTCACAACGATCACCGTTTTGGGCACCGTGCCCTTCAACGCGAACCGCCCGATCAGATCGGGCGCGGTAGAGATGCACGCCCGCCCATTCACCCGCAGCGTTTCCCCTACGCCGGGAATCAGGAACAACAGGGCCACGCGGTTGTCGTGGAGAATGTTACGCAAGGTGTCCAGGCGATTGTTGCCGCGCCGGTCCGGGATCAGCACCGTCTTGTCGTCCGGCACCTGGATGAAGGACCCCGCCGGATCGCCGCGCGGGGATGCATCCAGCCCCCCGGGACCAGAGGTCGCGATCACCATGAAGGGCGAGGCCTCGATCATCGCGCGGTAGTGCGGGTGGATGTAGTCGATTTCCTTGGCGATCGCGCCGATGGGGGATTCGCCATACAGCGCGTTCAGCGCCGCCTCGTCGGTTATCAGGCTGTCGTTGCCGATCGCATCCATCGCCCGCTCCTGTTCCATCCTGGCCTTAGGCGGTATCCTTGCCCGGGCCGAGAGAGCCGACAAGGAGGAACCGATGTCCGATAAGGAAGAAATCCGCGAACTGCTCGCCCGTTACTGCTTCGCGCTGGATGCGGACAGGTTCGAGGAGATGGCGGCGCTGTTCACCCCGGACGGGGTATGGGAAACCGCGTTCGGCACCGGGACCGGCAGGGCCGGGATCGTTGCACAGGCCCAAAGCATCGCGACCGGGGCAAGGCCGAGGCGGGTACATCAAACCACCAACATCGTGATCGACCTGGATGGAGACACCGCGACCGCTCGGTCTAACTGGATGCTGTTCCAGAACACCCCGGCCGGACCGGCGATCGGATCAGGCGGTGCCTATTTCGACACGTTGGTCAGGGTCGATGGCAGGTGGTTCTTCAAGCACCGCACCATCGACCGATTCATCAAGGCGGATTGACGCGCGCTACGGGACTGTGGGGGAAAAACCGCTCCGATGGACCGAGCGTCGGTCGAGACCGTCATGGCGGGCCTGCGCCCGTCATGACGGTGAGAAGCTGGCGGCTTCCTTCAGGCAATTCGTTTGTTTCGCCACAAATCCTAAGCGGCCTTCGCCATTGCCATCGCGCGCCATACTCGTTCCGGCGTCGCTGGCATGTCGATATGCGTCACACCGTCGGCGCTGAGTGCGTCGATAATGGCGTTGATCACGGCCGGCGGGCTGCCCACCGCGCCCGCCTCACCCGCGCCCTTCACACCCAGCGGATTGGACGCGCACGGGACTTCGATCAGTTCCACCTCGATATCGGGGAACTCGTTAGCGCGCGGCATCGCGTAATCCATGAAACTGCCAGACAACAACTGGCCCGATGTCGGATCGTAAACCGTGTGTTCCAGCACCGCCTGGCCGAAACCCTGGGCCACGCCGCCGGCTACCTGGCCGCGCACGATCAGCGGGTTGATCGCCTTACCCACGTCATCGGTGACGCTGTAGCGCACCAGTTCGATGACGCCGGTTTCCGGGTCAACCTCCACTTCCGCGATGTGGCAACCGTTCGGGAAAGTGTGGGCATCGATCGCCGCGACCTCCGCCGCGTCCAGCAATGTCGCCGGTTCGCCGGCCGCGGCCTTCTTGCGCTGCGTCGCCGCCAGCGCAACGATATCGATCGTGCGGTCGGTGCCGACGATGGAGAATGTGCCGTCCGCGAACGCGATGTCGGCGACGGCGGCTTCCAGTTCCTCGGCCGCCGCCTGCTTGCCCTTGGCGATGACGGATTGCGAGGTCAACAGGATCGCCTGGCCTTCCGAATACAGGCTGCGAGCGCCCCCGGTGCCGCCGCCGACCGGGATCGTGTCGGTGTCGCCCTGCCGGATGCGGATCTTGTCGCCGTCGATGCCCAGGTTGTTGGCGGTTAGCTGCACATAGGCCGTCTCGTGGCCCTGGCCGGTAGATTGGGTGCCGACATAGACATCGACAAACCCGTCGTCGGCGAACCGAATCTCGGCCCGTTCGGTCGGATCGCCGCCGGTGGCTTCCAGGTAATAGGCCAGCCCCAGGCCGCGCCGCTTGCCTTTCGCGGCGGCAGCGGCTTTCCGAGCGGGGAAGCCGGCGTAGTCCATGTGCTTGGTGGCGGCATCCAGCACAACGCGGAAGTCGCCGCTGTCGTAGCTTTTGCCAACCGGGGTCGCGTGCGGCATCGCGTCCGGCAGCACCATGTTGCGCCGGCGCAGTTCCACCGGATCGATATGAAGCTCGCGCGCGGCGGCATCGACCAGCCGTTCCACCAGATAGTTGCTTTCGGGACGGCCGGCACCGCGATAGGCATCGACCGGAACCGTGTTGGTGAACACGCCAAGGACGTTGGCATAAATCGCCTTGAAGCCATAAACGCTGGCCAGCACGCCGGTCCCGGCATAGGTCGGAATATACGGCGCGAAGGTGGACAGATACGCCCCCATGTTGGCGATATTGCGGGTCCGCAGCGCGATGAATTTGCCGTCCCCGTCGGTCGCCAGTTCACCGACCGTAATGTTGTCGCGGCCCTGGGTGTCGCACAGGAAGGCCTCGCCGCGTTCGGCGGCCCACTTCACCGGGCGCCCCAGTTTACGGCTGGCATAGCAGGTCAGGACGTGTTCGGCATACAGGAACAGCTTCATGCCGAAGCCGCCGCCGACATCGGGGGTGATCACGCGGAATTTCTCGGGTTCGGTGCCGAACAGCGGCCCGATCAGATTCTTCACCAGCCAGCCACCCTGGGTATTGGCGTATAGCGTCCACCGTCCGGTCGCCGGATCGAAATCCGCCAGCGCGGCCCGGGCCTCGATCGAGTTCACCACGATCCGGTTGTTGACGATTTTCAGCTTGGTGACATGCGCGGCGCGGGCAAACTCCGCCTCGGTCGCGGCCTTGTCGCCAATCTCCCAGTCGAATGCCAAATTGTGCTTGATCTCCGGCCAGACCAGAATGCCGCCCTTGTCCATCGCGGCGGGCAACTCAGTGATGGACGGCAGGATGTCGTAATCCACCGCGATCGCCTCCGCCGCATCGCGCGCCTGCTTGATGCTGTCGGCGACGACGAACGCGACCGGGTCGCCAACATGGCGGACGGTGCCCTCCGCCAGCACGGGATGCGGCGGGGCTGCCTGGGGGGAGCCGTCGCGGTTGTTCAGCAGGGCAGCGCAGGGCAGGGGATTGATGCCGTCGGCCTTCAGGTCGGCCGCCGTGTAAATGGCGGCCACACCCGGCAGCTTCGCGGCCGGCGCGGTGTCCAGCCGCGTGATCGTCGCCGCCGCGTGCGGGCTGCGCAGCACTACGCCGAACAGCATGCCCGGCAGCACGATGTCGTCGGTGTAGCGGCCGCCACCTTTCAGTAGCCTGGGATCCTCGACACGGCGGACCGGCTGCGCGAGGCCGAACTTCGTAGTTGTCATGGCGGTGTTTCCCCTGGTCTGATGGCTCTAGTTCAGTCGAGCATGTACGGTGTCAGCTGGAAAGGCCAAGGGGGGATGCGCGGTTTAGGGCGGATAACCCGTGCAAGCTGCCGTTAGGCCGCCTATGTGCCGCACGGTATTGAAGACTATGAGGACCCATGGCTGGCATCCCAACCTACGCCGTTCCGCCTTCCTTCCTCGGCGTTTCACGGTCGGATCGCGGCGCGGATTTTGTGATCGCCGGTATCCCAATGGATATCGGCACCACCAACCGTTCCGGCACCCGCGAGGGCCCTGCGGCCATCCGCCGGGCGAGCCGAATGCTGACCGATGGCGACCACCCGCAACATTGGGTAGAGCCGGCGCGCATGAGCGTTTCCGACATCGGCGATTTCCGTCTGGCGCTGGGTGACATCCAGGGGTCGCTGGCTGCGATCCAATCGCAAGCCGAACCGATCGGACACCTGATCGCCCTGGGCGGCGAGCATGGCATCACCTTGCCGCTGCTACGGGCGTTGACCCAACGAACCGGCAAGCCCGTCGCGCTGGTGCATTTCGATGCCCATGTCGATACGTGGCCGGACAATTTCGGTCAGGCCTACGCGCATGGTTCGCCGTTCTACCACGCGATCAACGAAGGGTTGATCGACCCGAACAAGACCATTCAGATCGGCATCCGCTCCCCAGTGCAGCGCGAGGTGATGGACTGGACGAAGGGCAAAGGCGTCACGGTCCTGTCGGCACAGGACGTCCACGCCGCCACGCCGGCTTCGGTAGCCGAACGGATTCGGGCGGTGGCGGGCGACGCCCCGGCCTATCTCAGTTTCGATATCGACGCGCTGGACCCGGCCTTCGCACCCGGCACCGGCACGCCGGAAATTGGCGGCCTGGCTACGTGGCAGGTTCAGGCGATCCTGCGCGGTCTGGGCGGCGTGCGTTTCGCCGGCATGGATGTTGTGGAGGTCGCACCCGCTTATGACGTGGCCGAAATCACCGCCTTGGCCGCTGCTACGGTAGTGTGGGAGTACCTGGCGCTGCTCGGTGCCCAAGCTATGCGCTAGGGGACTAGCCATCCCCTAAAAATGTATTGTGATCCTAGAGTTTATGGGCCTATATCGCTGGTCTCGCCTCTGAATGGGGCGGTGACGCATCCGCACGTGCCGCGAGCCCGATACCCGGGCACAGCAACGACGTAAACGCGTCCTTTTCGATAGACCCGGTCATAGTGGGCCGGGGTCGTTTAGGAACACGCCTATGTCCGACCGCACCGCCGCGATGCGAAGTACCACCAGCATCGTCTGACCCGGCTCCACGGCGCATTCGCGCGTGGTTTCGGCTGAAGTCCCCGTTTCTGCTTGGGCGCGTGTTCGCGCGTCCACGAGGATGAATGCGATGTCTGTTGTTGCCCCCTCTGTTATTGGCCGAACCCGTACTGCGGTTTCCCCGTTGCGCCGCCAGTTCGCCGCTTTTCCTGTCCGCCGCCCCACGGTGGATCAGGTGGTGGCCGCTGACCGCCCGGAAGAACCGATTCACTGCCTGCGCCCCGCCGTGCTGGCCCGGACCGCGCATGATTTCGTGCGGGATTTTCCCGGCGACGTGCTGTACGCGGTGAAGTGCAACCCCGATCCGGCCGTGCTGCGTGCGCTGTGGGACGGCGGCGTGCGGCATTTCGACTGCGCCTCGCTGCTGGAAGTCCGTGTCGTCCGCGACATGTTCCCCGATGCGGACATTCATTTCATGCACCCCATCAAGGCGCGCGGCGCGATCCGGGAGGCTTGGGCCCGCCACGGCGTCCGCGATTTCGTTTTGGACTCGGCTGCCGAGCTCGCGAAGATCCGCGCTGAAGTGGCGTCCACCGGCGTGGCCGGGGCGCTGGGCCTGATCGTGCGTCTGGCGCTGCCCAAGGGCGGCGCCAAGCTGGATCTGTCCGGCAAATTTGGCGCGATGGCCGATGACGCCGCCGATCTGCTGCGGGCGGCGCGTGGCTGTTCCGCGACTTTGGGCATCAGCTTCCATGTCGGTTCGCAGTGCCTGGACCCACTGGCCTGGCGCGACGCTTTGGCGTTGACCGAACAGGTGATCGCGGCCGCCGGCGTGAAAATCGACGTTGTCGATGTCGGCGGCGGATTTCCAGTGGCGTACCCGGATCAGGAGCCGCCTCCGCTGGGCGCGTTCTTTGCGGAGATCGAGGCGGGATTCGAACGACTCGGCCTGGACGGTGCCCGTCTGTGGGCGGAGCCGGGGCGGGCGCTCGTCGCCGCCGGAACGTCGGTGGTGGTGCAGGTACAGGCCCGCCGCGGTGACGCACTGTATGTGAACGATGGCGTGTATGGCAGCCTGTCGGATGCCGGCGCGCTGGGATTTCGCTACCCGGTACGCTTGATCCGTCCGGAAGCCGGTGCGTGCGAAGAAACCATCGGATTTTCCCTGTTCGGGCCAACCTGCGACAGCGCCGACGTAATGCACGGCCCGTTCCACCTGCCCGCCGACGTGGCGGAAGGC
>DAIEHR010000232.1 GCA_027353465.1 Acetobacteraceae bacterium | reverse complement strand
GCGGACCAGGCCGAGGCTGCGTTCGACGTCATCATGTCCGGCGAGGCGACCCCCGCCCAGATCGGCGGCCTGCTGATGGGCATGCGGCTGCGCGGCGAAACCGTGGCCGAAATCACCGGCGCGGTGCGGGCCATGCGCGCTCGGATGACCGCCATCAAGGCGCCGGAGGGCGCGATCGACGTCTGCGGCACCGGCGGCGACGGGGCCGGCACGTTGAACGTGTCATCCGCCGTGACCTTCGTGGTCGCGGGCTGCGGCGTGCCCGTGGCCAAGCATGGTAACCGAGCGTTGTCGTCCCGTACGGGAGGGGCCGATGTGCTGACGGCGATGGGCGTCAATGTCGATGCGCCGATTGATGCCCTGCCCGCGATCCTGACCGAGGCCGGGTGCGTGTTCCTGTTCGCGCCCCGGCATCATCCATCGATGCGCCACGCCGCCGGCCCACGTGTGGAGCTTGGTACCCGCACCATCTTCAACCTGCTGGGTCCGCTGGCCAATCCCGCCAGGGTCAAGCGCCAGTTGACCGGCGTATTTTCCCCAGACTGGACTCGCCCGATGGCGGAAACCCTCGCTGCCCTTGGGCACGAATCCGCCTGGATCGTCCACGGCATGGGATTGGATGAGCTGACCACCGCCGGCCGGAATCACGTCACGGCGTTGCGTTCCGGAGAGATTTCCAGCTTCGTTGTTGAACCGGAAGACGCGGGATTGCCGCGTTCGCCAGTATCGGCGATCCAGGGCGGCGACGCCGCGTTCAACGCCGCCGCGCTGGAAGCAATGCTCCAGGGCGCTCCCGGTGCCTATCGCGACACGGTGCTGCTGAATGCCGCCGCCGCGTTGATCGTGGCCGGACGCACGGACGATTTGCGCGAAGGCGTGTCCCTGGCCGGGAATTCCATCGCATCCGGAGCCGCCTTCGCCGCGTTGCAGACTTTGCGGCGAGTCAGCGCCGTAACATAAGCCCAGGATAGGTAATGTCAGACGATAACAACGCGGTGCCCGACGTTCTCGCGCGGATCAGCGCCGATGTCCGTGCGGATGTCGCGGCGAAAAAGGCCCTGCGCGGCATCGACGCACTGAAAGCCGAGATCGCGGCCAGGCACGAAGCGCCACGCGGTTTCGGCTACGCGCTGAAACAGGCGACGATCGCCGGACGCTATGGATTGATCGCGGAGATCAAGAAAGCCTCCCCGTCCGGCGGCCTGATCCGGCCGGATTTCGACCCGGCGGCTTTGGCGAAGGCTTATGAAGCCGGCGGCGCGACCTGTCTGTCAGTGTTGACCGAACCCAAGCACTTTCAGGGTGACCCGTCACACCTGAAAGCCGCGCGGGCCGCGGTATCGCTGCCGGTGTTGCGGAAGGATTTCATCCTCGACATCTGGCAGGTCTATGAAAGCCGGGCGATGGGGGCGGATTGCATCCTGTTGATCATGGCCGCCTTGACCGATGCCCAGGCGCGCGAACTGGAACAGGTGGCGATGAGCCTGGATTTGGACGTCCTCGTTGAGGTCCATGACCGCGACGAACTCGACCGCGCGCTGCTGCTGGAAACCTCTCTTATCGGGATCAACAACCGAAACCTGAAGACCCTGATCACCGACCTGGGCACGACCGAGGAATTGGCACCGCTGGTGCCGCCGGATCGGTTCCTGATCGCTGAAAGCGGCATACGCAACACCGACGATCTAAAGCGCTTGGCCGCCGTGGGACCGAATTGCTATCTGGTGGGCGAAAGCCTGATGCGACAATCGGACGTAGCCGCCGCGGTGCGGGAACTGCTGGGCGACGGGCTTTAGCATGAGCGGCTTCACCCATTTTGATCAGGCCGGGAACGCGGCGATGGTCGATGTGTCCGACAAGGCGGTGACCAACCGGACCGCCACCGCCCGGGTTCGGGTGGTGATGGAGGCCGCGACATTGGCGATGATCCAGGCGGGGTCCGCCAAGAAGGGTGACGTTCTGGGCGTCGCGCGTTTGGCCGGCATCATGGGGGCCAAGCGCACAGCCGATTTGATCCCGCTGTGCCACCCGCTACCGATCACCTCGGTGAAGGTCGATCTGACAACCGATGCGTCGGCGAACGCGGTGGAGATCAGCGCCACAGTGCGCACCACCGGCCAGACCGGGGTGGAGATGGAGGCCCTGACCGCAGCCAGCGTGGCGGCGCTGACGGTTTACGACATGTGCAAGGCCGTGGACCGATCGATGCGGATCGACGGTCTGCGCGTAACCCACAAGGCTGGCGGCAAGTCGGGCGAGTTCGCCCAGGATTAGCCGGTGTCAGGACGCCTGGGGCGAGGCTGTCAGCAGCAACTCGATCGGGTTCCAGACGAAGGCGGTCTGATCGACCAACTGTCCGGCAATCTGAATCGCCTGCCCAGCCACCGGCTTGCCGCCCAGGCGCTGGTAGAACCACCGGCTCGGGTTGTCGCGTAGCACCCACAAGAAGGCCGACTTGCAGCCGATCTCCGCTAGGTGGTTGCCGGCGGCACGCATCAGGCGCCGGCCGACGCCGCGATCACGCCAATCGTCCAGGACATACAGCGTTTCCACCTCGCCCTCGGCCAACCGCTTGCCGGCAACCTCGACGTTCCTGGCCCGCCCGGCCGTGGTGAAGCCGATGATCCTTGGGCCACTCCCAGCCGGCACGTCCGTGCCCGAAGCCGTCGCCACCGTCACGCCAGTACCGCCGCGGATCGCCGCATCGTAATAAGCCGCCTGCCGTGAGACCGACAGTTTGGCCAGGTAAGCGTCGGGCAAAATCCCTGGATAAGTGCTGCGCCAGGCCGCGACATGCACCGCGCCAATGGCGATGGCATCGGCAACCCGAGCTTTGCGCAGCGTTATCAAGCCTTACGCTCCATCACCGCGGTAAAGAACCCGTCTGTCCCGTGTCTGGCGGGGGTCAGCGACAGGAATGGACCGCTGTTGGGCGGCGGTTGGTCCAGCGGCCAGGCTTCGGCCAGTGGAATCACGGCGAAATCGGGATGGCGGTCAAGGAAGCCAGTCACCTGAGCCTCGTTTTCCTCTTCCAGGAGCGAGCAAGTAGCGTAAACCAAACGGCCGCCCTTGCGAACCAGAGTCTGCGCCGTATCCAGGATACTGGCTTGCTTGGGCAGCAATTCGGCCAGATCAATTTCCCTTAACCGTAGGCGCGCATCGGGGTTCCGCCGCCAGGTGCCCGTACCCGTACACGGTGCATCGACCAATACCCGGTCAAACGTCCCCGCTCGGCGTTTCAGCCATTTGTCGCCCGCTTCGACCAGATGCCGCTCCACATTATGCACCCCTGCCCGACGCAACCGGCGAACCGCGCCATCCAACCGTGGGGCGGAAACGTCGCAGGCCACGATCTGGCCGCGGTTCCGCATCGCCCCGGCGAGTGCCAGGGTCTTGCCGCCCGCCCCGGCGCACCAATCCACCACCCGCATGCCCGGTTCGGCCGCCACCATCGCGACGACAAGCTGGCTGCCCTCATCCTGAATCTCGATCAGGCCGGACTGAAAGGCGGGACCGCTGGTAACCGGCCGGCGGCCGTCAATGCGCATCCCCCAGGGCGAGAACTTCGTCGGTTCGGCTTCCCAGCCCTCGGCGGCCAATGCCGCCAACGCCTGCGCCCGGTCGCCCTTCAGCAGGTTGACGCGCATATCCAGCGACGCCGGTTCCGACAGCGCCGCCATCTCGGCCGGCAGGCTGGTGCCGAAATGCGCGGCGAGGCGGGGCAGCAGCCAGTCGGGGATTTCCAGCCGCACCGCCTCGGGCATCGTGGGGTGATTCAGCGTATGCCCGGCGATCTTGGACAATACGGCATTCTCGGCGCCGGACAGCGGCATCGGCGCGAACTGCCCGCCGGAGAACGCCTGCGCGACACCGGCTTTCGCCCAGCCTTCCAGCAGCAACGAGGCGGCAACCAGAAGACGCGGGCTTTGCTTGGTGTCGCCCAACCACCACGCCAGCCGGCGGCGCGCGCGCAGCACGCTCCAGACCCGATCGGACACCGCTCGGCGGTCGCCGGACCCGATGTAGCGGCGGGAGCGGAAGAAGTCGTTGGCAACGGCGTCCGCGGGGCGTTTCGACGCGCCTTCGATCACCTCCAGCAAATCGATCGCGGCGGCGATTCTGGCGGAGGGGGTCAAATCGGCAGGTCGGGCGAGGCCGACGAATAAGGCACTTCAGTCACCATTGGCTGAGAATATGAACGGATCGGATACACCGGACGGGCTGGTTTGGCCATTTGAATCGTCCCCCCTCGGTGGCCGGATGCTACGCATATGCGTAAAAAGGGCGGCGGACCTCCGTCGATGGATATGATAACACATTGACAGGAAGCGGCTTTTCCCTCTCATCGTCATGGCCGGGCGTGTCCCGGCCATGACGGATGGGGAATGGCGTGTTCCACCAACACGTTATCCAGATGGGCACCTGCCGGATGAATGCCGTTGCCGCCCTATTTTGGCACCCATGCGGGTTTTACACCGCCAGATGACACGCCACGCGATGGCCGGGCTGAACCTCGCGCAGCTTCGGCTCCTCCGTCCGGCAGCGCGGTTCGGCCAGTGGACAGCGGGGATGGAAATGGCACCCCTTGGGGCGGTCGATCGGGCTTGGGACATCACCCATGACATGCGCCTTGTCGCGGCGAACCGACGGATCGGCCACCGGCACCGCCGCCATCAGCGCCCTTGTATAGGGATGCAGCGGCCGAGCGAAAATGGTCGATTTGGTGGTGTGTTCGACGATGCGCCCCAGATACATCACCGCCACGTCGTGACTGACATGCTCCACCACGGCCAGATTATGGGAGATGAACAGATAGGACAGCCCATCCCGGGCCTGAAGGTCCATCAGCAGGTTGATGACCTGCGCCTGCACCGACACATCCAGCGCCGAAACCGGCTCGTCCGCCACGATGAAGCGCGGCCCAAGCGCCAAAGCCCGGGCGATGGAGATACGCTGGCGCTGGCCGCCGGAGAACTGGTGCGGGAACAGGCCCATCTGCCTTGGTTGCAGACCGACCTTGGCGAAGATCGCCTGTGTCATCTCCCGCCGTTCGGCGGCGTTGGCGATGCCATGCACCAGCAGCGGTTCGGCGACGATATCGCCAGCGCGCTTGCGCGGGTTCAGCGATGAGTACGGGTCCTGGAACACGATCTGCATCCGCCGGCGCAGTTCGCGCATCCGATCCGCCGGCAGGCCGACGATGTCGTTGCCCTCGAAACGAACCGCGCCGCTGGAGGGTTCGATCAGCCGCAGGATCGCGCGCCCGACGGTGGATTTGCCGCAGCCGCTTTCGCCCACCAGACCCAGGGTGCGGCCCTCGGCGATACTGAAGCTGACTCCGTCCACCGCATGCACATGGTCGATGACATTGCCGAACAGTCCGGTGCGGGCGGGAAATGTCTTGCGCAGGTCTGTAACGTCCAGAAGCATCGTCAGCTCATCCAACAGGCGGCCGCGTGGCCGGGCCGTTTCGTTTCCAACGGCGGGATCGCCTCCTGGCATTTGGCAACCGCCGCGGAACATCGTGGCGCGAAGGCACAGCCTTGCGGCAAATTGTTCAGTGCCGGCACCATGCCGGGGATTTCCCGCAGCCGCGTCCCCTCCCCGGCCCCGAACTTCGGCACCGAGGCAAGCAGGCCCTGCAAGTATGGGTGGTTCGGATGGGCGAACAGCTCTTTCGTCGTCCCCTCCTCCACCTTCCGCCCGGCATACATCACGATCATCCGGTCTGCGGTCTCCGCGACCACCCCCAGATCGTGCGTGATCAGCACGACCGCGGTGCCGAGTTCCCGGCGCAGGTCGCCGATCAGATCCAGCACCTGTGCCTGGATCGTCACGTCCAGCGCGGTGGTAGGCTCATCGGCGATCAGCACTTTCGGCCGGCACACCAGCGCCATCGCGATCATCGCCCGCTGCCGCATGCCGCCGGACATTTGATGCGGATACTCCATCGCGCGCCGTTCCGGTGCCGGAATGCGGACATGGCGCAGCATCTCCACCGCCCGGGCATCGGCCGCTCGGCGGGACACGTTCTCATGCAACGAAACCATCTCGGCGATCTGCCGGCCCACCGTCAGCAGCGGATTCAGCGCCGTCATCGGTTCCTGAAAGATCATCGCGATCTGGCTGCCGCGCATCTTCCGCATCGCCGGTTCGTCCAGTTGCAGCAGATCGGTGCCCGCGACCTTCACCGATCCCGCCACGATTTCCCCGGGCGGGCTGGGGATCAGCCGCATCAGCGACAACGCGGTCATGGTCTTGCCGCAGCCGGATTCCCCGACAATGGCCAGTGTTTCCCCCGCCTCCACACTGAACGATACGTCCTGCACCGCCCGCACCAGTCCGGCGCGGGTGTGAAACACGGTGCTAAGCCCAGAGACTTCCAGAACCGGTGCCATCAGTCGCCCTGCCGGGGATCGAGAATATCGCGCAGCGCATCGCCGAACAGGTTGGCGCCGAACACCACCATGCTGATCGCCAGCCCGGGGAAAATCACCAGCCAAGGCGCGGAATGGATATATTCCGCCGCCGATTCGGACAGCATGCGGCCCCAGGACGGATAAGGTTCCGGAACACCCAGGCCAAGAAACGACAGCGAAGCCTCCGTCAGGATCGTGGACCCAAGCTGCGCCGTCGCCAGAACGATCAGCGGGGCCAGCGTGTTGGGGAAAATATGCACCAGGGCGATGCGCGTCCGTCCCATGCCGATCGCCCGCGCCGCCTCCACATAATTCAGCTCCCTCAGCGATAGCACATTTGCGCGAATCACCCGCGCAACATTCGGAATCAGCGGTATGGCGATTGCAATAATCGTATTGGTCAGCGACGGTCCCAGCGAAGCGGTAATGACAAGCGCCATGACAAGCAGCGGCAGCGACTGCATGATCTCGGCGATCCGTTGCACGATCAGGTCGAACCAGCCGCCCAGATAACCGGACGCCAGACCCAGCATCGCCCCCAACCCGCTGCCGATACAGGTCGCCCCCAGCGCCACCGCCAGCGAAATCCGGGCGCCATGGATCATGCGGCTGAGCATGTCGCGGCCCATCATGTCGGCGCCGATCCAATAGATGTGGCTAGGCGGGGCCAGCGAGGCTCGGGCATTGGTTGTCAGCGGGTCCATCGGCGCCACAACCCCGGCGAAGATCGCGGTCAGCACGAACACGATCAGGATCAGCGCGCCGATCACCCCCAGAGGGTAGCGGCGCGCGTAATACAGCGCGTCGGTCATGTCCGCAGCCTGATGCGGGGATCGACGAGCATATAGGCCAGATCGACGATCAGGTTTACCGACACGACAACGATCGCGATGAACATCACCAGGTTCTGCACCATCGGATAGTCGCGCCAGCTGATGGCTACCACCAGGAAGCGGGCGATGCCGGGGATGTTGAAAACCGTTTCGGTGACAATCAGGCCGCCGAACAGAAACGCCGTTTCGATCCCGATCACCGTGATCACCGGCAGCATGGCATTGCGCAGCGCGTGGGTGAAAGTGACCGCCGCTTCCGACAGGCCCTTCGATCGCGCGGTGCGGACGTAATCCTGGCGCAGAACCTCCAGCATCGAAGACCGCGTCAGGCGCATGATCAATGCCGAACTGCGCAGCCCCACGCTGGCGGCCGGGACGCAATACATCAGGATTGCCGCGCCCCAGGTCGCCGGTGCCTTGTCATAGATCGGCAATAAGCCCAGCCAGTCCACGAACGCCATCAGCACCAGCAGGCCCAGCCAGAACGACGGCATCGACAGCGCGGCCAGGCTGACGACCCGTAGCGCGTAATCCAGCCAGGAATTCTGCCGCACCGCGCTGATCACCCCGAACGGCACCCCGGTGCAGATGGCAAACATCAGCGCCAGGCCGGCCAGCCGGGCGGTGATCGGAATACGCGGCAGGATTTCATCCAGCACAGGCTTTTCCGAGACATAAGAATAGCCCAGGTCGCCGTGCAACAATCCCCCGATCCAATGGGTGTACTGGGTGATCAGCGGCAGATCCAGGCCCAGATCCTTGACGATCTGCTGCTTCTCCGCCGGGTCTATCATCCCCGCGCTGTCGAACAGGATATCGGCGATATTCCCCGGGACGATACGAAGCAGCACAAAAATCGCCACCGACACCCCGAACAGGGTGATGGCCATCAGACCCAACCGGCGCAGCGTGTACTGGATCATGAGAGGCTACTGATCCAACCACACATCCTCGAACCGCCAATGGTTATAAATCGTGTTCCTGGCGATATTGATGCCATGCACGCGCGGCCACCAGCACGTCCCGGCCTGGGCGTGGAACACCACCGGCCTGGCACCGTCTTCCTGCAGCGTCTTGTCGATATCCCAGACCAGTTTGCGGCGGGCGTCGATGTCCTTCATTTGCGATTGCCGGTGGAACTCCTTTTCCAGGTCGGCATTGCAATAAGACGTATAGTTGCGCTGGGAATCGCACAGGAAATTCTCGAAAAACTGCACGTCCGGATCGTCGATACCAGTACCTTGTATGTTCATCGCAACAGAGAAGTCCTTGCGGATCAGACGAGCATACCAGACCGATGAATCAAGCGGTTCCAGTTCCGCCTGGATGTAAACTGACTTCAGATGGTCGATCAGGATAACGGCGGCGTCGCGATAATCCGGAATGTTCCGCGTGGTGACCTTGAGTTGCAGCATATGGTCCGGCCCATAGCCCAGCGACTTCATGATCGCCCGGCCCTGCTCCCGGCTTTTTTCCACATCGGCGCCATAGCCGGGGACGGTTTCCATGTATTCCTTCGACCAGCCCCAGAACCCCTCGGGCGGTGGCATATTGGCACCGCCCACCTGGAACACGCCCTGACTGAGGATGTCGGAAAACGCCTTGCGATCGATCGACAGCACCATCGCTTTGCGGATTTGTGCGTTGTCGAACGGCGGCCGTTCGCGATTGACCAGCAGGTTGCCCTGGGTGCCGGTGGGCTGCATCACGCACTGCATCGTCGGCACCTGTTCCATCAGGCTCTTGGTCAGTTCCGGCGTCAGGTCCGCCGTAAACGACAGGTCGAATTTTCCTGCCGCCATCGCCAGCACCATCGTCGAACGGTTCGGGATGATGGTGTACTCGATCGCGTCCAGATACGGCTTGCCGGGTTTCCAGTAGTCGGGGTTGCGGACCAGACGGATCGACTCGTTCTGCTTGAACGATTCGAACTTGAACGGTCCGGTGCCGATCGGATGGGTCCGCATTTCGTTGGCCGGCACATGGCACGGATAGACCGGGGAGAATCCGCCGGCGAACATCGCCATGATCGACGGCTGCGGGTCATACAGATGGAAAATCACCGTGTCGTCGCCGTCGGTGGCCACGTCCTTGATGTTGAACCACCAGGTTTTGCGCGGGTTTTTCCTTAACTTGCCTTGAACCTTGCCGGTCAGCATGTCCCACGTGCATTTGACATCCGCACTGGTGAACGGCTTGCCGTCGTGCCATTTCACGCCCTGATGCAGCTTGAAGGTCAGGGTGCGGTCATTGTCGCTCCAGGCCCACGACGTCGCCAGGTCAGGGACGACCTTGTCCAGCCGGTTCACCGGACTGGCGGGGTCGAACACCACCAGGTTGTTGAACACCGCCATGAACGGCATATCGGTGGAGATCGTCGCTTCCTCCAGGATCGACGCGCTGGGTGGGTTGTCGCGATGGGTCACGCGCAACGTGCTGCCTTGCTTCTGCGCCAGCGCCGCGTGACCGAGCCCCAGAAGACAGACGACAGCCAGCAAAAAGCCAGACCGCTTCATTCGACGTTTCCCTTTTTGCGGTGCGCCCGGTTGGCCCGGGCCACTGTTGCAACAGTGTGTAGCCGGCTTCCCGTTATGGCAATGGACAGCCCGTGTAGTCAGGTGTCATGACAATCCGGCGTATCACCCGATCAATAAGACCGCGGCATCCCCAGCACGTGCTGCCCGACATACCCCAGGATCAGGTTCGTGGAGATCGGGGCGATCTGATACAGCCGCACCTCCCGCCATTTCCGCTCGATCTCGTATTCCCTGGCATAGGAGAATCCGCCAAACGTCTGCATCGCCGTATCGGCGGCTTTCCACGCGGATTCCGAGGCCAGCAGCTTGGCGATGTTCGCATCCGCCCCGCATTCCTTGCCGTTATCGAACAGCGCGGCCGCCCTGCGGCACACCATGTCCGCCGCCTCCAGCTCTGCCCAGGCGCGCGCGATCGGGAACTGCACCGCTTGGTTCTTGCCGATCGGGGACCCGAACACGACCCGGTCCTTGGCATACTGGGTCGCCTTCTTCACGAACCATTTGCCATCACCGACCGCCTCGCTGGCCACCAGGATCCGTTCGGCGTTCATCCCGTCCAGGATGTAGCGGAACCCCTTGCCTTCCTCGCCGATCAGGCTGTCGGCGGGAATCCGGAAATTGTCGAAGAAGATTTCCGTCGTGTTGTGATTGATCATCGCCTTGATCGGGCGAATCTCCAGCCCATTACCCGTGTTCCGCCCGGTGATGTCGATCAGGAACACCGACAGCCCGTCGCTACGCTTCTTCACCTGATCGGCCGACGTCGTGCGCGCCAGCAGCAGCATCATGTCGGAGTGCATGGCCCGCGACGTCCACACTTTCTGGCCGGTGATCAGATACGAATCGCCGTCCCGCACCGCGCGCGTTTTCAACTGCGTGGTATCCGATCCGGTGGTCGGTTCCGTCACCCCGAACGCCTGCAGGCGGATGCGTCCGGCGGCGATCTCGGGCAGGTATTTGCGCTTCTGCGCCTCCGAACCGTGCCGCAGCAGCGTGCCCATGATGTACATCTGCGCATGGCCCTGGCTGGCAACGCAGCCCGAGGCGTTGATTTCCTCCAGGATCACCGCCGCCGCGCGCAGCGGCAGGCCCGATCCGCCGTACTCCTCCGGAATCAACGCGCCCAGGAAGCCGGCTTTGGTCAGTTCATCGACGAACTCGGTCGGGTAGGCTTCCTTTTCCTCCAGCCCGCTCCAATACGTGCCGGGATACTGGGCACATATCCTGCGCACCGAGTCGCGCAGTTCTGGATAGTCTTCGCCCAGGGCGACAAAGGTTTCCTCGGACATCATCGGGCTCCATCGATTTGGTTGGCGCGCACGCTGCCCTCCGATGGTCGCCGGGTCAAACCCTTGCTAATGCACTCCCGAGATGAAAATTCTGTTTGTCACATCCAACCGGCTGGGCGACGCGGTGCTGTCCACCGGGTTGCTGGACCACCTGATCCGCACGTATCCGGCGGCCAGGATCACCGTTGTCTGCGGGCCGGTGGCCGCGGACGTGTTCGCGCGGATGCCGAACCGGGACCGCACCATCGTACTCAGCAAACTGCCCTATGGCCGGCACTGGCTGCCGCTATGGGCAAAAGCCGCCACGCATGTCTGGGACCTGGTGGTTGATATCCGCGGATCGGCGCTATCCTGGCTGGTGCCAACACGCCGGCGCGCGGTATTCCGCCGGGTCGCCGGGCCGAAGGTGGCACAGTTGGCCGCGATCCTGGGCGTGTCGCCGCCGCCGCTGCCTGTCGCGTGGACGTCAGAGGCGGATCGGCAGCGCGCCGCGGATCTGCTGCCGGCGAATCGGCCGGTGATCGTGCTGGCCCCGACCGCGAACTGGCTTCCCAAAGTCTGGCCGGCGGACCGATTCGCCGCGGCGTTTCAGGACCTCAGCCGGTCGCTGCTGCCCGGCGCGGCGGCGGTGGTGCTGGGCGGGCCGGGTGCCGCGGAACGAGAGATGGCGGCACCGCTGCTGGCCGCCCTGCCGCGGGCGATCGACCTTGTCGGCATGCTGTCGCTGCCGGAGGTCGCCGCCGTACTGCAAAGGGCGGCGCTGTTCATCGGCAATGATTCCGGGTTGATGCACCTGTCGGCAGCCTCCGGCGCCCCAACCATCGGCCTGTTCGGCCCAACCGACGCCAGCGTCTATGGCCCGGCCGGGCGGTGTTCGATTGCGGTCGTCCAACCCTCGATGGACGCTATTTCCGTCCAGCAGGTGACCGAGGCGGCCAGAAAGCTGCTGCCCCTATAGGCGACAGCAGCTCAGATCGCCCCGTCCGCTCTCAATGCCTCCACGGCCTGGGCGTTCAACCCAAGCCATTCGCCCAAAACCGCCCCGGTATGCTCCCCCAGCACCGGCGACGACGTCAGCTTCGGTGCCTTACCGTCCACCCGCACCGGCCACCCCGGCATCTTGAAGTCGCGATGCACCGGATGCTTCATCACCTGCATGATCCCCCGCTGCTCGAAGCTGGCGTCGTTCTGCAGTTCCATCGTGTCCAGCACCGCGCCCGCCGGAATGCCCGCCTCCCCCACCGCCCGCATCGCTTCGTGCTTGCTGTGGGTCCGTGTCCAGGCGGCGATGATCTCATCCACCTCCGCCTCTCGTTGCACCCGGTCCATCGGAGTCAGATACCGGGCATCGCCGATCAGATCCTCCCGCCCCACAACTTTCAGCAACCGGTCCCAATGCTCCGGGTTCGCTCGGCTAGTCATAATGTAAACGTAATCGTTCGCGCCACCCGGAGCACAAGGATACAGCCCCATCGGCGCATTGCTGATCCCAACCACTTTGCTGCCGCCGCGCTGCGCCGCCTTCCCACTCAGGCCCTGGGTGGCAAAGTTGATCCGCATGTAGTGCATGATCGCATCCTGCATCGCCACCTGCAGCCGGTGTCCCTCGCCGGTTTCCCGCCGCTTGTACAGTGCGGCCAGGATGGTGATCGCCATCGTCATCCCAGTACCGGTGTCGCCCAGCGATATCCCCGGCCGTGTCGGGGGACCATCAGCATCCCCGGTGACGCTGAATGTCCCGCCGCAGGCCTGGGCGATCATGTCAAAAGCGAGATTCTTCTCGTACGGGCTGCCCTCGCCAAAACCCTTGATTTGGGCATAAATAATCCCCGGGTTCAGTTCCCGGACCACGTCGTAGCCAAGCCCCAGCCGTTCGATCGCGCCGGGGGCGAAGTTCTCGATGCACACATCCGCCTGACGCAGCATGTCCTTCACCAGTGCCAGCCCCTTGGGTGACTTCAGGTTGACGGTCATGGACCGCTTATTGGCGTTGAATACATGGAAATAATACGGATCGTGATCCGGCTGGCCGGGCCGCAACCGGCGCCCCGGATCGCCCATTTTCGGGTTTTCGATCTTCACCACATCGGCACCCAGCCAGGCCAAGGCCTCGGTGCAGGATGGCCCGGCTTCGAACTGACTCAAATCGACGATCTTCACCCCCGATAGGAATTGGACGGGTGCAACAGCATCGTTCATGGCGTCTCCTATGGGGCGGTCAGCCCTCGTTGTATCCCGGCAAGGTCATCATCGACGCCTCCCTGTTACAAAGATTTTAGGCGGGAAGAGAGCGGCCGTCCACGGCAGCGGCCCAACAGGCCAGCCCGGCCGATTCATTTCATACCGAATATTTCCGAATAATCGCATTAATCGTTCCGCATATCCGAACAGATTGTTGGATATTTCGCGGAAACCACCGCTCATAATCCGATTTATATAACTATCAAGCAATAGAATACGTTCCGGGGGGTTCATGGATGCGGGTTTCATCGACGGTATCTACAACTGTTTGTGCGGCTCAAGGCCCAATCTATTATTTTGCTTGGCTGTGCACATGAACCGGATGCAATTCTGAGCCTCATTCATTTCTCAGTTTCAGGATTGGCAAGGAACGACCATGAGCACCCTCACTGTGCAGAGTTCCATCTTTGGTCAAACCGTGAACGTGGATTTCAATTCGACTGAGCAACTTAGGCTCGCCCAGCAGATTGCCTTCGCGATAAGCCAAGGTGTGGCATCAGGAACTATCGAACCCGCAACAAGTAATAACGGAACGCCACCAACCCTGCCGGCTGGTGGGTCTGGTGTGTTCTTTCAGGAAACGAAAGGTCTCACGTTTCTTCCAACCGGGTACAATGCCATCGTGAATACCGCCACGGGCGGATCGATTATTGGTTCCGGCGGAAACCAGGAGTCGGTCCTGTCAGGTAACGGAGGACTAACGTTCTTCGCACCGGGTGGTTCGGGCACCGTGGTAGCTGGCGGCGGCCGCAACGAAGTCATCATAATGCCCAATGACAAGGGCTCATGGCTGATCGGCACCGGCGGCGGCAACGACTCCGTCCTCGCGCTCGGTTCTGGCAACGATACCATCCAGACCGGCGCCGGCCATAACATTGTCCTGCTGGGCAGCGGCAAGGATATGCTGACGTCATCCGGCCAGGATACGATCATTGCGACCACCGGGCACGAAACCATCAATGCCACCGCGGCGAAGTCCACGCTGATCAACGCTGAATCGGCTAATGTGACATTCGTCGGTGGCGCCGGCGCGGCCACGATCCTGGGCGGAACCGGCAGTGACACGATCTTCGGCGGCAGCGGCCAACTGGTCGTGCACGGCGGAACGGCGGGCAATAATATCGTGTTGGCCGGCGCTGGCGCGGCGACCTTGTTCGGCGGCGGCAATGGCGACCAGCTTTACGCCGAAGGCAGCCTCGCACAGACTCTCATCGCGGGTGCTGGCAATGAAACCCTGTCGGCGGCCCTTAGTTTTGGCAATGTGTCGCTGCGGGGCGGCTCCGGTTCGAACCAGATCATCGCCGGCAGCGGCCAGGACACCCTGACCGCCGGTATGGGCAACGCGACCATGCAAGGCGGATTCGGCAAGGACACGTTCGCCTTCATCGACGGTTCGGCCGGCGGGAAGGACCTGATCCTGAACTTCAAGCCAGGCGACAAGATCGACCTGTCCGGTTACGGCCCGCATGCGGTGTCCGACGCCATTGCCTCCCAGGCAACCACCTCCAGCGGGGTGACGATCACCCTGTCGGATCAGACAAAAATCACCTTCGCCAACGTATCCAGCCTAAACAAGACTAATTTCACCTGATCAGCCGGAGCGAATTGCATCCGCTCGGCGAACCCTCTAAAAGGTCCGCCGAGCGCGGGTGTAGTTCAATGGTAGAACGGCAGCTTCCCAAGCTGCATACGAGGGTTCGATTCCCTTCACCCGCTCCATTCCTACGGATTGTCAGCCTTATCCTTTGGCGTATCGTCCGTTTCCAGCGGGACGACCTGCTGTTCCCCCGTGGAATATCCCTGCCCCGTCGTGAACGTCGGCGTCTCCAGGCTAGCTGTCCCTGGTATCGGCCGAGCGGCTTTCGGCACCGTCAGATCCGTTGTGTTGCTGAAAAAGTCTGGCGTGCCCGAGGTTTCGGCATCCGCGGCAGGCGGTGGTGCGAACAAATCCGGATCGGCCTTGGGCGCGGGCTTCGGTGCCTGTGTCCGTTGCTGGGGCATTCCCGCCCCCGGCATACCGAAGCTGGGAAGTCCGAAGTTTTTGTCCAATGGCGCCGGGGGCGCATTTGAATACTCCCGCGACGGAGCGATTTTCGGTTGCGCGAAAGCCGGCAGGGCGATCATCGCGCCGAAGCCGACCGCCAATGCAGTAAACAGCCTCATGCCTGTCTCTCCTGTCATCATCCGCGGACCTGACCCGAACCAGCCACGTTGACGCAAATCGTTCCTGCGTGAGCAGAGCGGCCGACGGCCTCCACTGGGCTTCTATCCTTCCAACGCCTCGCGGCACGTCTCCACCAGATGCGCCCCCAACGCGCGATAATCCGCCGCTCGGGGCGCGTTTGGGCGCCAGGCCAACCCCAGCGTCCGCCACGCCCCCGCCCCCGCCAAGGGACGCAGCACCAAATGGGTTCCGGCGGTGATGCCGGCCGAAACAGCCAATCGCGGCAGCAACGTGATGCCCAGCCCGCTCGCCACCATCTGCACCAGGGTATGCAGGCTGGTCGCGGCGAATCCGTCCTGGTCGCCCCTGTCGCCCGCCAGCAATCCGCACACCGCCAACGCCTGGTCGCGCAGGCAATGACCGTCTTCCAACAACAGCAGCCGTTCCCGAGCCAGGGCAGAGAC
>DAIEHR010000210.1 GCA_027353465.1 Acetobacteraceae bacterium | reverse complement strand
TCAAGGCTCGGAAGGACGCCGAACGCGTCCTCGATCAGCAGGGCATTTCCATCGACGACTACAACACCGTCCTGATCGCGGCAGAACATGACCAGGAACTGGAACGCCAGCTTTTAGACGCCGCCAGGGAGGTGCTGTAATTCCCCGTATCCAAACAAGCCGTATCGTCACTCTGACAACCGCCGCCGGCCTGGTCATGGCCCCAGCTCTAGCGTTCGCGGCCCAGCCGTCCGTCCCGGACACGACGGTCGGCAAAGCCGGCGCCGCGCTGCATGACGTAGTGCAACTGCAACAGAAATACCGGGGCCAAATAGAATCGGCGACGCCCGAACAGAAGAAAGGGATCAGCGAACAGGCAAACGCCCAGGCCGTCCAGGCAATTCAATCACACGGCCTGTCGGTTGAGGAGTATTCGCAGGTTATTCGAACTGCACAGAACGATCCGCAGCTGCGGCAGCGTCTGCTGCAGGCCGCGGGCAAGGGTGATTAAGCGGAACCAGGAAGGCGGGGCACTAGCCCCGCCTTCGCCCCCTATTCAGCCGGGCTAAACGCAACCTCCTCCTCGACTGAATGCCGAGCGGCGATCGTCATATAAACTGCCGGCAGAACGAACAGAGTGAACAGCGTGCCGATCGACAGACCGCTGGCGATCACCAGCCCCATGTTGAAGCGCGACGCTGCCCCAGCGCCTGAGGTTGTAATCAGCGGCACCACACCAAGCACCATCGCCGCCGTCGTCATCAGGATCGGCCGCAGCCGAACCCCCGCCGCGTAGATGATGGCATCCAGCTTGCTGCGTCCGGCGCGCTGCGCCTCGTTGGCAACCTCGACAATCAGGATGCCGTGCTTGCTGATGAGACCCATCAGTGTCACCAACCCGACCTCGGTATAGATATTCAGACTGGCCCCACCCAGGCCCAGGCTGATGAACACCAGCGCGCCGGCGACCGACATCGGAATCGATATCAAAATGACGATGGGGTCTCGGAAACTCTCAAACAGCGCGGCGAGGCACAGGAAGATGATAATCAGGGCAAGCGCGAACGTGCCGATAAAGCCGCTAGACTCCTGAATATACTGCCGCAAAGGCCCGGCGTAGTCGATCAGCGTATCATGCGGCAGGGTCTGTGCCGCAATATCCTGAAGCGTTTTCAGGGCATCCGCCTGCGAAACGCCCAAGGCAGGAACGCCTGATATTGTTGCTGAGTTCTGCTGCTGAAAATGCGTGATTGTCTGGGGAACAGTTTGCTGCGTTACCCTGGCGATTGCCGAAACCGGGATCGGTGTGCCGTTGATCGTAGCGATCTGGTATTGCATCACCTGGTCCACCGTCAGGCGGGATTTTTGTTGGACCTGAGATATGACTTTGTAAGATCGGGTCCCAAGGCTGAAGTAGTTGGTGTAGGCACCGCCCAGCAAGCCGCCCAGCGCATTGCCAACCTGGCTCATGGACAAGCCGAGCTGCGCGGCCTTGTCACGGTCAATCTCAATTGTCACCTGCGGCGCATCGACCTTCAGGTCGGTGTCGATGAACAGGAACATGCCGCTAGCAGCCGCATCGGCCAGGAATTTCCGGGCCTGCGGATACAGGGCCGAGATCGGCTGGGTCGTTTTTAGAACGTATTGGATCGGCAAACCCTGGGCGCCTGGCAGCGGCGGGGGCTGGAATACCGCGACACGCTCTCCGGCGATGGTGCTGACTTCGCCTTGAAGCTGGCGCTGGATGGTCGTTCCGTCCCGGTGGCGCTGGTCCCACGGCTTCAGCGTCACGCCGGCGATGGACAGGAACGGGCTGATGACCTGGAAGCTTTGATCGGCTTCCGGAATTTTCGCCATGATCGCCTGCAACTGATCCCCGTAGAGTTCGCGCTGCTGCACCGTCGCATCGGGCGCGGCGGTTGGCAGCAGGATAACGACGCCCTGGTCCTCCTGCGGCGCGAGTTCGCTGCTGGCACTACCATACAGGAAATAGATGCTGCCGATCACGATCGCCGCAAACAGCAGCGTAATGGGCATGGTCCGCAGGCTACCGCGCAGGCGGCGTTCGTAGCCGCGCTGCAACCGGCTGAACAGGCGGTCGATCCAGGCGGTCAGCCGATCCGCCCAACCCGCGGAGCCGCCCACCGTGTGCGGTTTCAGCAGATAGCCACACATCATCGGCGACAAGGTCAGCGCCACGATCGCCGACATCGTCACCGCGCCCACCACGGTGAACGCGAACTCGGTGAACAACGCCCCCGTCAGGCCGCCCTGAAAGCCGATCGGCACATAAACCGCGATCAGCACCACCGTCATAGCGATGATGGGGTTTGCCAGATCACGCGCCGCCCGCATCGCCGCATCGCGCGGTCGCATGCCTTCCTCAAGATGCCGGTTGACGCTTTCCACGACGATGATCGCATCATCGACAACCAGCCCGATCGCCAGCACCAATGCCAGCAGCGACAGCAGATTGATCGAGAACCCCAGCACCAGCATGATCGCGAACGTGCCAATCAGCGACAGCGGAATGGTCACAACCGGAATCACCACCGATCGCGGCGACCCGAGGAACGCGAACACCACCAACGTGACGATCAGAACCGTTTCGGCCAGCGAGCGTTCCACCTCGGTGATCGCGCTATCGACAAACACCGTCGAGTCATAGATCACATTGCCGGACAAACCGGCCGGAAGTTGCTGCTGAATCGATGGAAGAACGGCCTTTACGCCGCTGATCACTGCCAGCAGGCTGGCGGACGGCACGGTTTGGATGCCGACATAGACACCTTTGCGCCCATTGTATTCGACGCTGGATTCATAATCGTCGGAACCAAGCGTAACGTTGGCCACGTCCTCCAGTCGTACGATGCCGCCGTTCACCTGTTTGATGACCAGCTTGCGGAACTCGGCCGCGGAATGAAGATTGGTGGAGGCCGTCAGGTTGAACTGCACCATCTGACCCTTGGTCGTGCCGATTCCGGCGATCACGTTGTTGCTGCTAAGGGCCGCGGTGACATCGGTCGCGGTCAGGCCGTAAGCCGCCAGCTTCGCGGGGTCCAACCAGGCGCGCAGGGCGAAGTTCTGCCCACCCAGTAGTTCGGCGGTCTGCACGCCGGGAACAGCCTGCAATCGCGGCTGCACGTTGCGAATCAGATAGTCGGTCACCTGGTTGGGCGACAGTTCATCGCTGGAGAAGCCGATAATCAACGCATCCAGCGATTGCCCGATCGCAACGGTCAGTGTCGGTTGCTGCACACCCACGGGCAGCTGATTCAGAACCGAGTTGATCTTCGCGGTGATTTCGGTCACCGCTTTGTCGGGATCGAAATTAAGGATCAGGTTGGCAGTGATCGTGCTGCTGCCAGATATGCTGTTCGACGACAGGTAATCGATGCCGTTCGCCTGGGCGATCGCGTTTTCCAGCGGCGTCGTGACGAAGCCGGCGACCGTTTCCGGATCGGCGCCGTAATACACCGTGGTAATCGTCACGATGGCGTTTTGGGTTTTCGGATACTCCAGGATCGGCAGCGCATAGAACGCCTTCAGTCCCAACACCAGCAGCATCAGGCTAACCACAGAGGCCAGCACCGGTCGGCGGATGAAAATATCGGTGAATTTCATTGCCCTGAGCCCTCGGCGCCCGATGAAGCTGCCCTAGCCATCACTGGTCCACCGGCACGGGTGCGGGGTTGTCGGTCGGTTGCACGGTGTTGTCGATCTTCACCACCGATCCGTTGTGCAGCTTCAATTGTCCGGCCGTGACGATGGTATCGGACGCAGAGATGCCCTTAAGGATACTGACCTGATCGCCGCGCTGCGCCCCGGTGGTGACGAACTGCTGCTTCACGACCTGCTTGCCGTTGTCCTCGCCCAGCACATAAACCAACGATCCATACGGATTGAATGCTACCGCCGCCAATGGAATGGTCACCAGCGAACGCGGCTCCCCCGAAACAACCGAAACACTTAGGTACATCCCCGGCAGCAACGCACCATCCGCGTTCGGCAGACTCGCGCGAACCTGCAGCATCCGGCTGTTGGGATCCACCCGAGCATTCAGCGCCGTCACCACGCCGCGGAACGTGCGGTTCGGATAACTATCCGCCGTCACCTCGACTGCCTGCCCAACCGCGACATGCTCCAACGCCTGCTGCGGCAGATAGAAATCGACGAACATCGGATCTAGCTGTTGCAGCGTCACGATCGCCGCGCCCGCTGCCAGGAACTGCCCGACATCCACCTGACGCATGCCAAGCCGCCCCGCGAACGGGGCCTTCACGACTTTCTCCGCCATCAGCGCCTGCTGTGCCGCCACCTGCGCCCGCGCCACCTTTAGATTCGCCACATCAGCGTCCACGGTTGCCTGCGGCACCGCGCGCGCCGCCAACTGCCGCTGATCCCTTGTCAGCGTTACATTCGCCAGTTCAGCGTTCGCCTGAAGCTGCGCCAGCTTCGCGTCGTCGTCGTTCGGCCGCAGACGCAGCAGCACCGTGCCGGCCGCGACGGCCTGCCCTGACTCGAAATCGATTTGGTCCACGACCCCGGCAAGCTCCGCCGCCAGATCAGCGCCCTTTGAGGCCCGCGCCGTCCCCACCGCGGTCTGTCGTGGCTGCCATGGCTGCATCGTGGCCTTCGCCGTCGCCACCACCGGAATTTCCGACCGGATCGAGGTGACAATCTGCTTCAGAATGCCCGCCTTGAAGCGCTGAAACGCGATCAGCCCGGCCGCCAGGGCCCCGACCAGCAGCAGCATGATTATCAGCCGCAACCACGCTCGGGGCTTCCGTTCGGTGGTCCGGGACAGGCTGGTCACATCGTTCATGGAATCACTCCGCAACATTGCGCGACAGCCGCATCGACGTCGGTCCGGTTCCACCATCCGCCACCCAGCGCCTGAAACAGTGCCACCGTATCGGTGAACCGAGCAGCTTGGGCGGAGACGAGGTTCAGCCGCGAGGAATAGTCGGCTTGTTCGGCGGTCAGCACGTTTACATAGGTGCCGGCTCCCGCCTCATATTGAGACTTGGTAACGGCCAGGCTCGCGGCGGCGGTCTTTTGCGCGGCCAGAGCCGCCTGCAATGTCTCCGCATCGTGTTCGATCGCCACCAGGGAGTCGGCGACATTCTGGAACGCCGTGTTGACCGTGCTGCTGTATTGCGCGGCCGCGACATCCAGCGCCGCCTTTGCCGCCTGCCGGCGCGCCGTCAGCGTGCCGCCCTCAAAAATCGGCTGTGTCAGACTGCCGGCGATCGTCCAGACGATTCCCGCCGGCGTAAATAGGTTGGGAACCGTGGTGCCTTCCAGGCCATAGTTCCCGGACAGCGATATCTGCGGCAGCATATTCGCCGTCGCCACGCCGACCGCCGCCGTCGCCGAATGCAGCAGCGCACCATATGCTCGGATATCAGGCCGCTGCTGCACCAGTTTGGACGGCAACGATACCGGCAGCTCCCCAGGCAGGGTCAGGCTGTTCAGGTCCAACGTGGCCATGTGGTACTGGTCCGGCGGGCCGCCCAGAAACACCGCGAGTTGATTGCGAACCTGCTGCGCCTGCTTGCGCAAACCAGGCAGCGTCGCGACCTGGGCGTCCAGCAAAGACTGTTGCTGCAGCACGTCGGCCTGACTGACCGCGCCAAGCGCAAACCGGCGCTTCACCAGGTCCAGCGCATCGGTATCCGCCTTGATTATCCGCTGGGTAGTGTCAATTCGCGCCCGCAACGCCGCCTCGTTGATCGCCGCGTTGATCACGTTTGCTGCCAGCGTCAGGTTCGTTGCCTCAAGCTGAAACCGCTGATACCCGGCCTGCGCATTGAACTGTTCGATCTGGCGGCGAATGCCGCCGAACGCGTCCAGGGTATAAGACACGTTCAGCGAAGCGGCGCCCACGGAGTACATGACCGACCCGTTGCCAAACCCGATCGCGGCCAACGATGCGCGCGTCCGCTGGGCCTGCAACCCGCCGCTGACCGCCGGCATCAGGGCGCCTTCCGCTGCCCGCATCGACTCCCGCGCCTGAAGCAGGGAGGCCTGGGCGGCGGCGATGTCAGGGTTGGCCTTCAGCGCCTGAGTCACCAACGCGGTGATCTGCTGGGAGTGGAACACCGTCCACCATTCGCCAGGGATATCCCGGTCGGTTACCAATGTTTGCGACTCGCCGCCCGGAGTCGCCGCCTTGACCGTCGCGGCCGGAGTCGGTGCCTCGGTGAAGTGCGGACTGGGCGGTGCGGCCGGCGCCTTATAATCCGGCCCGACGGTGCAGCCGGCCAGCAGGGCAGCGCCCCCAAAAACCGACACGAGTATTGCGGTTCGACGCATGGATCGACGATATTCCTATACCAACCCGTCCAGTATGTCGTATGCTATACCCATGAGTCCAGTATCTAAATCGGCAGATGAGTTTCGGGCCGTTCCGCATCGCTCCGGCCGCCCCAAGGACACCGCGAAGCGGGGCGCCATCATGCGGGCCGCCCGATCGTTGTTCGCCAGCCAGCCTTTCGATCTGGTGACGATGGAGGCCGTCGCAGCGCACGCGGGCGTGTCAAAAATGACGGTTTACAGCCACTTTCACGACAAAGAGACGCTGTTCGAGACGATCGTGGCGGAGACATCCGACCTGATGATCCGTGCCTTGTCCAGCCCTGAACAGGCCGGCACGCTGCGGGACCGTCTGATAGCGGTCGGCAGGGAATTCCTATCCGTGGTCCTGGGGTCCGACGTCTGCACCATGGCGCATACCCTGCCCGGCACGCTGCGGGCCAACCGGGCGCTTGCGGATCGGTTCTATGCGGCCGGCCCTGGCCGCGTGCGAGGCGCGCTGGCGGGAATGATCGCGGCGGCGGCTGAACGCGGTGAACTATCAGTGGACGATGCCGACCGGGCGGCCGACGACTTGGTCAGCCTGTGGGAAGGCAGCATGCCCGCCAAGATTGCCTTCGGCCTGGCCGGCCTCAGTAGCCCCGGGGAAGTTCTCAGCCGCGCGGAACGCGGCACCGACGTCTTCCTCCGGGCGTATCGTAAAGAGTAGGCCTGGGGAAATGGCGGGCCTGCGCCCGCCATGACGGAATTAACCTTGTGTCGATTGAAGCGATTACTTCGCCAGAATCGTTAGTTCGCGGCTTCGCCGGCGGCCTTGCGGGTGGCCGTGACAGCCTCACGCGCCGCGCGCGCCATCAGGCCACTATCGTTGGCGATGGTGCAAAGCTGGAAGCCCATCTGGATCATGCGGGCGGCATAGGCCGCTGTGCCGTTATGGATACCAGCGAACTTGCCGTGCTTTTTGCACGCCGCCAGCAACTTGGCATAAATCTCCAGGATGATCGGCTCCTCGCGATCCAGAATCGGAATCAGACCCAGCGACAGACCCATGTCGGACGGCCCGATATAGATGCCGCTGATGCCCGGAACGCTCAGGATTTCGTCGATATTGTCGATTCCCTGCTGCGTTTCGATCATAGGAATGATCAGGATTTCGTCGTTGGCGGTGGCCTGGTAGCTGCTGGCCTCCCCATACATCGCCGCACGGATCGGACCGTTGCTGCGCTTGCCCATCGGCGGATACAGGCAGGCATCGGCCAACGCCTTGGCTTCCGCCGCCGTGTTCACCATCGGGCAGATCACACCCATCGCGCCACCATCCAACACCTTGCCGATGATGCCCGGCTCGTTCCAGGGAACGCGGACCATCGGGGTGATTGGATGCTCCTGCATCGCCTGGAAGCATTGCACCATGGACTGATAATCCTGCACGCCGTGCTGCATATCCACGGTCACGCTGTCCCAACCGCACTGCGCCATGACCTCTGCGGAAAAGCCTGACGGGATGGCGAGCCATCCATTGACGTTAGCCTTGCCGGCATCGATCCGCGCCTTAAGTTTGGTCGGCATAACAACGTTTCTCCCATTACACATTAACCGCCGCACGCTAGGCCCGGCACCCCAGAGCGTCAACGCGAACGGATAATCGACACTGGTAGCGCGCACATGGCTTCGGCCAAGGCGCTCCTGCCGATCTCAATTTAGCATGGACTTCAGAATATTCAGTTGCACCCTTACCCGATTGGCGGCCACGCCCTCCGGCACCAGTTCCAGGAATCGCAGATAGCAATCGCGCGCGGCGGCCACCTGCTCCAGCCGCTGATTCATGATCCCGGCTTGGCGCCACAGTTCTGACTGGTCTGGCGCGATCAGCAGCATATCCTCGGTACACCGCAATCCGCCGCGCAGGTCGCCCGCCTCCAGCCGGCGGGTCATGATGTTGTTCTGCAGCCGCAGCAATACCCGCCGCGTGCTCATCGGCTGTAGCAGCCCCGGCCGCAACTCGGCCTTTTCGCCCTCCACCCGCTTCAGCAGGGCCCGCAAGTCCTTCGCCGACATCACTTGGCCGCCGTTAAACGGATCAACCACGACCTGGGTCTTCTGCCCTTCCAGCGCGATCAGGAAATGGGCCGGGAAATCAACCCCGTGGCTGCCCCACCCAGCGGACCGAGCCGCGTGCAACCACAACACGCCCAGTGCCACCGGCAACCCCCGGCGACGTTCGATCACACGGATCAGGTTGGCGTTGGCAGGATCGTCGTATGTTTCGGTATCGCCAACATACCCGAATTCGCCCGCCAACAGGTCGGCCAACGCGGCTGCTCGGCCGGGCAGATCCTCCCGGTCCATCATGCTGGCGCGCTGCACCGCAGCCTTCGCGACATCCGACAAATGCTGGGCGGCGGGCGTCCAATCCGATTCCGGAACATCGACCCTGGCGAGTTGAAGGGCGGCGTTACCGATGTCGATTTCGGCATCCGCCAGTTGACCGATCGCCGTCAACGCCGCCCTGGGTTCTGTCATAGCACTGGCGGGGCCGCTATTCCGCCGCGGCCTGCGGCAGATAGATTTCCTTTCCTGCCTCAGCGAACTCCGCGCTCTTGGCCTCCATGCCGGCCATTCGTTCGGCCTCCACCCGCAGATCCTGCGTGATCTTCATCGAGCAGAATTTCGGGCCGCACATGGAGCAGAAATGGGCAACCTTGTGCGCTTCCTTTGGCAGGGTTTCGTCATGGAAAGACCGCGCGGTATCGGGGTCCAGCGACAGGTTGAACTGGTCTTCCCAGCGGAACTCGAACCGGGCCCGGCTGACGGCATCGTCGCGCAGCTTGGCGGCGGGGTGACCCTTCGCCAGGTCGGCGGCGTGCGCCGCAATCCGATATGTAATGACGCCGGTCTTGACGTCATCGCGGTTCGGCAGTCCCAGATGCTCTTTCGGCGTGACGTAGCACAGCATCGCCGTGCCGTACCAGCCGATCATCGCCGCGCCGATGGCGGAGGTGATGTGGTCATAGCCCGGCGCGATGTCGGTGGTTAGCGGCCCAAGCGTATAGAACGGGGCTTCACCGCACTCGGCCAGTTGCTTGGTCATGTTGACCTTGATCTTGTGCATCGGCACATGGCCGGGGCCCTCGATCATCACCTGGCAACCCTTGTTCCAGGCAACCTTGGTCAGTTCGCCCAGAGTTTCCAGCTCGCCGAACTGGGCGGCGTCGTTGGCATCGGCGTTCGATCCCGGACGCAGGCCGTCGCCCAACGAGAACGACACGTCGTATTTGCGCATGATGTCGCAAATCTCGTCGAAGCGCTCATACAGGAACGATTCCTTGTGCTTCGACAGGCACCACTTGGCCATGATCGACCCGCCGCGCGATACGATCCCGGTGACACGTTTGGCGGTCAGCGGCACGTATTGCAGGCGCACGCCGGCATGGATGGTGAAGTAATCGACGCCCTGCTCCGCCTGCTCGATCAGCGTGTCCTTGAAGACTTCCCAATCCAGCTTGGTCGGGTCGCCATCGACCTTTTCCAGCGCCTGATAGATCGGCACGGTGCCGATCGGCACAGCCGAATTGCGCATGATCCAGCTACGGATGTTGTGGATGTTCCGGCCGGTGGACAGGTCCATCACGGTGTCCGCGCCCCAGCGGGTGGACCACACCAGCTTTTCGACTTCTTCGGCCACGCCCGACGTGACGGCGGAGTTGCCGATATTGGCGTTGATCTTCACCAGGAAGTTGCGGCCGATGATCACCGGCTCCAGCTCCGGATGGTTGATGTTCGCCGGAATGATCGCCCGCCCGCGCGCGATCTCGCTCCGCACGAATTCGGGGGTAATGAACGCGGGGATTTCCGCGCCGAAGCTTTCGCCGTCGGCCACGCGTTCCTCGGCGCCGGGAATCATCCTGGTGCGGCCCATATTTTCGCGATGGGCGACGTAGATCATTTCCTCGGTGATGATGCCGGCACGGGCGAACTCATACTGAGTCACCATCTGACCGGGGCGGGCGCCATAGATCGGCAGATCGGCCGGGCACAGCGGCACCAGCTTGTCCGCGCCGATATTGCCGTTGTCTTCCGGCTTGACCTCCCGGGGCACCAGACGGTCGAAACCGCGCTTGGCCAGCCACTCGCGGCGGATCGGCGGCAGGCCGGCTTCCAGGTCGATCGTCACCGACGGATCGGTGTACACGCCGGAGCAGTCATAGGCCCAGTACGGCTCCTCCTTCGCGCTGGGATCCAGCGCGATCTCCCGGAACGGCACGCGGATGTCGGGACGGCCCTCCGGGCTGGTGTAGATCTTGCGCGACCCGGCGATGGGACCGGTGGTCACCGAACTGGGGCGGGCGGTGGCTTTCGACTGAACCGTCATGGACCTCTCCGTTGTTGCGCGGGTGGCCGCCGACGAATCGGGAGGGGTCTTGCGGTGTTGACCCGTCCCTCCGCCGGCATGACCCGGATCAGGTTCAAGGGTCACCGCCCCGCCGGACTTCCCGGCTATTCGCGATATCTCAGCCCCTCTGGTGGGGCACCCCTGGGTAATGGATTAAGATGCGGCGGGATTGGCCAAGTGTCAAACGGCCGTAGCCATTAGCCGGCAGATGGAGCGGGTGGAGGGAATCGAACCCTCGTAGCCAGCTTGGAAGGCTGGGACTCTACCATTGAGCTACACCCGCGTCTGGCGGGAACCTAGCGGTAGCGAGGGCAAAGTGCAATCGCCTCGAAGGGGTCGAAACAATGGATACGACTCCGCCGGAATGGGAAGCCACCGAGAGCCGCGCCACTGGCCCTAAGGGCGGACGGTTCGCTTCGGACAGCCGCTCGACGAAGGAAATAGCTATGAAGGAAATCTCTCGTCCGACGCTGGCGGCGAAGGTCTTTTTGCTCATTGGGGCCCCGGCCTATGGAAAGGACCCGATTCTACTCCAGCCTTCGCAGTTCGATGCCCGCACGATCCTGCACAGCCCACCAGCGAATGATTCGGCCCAAACCAAAGCCGAATTGGCTGCGCTACATCAGATCGAGACAACGCGAACCCCGGCCAGGCTGGGCGCCTGACCGGCACGGGCGGAATTGGAAGCCGCCAACCTTACTACAATAAAATGAATTCCACGCAACGAAGCAATCAGACGCCATGGATAAGGCCGGCGGCGGCATGAATTTTCCGTCATCTCAATTGACTTGCCGATTGCCTTGTTTCCGGGCATCACAGTTGGAATGATGCGTCCATTTTTAGGATGAACCCGGTCGCGTGGCTCGTTAGCCTGATTTTGCCCGCTTGCGGCTTTCCCGCGGCGGAGGGTTTACCGACTCCGCCACCGATGGACATCGCCCATATCGTTCGTCCGTCCACCCCCAATACCGCTCTGGCGGCCCCGGCGGGTTTCAGCCCGTCGCCCGATCTGATTACCCCCGCCTATACTGTGCACGCCGACCGGCTGTTTGCTCTGATCCAAGAGGTCGCCGCCAGCCAGCCGCGCACCTACCCCGCCGCCAAGTATCCCGACAGGCTCCAGGCCCACTACGTCGCCCGCAGCGCGATCTTCAATTTCCCTGACTTGATCATGGTCCAGGTGGTCCGAACCAGCCCGGACAGCAGCAGCCTGGTTGTGTATTCGCGCAGCGTCTATGGACAATCCGATTTGGGCGTGAACCGCAAGCGTCTGGACACCTGGCTGGCGGCCTTGAACATGAAGCTCCCCCCTTCCACCGAGAGATAATTCGTTCATGCGCGGTATCGGCCCCTTCCTGAAAGACGCCTGGCAGCTTGCCCGCCCCTACTTCATGACGTCGGAAGAGAAATGGTCCGCGCGCGGCTTGCTGGTGGCGATCGTCGCTATGAACCTGACGCTGGTGGGATTGAGCGTCGTGCTCAGCTTCTGGCGGCGCGAGTTCTATAACGCGCTACAGGACAAGGACTGGTCGGCGTTCCTGCAACTGCTGTTCCTGTATCGCCGCACCCAAAGCGGAATCATGCCGGGCTTCTGCGAGGTGGCCGGCGTACACATCATATTGGCGGTCTACTCGGTTTACTTGAACCAGTTGCTTCAGATCCGCTGGCGGCAATGGCTGACAAAGCAGTTCCTGGCCGAATGGCTGGCCGACCGGGCTTATTATAATATTGGGCTGACCGCCGATCGCGCGGCGGTGGGCACGGATAACCCCGACCAGCGCGTGGCCGAGGATTTGCGCGACTTCTGCCAGATGTCGCTGTCGCTTACCCTGGACTTTCTGTCGAATATCGTTTCCTTGTTCAGCTTCGTCGGCATTCTGTGGGGTCTGTCCGGCGCGATCGAGGCCTTCGGCATTCCCATCCCCGGCTATATGGTGTGGGTCGCCCTGGCCTATGCCTTGGTGGGCACCACGCTGACCCATTTCGTCGGCCGCCCGTTGTCGATCCTGAACTTCCGCCAGCAGCGCGTCGAAGCGGATTTTCGTTACGCACTCATGCGGATCCGCGAGAATATGGAAAGCATCGCGCTTTATCGCGGGGAAAAGGAAGAAGGCGTCACGTTGCGGGATCGCTTCGCCGGGGTGATCGAAAACTGGTACCAGATCATGCGCCGCACCAAGCTGCTGAACTCGCTGGTTAACGGCTACGGCCAGATTGCGGTGATCTTTCCCATTGTCGTCGCCGCGCCGCGTTATTTCGCCGGAGCGATGCAACTGGGCGGGCTGATGCAAACGGTCGGCGCGTTCGGATCGGTCCAGGGCTCGCTGTCCTGGTTCGTCGACTCATACTCCTCGATCGCCCAGTGGCGCGCTATTGTGGAACGGCTTTCCACCTTCCACCGCGCCATCGTCAAGGCGCGCGCCGAAGCGCATGGTGGGTTCGTGACCTCCGAAAGCCAGCCTAACGTGGTGGAACTGACCGACGTCACCATGAGCCTGCCCGATGGTTCGAAACTTCTCGAACATGCCAACCTGACCTTCACCGCCGGTCATTCCGTCGTTATCACCGGTCGCACCGGATCGGGAAAATCGACTCTGTTCCGCGTGCTGGCCGGCATCTGGCCGTTCGGCCATGGCGAAGTCGCTATGCCTCCGCGCTCGTTCTTCCTTCCGCAACGCCCCTATATCCCGTTGGGCACGCTGCGCCACGTCATCACCTACCCAAACGCGATGGACGCCTTCACCGAGGGCCAGATCGCACAGGCCCTGGACGATGCCGGCCTGCCACAGCTCCGCGACCGGATCGAAAGCGACGATGACTGGCCCACACGATTGTCGGGCGGCGAACAGCAACGCATTGCCCTGGCCCGCGCGCTGCTCGCCAAGCCGGACTGGATTTTCCTCGACGAAGCCACCGCCAGCCTCGATCCCGATGCCGAGTCCAAACTGTACGGTATTCTGCGGCAACGGTTGCCCAACGCGACGTTGATCTCGATCGCGCATCGGCCCTCGGTCGCCGCGTTCCACGACTCCAGACTGGTGTTCACCCGGACCGAGGGCGGCGGGGGCACGTTACTGCCGGCCGTCGCCGAACCGGTCGTGGGCGAGTGAAATGAACCCTAAGCGCTTCGCCGACATCTCCGAACCCCGCCCGACCAAGGAAAGCCTGGCCGGTGAATACCAGGCGATCGCGGCGGCACTGGATCGCGGCAAGCGCGGAGTCGCGCTGGCGGCCTGGGATCAGTTGCGACGACGCTATGACACATGGTCGGCGCTGGTCGGCCTGCGCTTCGCGCAAAACACCACTGATGAAGCCGCGAAGGCCGAACGCGATTACGCCGACGCGATGTCGCCCGAGGCGGCGGACCTGGAGATCGCCCTGAAGCGGCGCCTGTTGGCCGATCGCGGCCCGGTCGCCGCGCTGGCCGGCGAACACGCTGTCCGCCTGTGGGATACCGATGTCACGACCTTCGACCCCGCGATCAAGCCGGATCTGGAGGAGGAAGCGCGTGTATCCTCTCAGTACACCGAGCTTCTCGCATCGGCGAAACTCGAAATCGATGGCAAAACCGTCAATCTCGCGGGTCTCGGACCTTATGCGGAGGATCCGAACCGATCTGTCCGCCACGAAGCCGAACGCGTACGCTGGCAATACTTCGAGGCGAACGCCGCCGCACTGGACGGCATCTATGACCGATTGGTGACGCTGCGGCACGGCATGGCCCGCAAGTTGGGCTTCCAGACTTACACCACGCTGGGTTATCGCCGGATGAGGCGGGTCGATTACGGTCCCGACGACGTGGCCCGCTACCGTCAGCAGGTCGTTACCCACATTGTACCCCTCGTCGCCCGCCTGCTGGAGGCTCGGCGCATCGAAAACGGCTGGGACAAACTCCGCTATTGGGATGAGGCGCTGATCGACCCCGCCGGTAACCCCAAACCCGTCGGCGATCACGACATGCTGGTGGATGCCGCCGCCACGATGTTCGACGGTATGCATCCAGGCCTGGCTGCCTTTTACCGCCAGATGCGCGACGGCGGATTCATGGATCTGAAGAACCGTCCCGGCAAGGCCGGTGGCGGCTTCTGCACCTCGTTCCCCACCGAGGGCGCGCCCTTCATCTTCGCCAACTTCAATGGCACCCACAACGACATCGGCGTTTTCACGCATGAAATGGGGCACGCGTTCCAGAACTGGGAAAGCCGCGACCAGCCCAGCGTCGATTACCTCTGGCCGACCATGGAAGCGGCCGAGATCAACTCGATGGGCCTGGAATTCCTCTCCTATCCGGGAATCGGCAATCTGGTAGGCGAGAATGCCGCCGACCGCTTCCGCCGCATGCATCTGATCGGCGCACTGGCGTTCCTGCCCTACGGCGCTTGCGTCGATCACTTCCAGCACGAGGTTTATGCGAACCCCGACGCCAGCCCGAGCGACCGTCATGCCATGTGGGCACGGCTGGAGAAGCTCTACATGCCTTGGACGGACTACGGCGACCTGGATTTCCCGCGAAAGGGTGGCCGCTGGCAGGCGAAGGCTCATATCTACGGTTCGCCGTTCTACTACATCGACTATACCCTGGCCCAATGCTGTGCGATGCAGTTCTGGGTTAAGTCGCGGGAGAATTACCCCCAGACGATGAAGGCCTACGTGGACTTATGCGCCAAAGGCGGCTCCGCACCGTTCCAGGACCTCGTGCGTTCTGCTGGCCTGGTTTCCCCGTTCGCCGACGGCGCACTGTCGGATGTGGTGCAAGAGGCCGCTTCGTTTCTTGGTGTCTAAGATATTCCGCTCAATCGTCCGTCTATCCCCACTTCACGGCCGGGCGGCAGAACGCGCCGCCCGCCATCACAAAATCGCGAGTCGTTGGGATGGCGGTCAGTTGATTGCTTTTACGCAGGTGCCATGAGCACCTGCCGTTCATGCCTGTGGGCAATTGACACCCTTGCATCAAACCAGCAACAATGCTTGGGTCGATAATGGGAGGAATAAACATGATAAGACAATCACTTCGAATCGGCCTCGCAGCGGCACTTCCTATAGTGTTCGCGGCTGGCCTTCCATTAGGAAAGGCCTCCGCTGAGGATCTTAAGCACTATGATTCCAGCAAACCATCGTTCTGGGCCCACCCGCCCGCGGATTGGTTCCTGGGCGACGAAACCGAAGCCCAAAAGGGACTCGCTCCGCCCGCAGGCCCGGCCACCCCAACGCCCCTGGATGAGTTGCAGGCCGATCTGAAAAAAATCAAGCTGCCGCCCGGTTTCAAAATCGAGGTGTACGCCAGCAACATTCCGCAAGCCCGACAAATGGCCTGGGGCGCCAACGGCACGCTGTTCGTAGGTTCGTTTCAAGCCACTAATGTCTATGCCGTGACCGACCAAGGCGGCCAGCGCACCGTCAAGACGATCATCAAGGGCCTGAATATGCCAACCGGCGTCGCCTTCCGCGACGGCGCTTTGTATGTGATCGATATCAACAAGCTGTTGCGTTACGACAACGCCGAGGCGAATCTGGATAAGATGCCAGCCCCTGTCGTCGCTTACGACGACATGCCTCCATACGTGGCGCACGGCTGGAAATATATAGTCACTGACAAGAACGGTTGGATGTATCTTCCATTCGGCCCTCCGTTCAACATTGGCATCCCGCCGACCAGCGTGTCGCAGATTCGTCACGTCGATCCCAAGACCGGCCTGGCCGAAATCGTCGCGCTCGGTGTGCGTAACAGCGTCGGCGGCGACATCGATCCGCGGTCGGGCGACTACTGGTTCACCGAAAACGCCCGCGACTGGCTGAGCGACGACACACCCAGCGACAAGCTGAATCATATTACCCGGCTGGGCGAACATTTCGGCTATCCGTATTGTCACGAAGGCGACATTCCCGATCCGAAATTCGCCATGGGCCACAAATGCAGTGAGTTCACGCCGCCTGTCGTGAAACTAGGGGCGCACGTCGCACCCCTTGGCATGAAATTCTACACCGGCAACCAGTTCCCGAAGCAGTATAAGGACAATATCTTTATTGCCGAACACGGCTCGTGGAATCGCCACAAGTATCAGGGCGGCCGCATCGAACGTGTGGTTGTCGATCCCGACGGCAAGAATCCTCACCAGGAAGTCTTCGCATCGGGCTGGATCACCGGCGAGCGGGATTACTTCGGTCGGCCAGTCGATATTTTGCAGGCGCCGGATGGTTCGCTGCTGGTATCCGATGACTGGGCCGGTGCGATCTATCGCATCAGCTACAAGAAATAGGACCGTTACATTCCTATGATGTTACGCATTGTCACGCTGGCGGCGATTTTGTCGCTGCCAGTCGTGCCTTGCCTGGCAGCCGCCGACATCGCGGCTGGCCAGGAGAAAGCAAAGCCCTGTCTGGCCTGCCATGGCGAGAACGGGGTATCCTCCATGCCGGGTATTCCGTCGCTCGCCGGACAGCAGGACCAGTTCATCCAATGGCAACTGGTGTTCTTCCGAAATGGCCGACGTCCGAACCCGATGATGGCGCCACTGATCGCGGATATCACCGATCAGGATATTCGCGATTTGGGCGCTTATTTCCACAGCCTACCCTACAGCACGGCAGCATCGGACGTATCGCCCAATCCTGAGCTGGCCGCGAAGGGCAAACTGGTCGCTCAGCAACACCGCTGCGCCAGTTGTCACAAGGACGATTTCCGCGGTGAACGCGCCGCCGCCGCGATCGCTGACCAACGGGAGGATTATTTGGTCAAGGCGTTGACCGATTATCGCTCGACCGCTCGTCCCAGCACCGGCGTTGCCGCGATGACCGAGGCAGCCGCCGGACTCACCGATGACGATATCGTGGCAGTGTCGCATTACCTCGCAACGCTGCCCCCGCCGAAAAAGTAAAGATACGATGATGCGCACCGCATTGATTTGCCTGCTCGCAAGCATTCTTGGCGCGGGGTCCGCTCGGGCGGACGGCACCGGAACCGTATCTACCGGCGCGTTTCGGCAGGCTTATGCGGCGTCATTCTATCAGTTCGATGCCTGCGGTGATGGGCTGGCCGGCCGTATCTATCGGAATGCGCTAACCGCCCGCCTGCGGCAATGCCCTTTCCCCGCCGACGCCAAGACGCAATTCCAGACCTGGGCCAAGGCTCAGGCGCGGAAGTCTGGTCAGGCAATCAAGGCAATGATCGACGACAACGGCGGTATGCCGATTCGCCTGCAAGGCATGGCCCGTACGTGCAGGGAACAGATCGACAGCCCTGAATATCGCACCGTCCGCGAACGGCTGGATACCTACGCAAGCGGGAAATCGACACCTGATGCCGTGGTCCCGCAGCCATGCGATGCGGACGCCATAACGCCGTGACCGACATCCTATAAAGCAAAGGCGGTTGCAGCAGGGCGGCGAAACTGTATGGTCCGCGCCGCACTGACACCCAAGGACCATACCATGCGCCCATCCGGCCGCGCCCCCAACGCCCTGCGCGAAGTCTCCATTATCACCGGGTTCGCCCGCCACGCCGAGGGGTCGGCCCTCATCAGGATGGGCAAAACCGAGGTGCTGTGCGCCGCCAGCGTCGAAACCCGCATCCCGCCGTTCCTGCGCAATACCGGCCTGGGCTGGGTCACCGCCGAGTACGGCATGCTGCCCCGCGCCACCCACACCCGCGGCGACCGTGAAGCCGCCCGGGGCAAGCAATCCGGCCGCACCCAGGAGATCCAGCGGCTGATCGGACGCTCGCTGCGCGCCGTCGTCGATCGGGCCGCCATGGGCGAGATGTCCATCACGCTCGACTGCGACGTGCTGAACGCCGACGGAGGCACCCGCTGTGCCGCGATCACCGGCGCCTGGGTCGCGCTGTCGCTGGCCTTCCGTCATCTGGTGAAGATGAACGTTTTGAAGACCATCCCGCTGACGGGCCAGGTCGCCGCCGTCTCCTGCGGGATTTTCGAAGGCACACCGGTGCTGGATCTGGACTACGATGAGGACTCTAACGCCCAAGCCGACTCCAATTTCGTGCTGACCGAAGGCGGCGGTATCGTCGAAATCCAGGCAACCGCCGAAAAGACCGCATTCGACGAGGCCCAGTTCCATGCGCTGCTCGGTCTTGCCCGCAGCGGCACCGATGCGTTGTTCGAAATGCAGCGCCGCGCGTTGAACGATTAAGGACAAACCGCGATGGCGCGCAAACTTCATCGCGGGCAGAAGCTCGTCCTTGCCAGTCATAACAAAGGCAAGCTGCGCGAAATCGAAGCTCTTCTGCGCCCGCTTGGGATCGAGGTGGTGTCCGCCGGCGACCTTGGGCTGCCGGAACCCGTGGAAGACGCCCCAGACTTCGCCGGCAATGCCAGGATCAAGGCCATCGCCGCCGCAACGGTTAGCGGACTACCGGCATTGTCGGACGATTCAGGGTTCTGCGTCGCCGCCCTGGATGGCGCGCCGGGTGTATTGTCCGCCCGCTGGGCCGGTCCCTCGAAGGACTTCGCCGCCGCAATGGCGCTGGTGAACGAAAGAATTGGCGACCATCCCGACCGGCGGGCGTGGTTCATTGCTGCCCTGTGCCTCGCATGGCCGGACGGCCACACCGAAACTTTTCTGGGACGCATTGACGGCACGCTGGTCTGGCCGCCCCGGGGCGGGCATGGCTTCGGCTACGATCCGATGTTCATCCCCGCCGGCGGTCACCAAACTTTCGGAGAGATCGAGCCGGACGAAAAGCATGCCATCAGCCATCGCGCCAGAGCATTCGCTCAGGTGCTAGCATCGTGTTTCGATTGATGTAAAACCAAAAAGATAACCCCAGGGAGACGTCAACAATGTCGATCCGCCGAGCGGCCATGGCTCTCGCTTTCCTGCTGCCGAGCACTTTCGCCCAAGCTGAAATTCCCGCCGTCGTGAAAGTCGGCATCCTCAACGACATGAACGGCCCGTTCGCCGACCAGTCCGGTCGGGGCTCCGTCGTCGCCGCCCAAATGGCAGCCGAGGATTTCGCTGAACAAGGCGGCGGCTTCAAGGTGGAGATTCTGTCCGCTGATCACCTCAACAAACCTGACGTGGGCGCGCAGATCGTGCGCGAATGGGTGGACCGCGACGGCGTAGCGGCGGTTGCCGACGCGGTTAACTCCGGCGTTGGGCTGGCGGTCAACACGGTGATGGCGGAAAAGCACCGCACATTTATCGCCACCAATGTCGGCACCTCCGACCTGACCGGCAAGTTCTGCCAGCCCACCACCGTGCAATGGACCATGGACACCTACGCCCTGGGCAACACTATGGCACGCGCGATGGTCGCCCAGCATGCCAACACCTGGTTTTATGTCAGCTTCGACTACGCGCTTGGCGCGGCGCTGGAGCGTGATTCATCCGCGGTGCTGACCAGCCTGGGCGGAAAAGTTCTTGGTTCCGTCAAACATCCACTCGGAACCGCTGATTTCTCCTCCTATCTTTTGCAGGCGCAATCGTCCGGCGCCAAGGTCATCGCGCTGGCCGACACTGGCGCCGACCTGATCAATGCCGTGAAGCAGGCCTCCGAATTCGGTGTGATGAAAAAACAAATCCTGGCCGGTCTGTTCACCCAAATCGTCGATGTGAAGTCCATCGGCCTGCAGGCGGCACAGGGCCTGACAGTGACGGAAGCCTATTACTGGGACCTGAACGACAATACCCGAGCCTTCGCCCGCAAATTCGCACAGCGCTTCGGTGACAAGATGCCGACCGCGAACCAGGCCGGGGTCTATTCATCGGTCCTGGCTTATCTGCACGCCGTCAAGGAAGCCAACTCCATCGTCGGTGAGGAAGTGATCGCGGCGATGCAAATGCACCCCATTCAGGACAAGCTGTTCGGAACCGTGGTGGTCCGCAAGGATGGTCGGGCGGTGCATGATATGTTTACCTTCCGCGTGAAAACCCCAAGCGAGTCCGAGTCGCCCTGGGATGTTTACAAGGTGCTAGCCACGGTTCCGGGGAAAGAGGCGTTCCGTCCGCTGGACCAGGGCGGCTGCAAACTAGTTACGAAATAGGAAGAGAAGAATGGCGGAAGCGATCACACGAGAGACCTGGCCGGCGGCGCTGTACGACCTGCTGCGCCAGAACGGCGTCACTCAATTCTGTTACGTTCCAGACGCCGGTCATAAGGTGCTGATCGACCGCTCTCTCGCCGACACCGACGTACATTCGGTCCCGCTGACAACCGAGGAAGAAGGCGTGGCCATGCTGGCCGGCGCAGACCTTGGCGGTCAGCGCGCGGTGTTGCTGATGCAGTCTTCGGGCGTAGGCAACACCATCAACATGCTGTCGCTGACCGCGGGTTGCCACTTCCCGATGCTGACCCTGGTGTCGATGCGCGGAGAATTCGGCGAGGGCAATCCCTGGCAGTTCCCGATGGGTCAGGCGGTGGAACCGACATTGAAGGCAATGGGCGTGATCGTGCTGCGGGCGGAACAGCCAGAGGATGTAATTCCCTGCGTCACCGCGGCCATTACCATGGCCTACCAATCCTGCCAGCAGGTGGCCGTCCTGCTGACCCAGCGCCTGATCGGCGCAAAGAAATTTTAAGCGGGGAGCATTGTCATGGCCAAATTGAACAAGCTGCAGACGGCGACTTTACCCGATGCCGTATTGGATCGCCGTCAGGCGGTCCCCGCATTGATCGAAAATCCCAATGATTTCCTGATGGTCGCCGGCCTTGCCGGAACCGCCTGGGAAATGTCCGCCCTGACCCATGAGTCGCCCAACCTTTTCGGTCTAGGCGGGGCGATGGGCGCGGCCCCGATGATCGGGCTTGGGCTCGCCCTGGCGCAGCCGAAGCGGCGCGTGCTGGTGGCGACCGGCGACGGCGAACTGCTGATGAACGTCGGGGCGTTGGCGACGATCGCGCTGCAGAACCCGCCCAATCTGACGATCATCTGTGTGGACAACGGCCACTACGGTGAAACCGGCAACCAGGAGAGCCATACCGGACTTGGCGTGCGCCTGGACGTCATTGCCTCCGGCTGCGGCTTCCCTGTCGTGCATGTCGTCAATACGACCGCCGATATGGAAGAAGGCCGCCGGCTGGTCCGTGAGGGCGGCGGGCTGACCTTCATCCTGCTGCGGGTCAAGGAAGGGCCAGCGACTCATGACGGGAAAAAGAATCTCGTTCCTCATATAGAACGGGATCGCTTTCGGGCCGCCCTGCTTGGATGACGCATTCGCACTCTTGCGCCTTCAGGTCGAATGGGGCGCCGACGAGGCGATAGACCTGGACCCGATCGACCGGCTTCGGCCGGTCGAGGTCGAACCCGCACCATTGCCCAGACTGGTTCCCGCTGCGCCAGCGGCGGACCCACCAACGACGACACCAGCCGAACGCGCCCTGGCCCTGGCGGCACAGGCCAACACGCTAGACGAGCTCCGCGACGTGCTGTCCCGCTTCGACGGATGCGCCCTGCGCGACACCGCCAGCAATCTTGTGTTCGCCGAGGGTGACGTCACCAGCACCACCCTGATCATTGGCGAGCCTCCCGGCCGCGACGAAGACCGCGGCGGCCATCCGTTTGCCGGGCCCGAGGGTCAGTTGCTGGACCAAATGCTGGTTTCGATTGGCCTGACTCGCGGCGAACTGATGCTGACGCCCCTGCTGCCGTGGCGCCCGCCCGGCGGCCGACCCCCATCGCCGCACGAAATCTCCCTTTGCCTGCCGTTCCTGCACCGCCTGATCACTCTGTTGAAACCCAGGCGGATCGTGGCTTTCGGCGCTATTGCAGCGCGCGCGCTGCTGCCGACAGCCCCTAACAGACGCCGTGGCCAGCGCGGATGGCTTGATGCGAACATACCAGGAATGCATCAGACGCTACCCATGATGACGCTGCCAGGTTTGCCGGAATTGCTCAAAAATCCGCCTCTGCGGCGGGATGCGTGGATCGGTCTGCGTCTGTTACGCCGCGCCCTCGACGAGACACAAACGCAAATGTGAAACGCGGTTACTGCTCGGTAAATCGTGTCGTTGCCCCGTTTGTCGAAAAATAAGATCAAAGTCCCAGGCGCATGGGTTGCGTCTCACGGATGTAGCGGCTAGCCAGACGGTATGCGAGGGATCGGTTCTACGCTCTCCCGCCTTCCTACCGCCCGGGCATTTCTCGCTGGGGCAGCGATCTTGGTGGGGACGTTTACGTCCGCCGCACATGGACAGTTGTCCGGATCGGGGAAAGGCACCGGGACACAGACTACGACCACCATGCACGCCGAGGAGGCTGCTTTGGCGATGCCGCGCCTAACGCGCGGCGGTTCGCCCGGGGCGGTGTTTCCGGAGCCGTTGCGGCCGGCCGACGCCGTGCTGATGCGGCGCATCTTCGCCTACGAGGCACGGGGCAACATCCCCGAATCCATACGGGCCACATCGGCGCTGGAGGACCCGCTGCTGCTGGGCACCGCGCTCGCCGACCGATATCTTGGGCGCTATCACCGTTCCAGCTTCCAGGAGCTGTCTGAGTGGCTATCCCAGTATCCGGATCTGCCAGATGCCCCTGCGATCCACGCCCTGTTGCTCACCAGAGCGCCGAAGGGCGTCGATTTGCCTCCTGCCCCTCGCAGCGTGGTTCTCCACCGGTTCGCCGAAACCGAAACGGTGCCGGAGGATATAGATCCACCGCGAAAAGATTTGATTCGCGATCCAATTCTTGATCGTAACGTCCTTGATCGGGCGCAGCGGGGCAACACTGCCGCGGCATTAAACCTGATCGCCCCCACACATGGAATTCCAGCCGCCTACGCCGCGCAACTTCGCGCCGAAGTCGCGCAGCAACTCTTCATCCGCAATCAAGACGCGGACGCCCTGCGTGTCGCACAAGCCGCCCTGCGCGACACAGCGGCGCCAGATCAGCCAAGCCTGGCATTCTATACCGGCGGCTTGGCCGCATGGCGCCTGAATCGCATCGCTTTGGCGCGCGAATTGTTCCAGGGTGGGGCCACGGCATCCAGCACCTCGGCGCGCCTGCATGCCGCATCCGCGTTTTGGGCATCGCGCGCCAACCGCGCGATGCATGATGCGGTCGGAACGGTCAAATGGCTGCGCGTGGCCGCGGCAGAGCGGTTGACCCTGCACGGCCTCCTCGCCAGGCGCATCCTCCGCATGGACGCGGGACTTTTCCCTGGCCGCGAATTGCTGAGCCAGGCCGACGTCGATGCGATCGCGGCAACCCCGCAGGGCCGGCGCGCCTTTGCGCTGATGCAGATCGGACAGATGGAACGCGCCGAGGCAGAACTACAGGCCTTGTGGACCGATACCGAAACGGACTCGATTTTCGGTCGTTCGGTGATGATGGTGGCATCCGCCGCCGGATTCGCCGATAGCGCCGCCCAAATGGCCGCCCTTTTGCAATCGCACGACGGCCACCAGCATGACGAACTGCGTTTCCCCATGCCCCGACTGCATCCGGCCGGCGGGTTCACCGTCGATCCGACGTTGGTCTATGCACTCACCCGCATCGAATCCAACTTCAACAGCGGCGCAGTGTCGCCCGCGGGCGCGCGCGGGCTGATGCAGATCATGCCAGTCACCGCGCAATACATCACAGGCGACCTGTTTTTTGAGCCGGAGCGCCTGCACGAAGCGTCGTCCAATCTGGAAATCGGACAGCGCTACCTGACTTATTTGTCGCGCCAGGACGGTATTAGCAGCGACCTGCTGCGCATCCTGGCCAGCTATAATTCGGGACCCGGGAATTTCCTGCGCTGGAGTCCTGATATCCACGACGGCGGCGACCCGCTGCTGTTCCTGGAGGCGATACCAGTGGCGGAAACCCGCGCCTTCGTCTCTCACGCGCTCATCTATGCCTGGATCTATGCCGCCCGTATGCACCTGCCGGCCACCAGCCTGGATGATCTGTCGGCCGGGGAATTCCCCCGCTTCACGCAACCGCCGCAAGAGCGCAGAATGGCCTCCGTGGCTGCCGGGATGCACTGACCGGGCGCCTGACGATCCGCCGGAGAACCCCGCCATGGCACGCTTGGACGAAACCCGCCCCTTTATTCCGGTCAACATCGCCGTACTCACGGTTTCGGATACGCGAACGCTGGACAACGACACATCCGGTGCCACACTTGTTGAACGCGTCGCCAAAGCTGGTCACCACGTCGCGGCCCGCGTGATCGAGAAGGACGACGCCGGCCTGATCGAGGTGCTGCTGCGCCGATGGATCGCGGATCCTGAAATCGACGTGGTGATCACCACCGGAGGCACCGGCATCACCGGCCGCGACGTCACGCCGGAAGCGTTCGATCGCGTGCTCGAAAAGAGGATCGAGGGGTTTGGAGAGCTGTTCCGCATGCTCAGCTTTCAAAAGATCGGAACCTCGACGATGCAATCCCGAGCCATCGGGGGCGTAGCGGGGGGCACCTATCTGTTCGCGCTGCCAGGCAGCACCGGGGCGGTGAAGGACGGTTGGGACGACATTCTTGTCTCGCAACTGGATAACCGCCACCGGCCCTGTAACCTCGTAGAGCTGATGCCCCGCCTGCAGGAGCATCTGAAGTCAACCGTCTAGCCTCGGCCAAGGTATTCCCAACCACAGGCAAACCTGCCAGAAAAACCGCGATGATGACCCGCCGGCTGCACATTCCCGGGCTGTTCGCGGTGCTGTTCGCCATGATGGCGCAGCTTGGTTTGGGCGCCAGCGTGCCTCGGATCGACCCGATCTCTGGGTCGGTCGCGATGTGCCATACGCAGGAAGGCGTCCCGACCGATCGCGTCCCGTCTCCCGCGCCCGGTCACCCCGCGGATTGCCCGATCTGCCCGCTGTGCGTCGCGTTGCATGCGCCGCCGGCCATGCTGGCATCGGCGCGGGCGATAGCACCCCCGTTCATCGGTTGGACGGTCATCAGGACCGAACTGCCGCCCCCCGCCATCGCTCCCCCGGCGCCCCACCGCCCACCCAGCCAGCCAAGAGCACCCCCAATCGCCTGATGAGTATGCCCAGCCGTTTCGCGCACGCGAACCGGTCCGAACCATATTTCCATCAGGAGTCGTTCCATGCGACCACGGTATCTTATCGCCCTTCTCGCCGCTTGCCCGCTGGCGACGGCCGAACACGCATACGCACACGGCTTTGCCGGCGACCACATGTTTGTCAGCACCTTGCTGATCGATGACTCCAATGTCGCCGATGAGGCGAGCATGGGAACCTTCAGCTTTCTGCCGCAACCGGCATCCAGCGGACCATCCCCGGTGCTCTACCAGGGGGGATTCGAGTTCGATAAGCGCATCACCGAGAATTTCGGCTTCGCGATCGGCCAGGGCTATAACGTGCTGACTCAGCCCGGCGGCGGCAAAAACGCGAGTGGCTTTTCCAATCTCGTCGTCACGCTGAAATACAAGGCCTACGTCAACGACGCCCACGAATTCATGATGTCGGTCGGCCTGGCTCGGGAGTTTGCCACCGGCGTTGGGGGCACCGTCGGAAGTTCACTGAATGGCGCCTTAGGGGCGGACAATGGTGGGTCCACCGAACCGGTCGTATATGTCAGCAAGGGCTTCGGAGATCTGCCGATCGGTATCCTGCGCCCGTTCGCGGTGACCGGGGAACTGGGCTATAATATTGCCGATCGGGCGTTGCGGCTTGATCCGGCGACCGGCGACCCGGCCAACAACGGCAACTCCAACTACTGGGCCGGTGGTTTATCGCTACAATACAGCATGCGCTACCTGTCTGCTCAGGTGAAGGATTACGGGTTGCCGGAATTCGTCAACAAGCTGACGCCGCTGGTGGAGTTGTCCTATCAATCGACCGCTACCCAACCCAGCCAGCTTGCCACGCAATATCTGTGGGGGATTGGGGTGAACTACACCGCGACCGATTATGCGGTGACCGCTGAAATGCTGGTGCCGGGCAACCGCAACACGGGTTCCCATCTGGGAGCCATCGCGCAGTTCCATCTATATTTCGACGATATGTTCCCCAACAGCCTGGGCAAACCGATCGCCGAGTGGTTCTAGGGCCATGTTCCGTATCATCGCACTCCTGGTTGCTTGCCTGATCGCGCCTGCCGCCTGGGCACATGCATTCCTGGACCGAGCATCGCCGGCGGTGGGGTCGGAGGTTTCCGGCTCCCCGCCCACGCTCGCTATAACCTACACCGAACCGGTCGAGCCGCTGTTCAGTTCGATTGAGGTGAGGGACGCGAACGGCGCCCGCGTCGATCAGGGCAAAGCAATCAGCCAGGACGACGGACGGGTTCTGGTTGTGACCTTGAAGCCGCTGCCGCCGGGGGTTTATGCCGTCACATGGCATGTTACCTCGGTAGATACTCATAAGACCGAGGGCCATTTCCAGTTCACGGTCAAACCCTGAATGGCAGCCCTGCCCACCATCATGGCACTGATGCGCGGCCTGCATCTGGCGGCGACGCTGTCGCTGCTGGGTGCGGCAGGCTTCAGCATCTGGATTTTGCCAGCGGCCCGAACCGAGCCGGACCGGCTGCGTCTGGCACTCTCGCGTTTGCAATGGATCAGCGGCGCGCTGGCTTTACTCGCCGGCGCGGCGTGGTTCACACTGCAGGCCGCGGCCATCGCCAGCGTGGATACATGGTCCGATATCTGGCCCGTCCTGCCGGTGGTCGCCGAACACACTCGCTTCGGCACCATGCTGATGCTGCGCCTGGCGCTGGTCGCCATCGCTACGCTCGCCGGACTGACGCGGTTCGGCCACTACCCGGTCCTTGCCCTGACGGCCATCGCGCTGGCAACGCAAGGCTCGATCGGCCATGCCGGCGCGACGCCCGGTTCGGCAGGCAGCGCGCTGCTGCTGTCCGAGGCCCTGCACCTGATCGCGGCCGGCATCTGGCTCGGGGCGCTGCTGCCGCTGTGGCTCAGTCTGCGGGAACTGCCGCTCGACGACGCCGCCGCCGTTTGCCTGCGGTTTTCGCCGCTTGGGTTGGCCTGCGTGCTGATCCTGGCGGGCACCGGCTTCGCCCAGGGACTCGCGCTGATCGGCGGCATTCCCGCGCTGTTTGGCACGAACTACGGCCGCATCGCGCTGCTGAAGATCGTGCTGTTTCTGCTGGCCCTGGGTCTGGCCGCGATCAACCGCCTATGGCTGACCGATCGCCTGGTCGCATCCACACCCGCATCCGCCGCTGGCGCTCGCCGGGAGTTAATGGCATCCGCGCTCGCCGAGGCGCTGATTGGCCTGACGGTCGTGACGGCCGCGGCGTTCCTGGCCTCCACCGTGCCGGGCATACACCAGCAGCCGGTATGGCCGTTTCCCTGGCAGTTCACACTCGCCACCGTGCAGGAGGACGCGGATTTCCGGCAAGAGGTGCTGATCAGCGCGGCCCTGATCGCCGCCGCCGTCCTGTCGATGGCGGCCGCCCTGCTGGTGCGACGCTTCCGCTGGCCCGCGCTTGTCCTGCTGCTGGCGGCGGCGGTCTGGCGCGGACCGTCGTTCGCCCTGCTGACCGCCGAGGCCTATCCGACCAGCTTCCAAACCTCGCCCACCGGGTTCTCCGCCGACTCAATCGCCCGCGGCCAGGTGCTGTTCGCTCGGTATTGCGTTGCCTGCCACGGACCGAACGGCGAGGGCAACGGCCCAGCCGCCGCCGCGCTACGCATCAAGCCCGCCAACCTGACGCAGCCCCACGTATGGGGGCATACCGACGGTGAAATGTTCTGGTGGCTGACACACGGCATCGACGACCCCGAAGCTGGCCCCGGCGGCGCATTGGCCATGCCCGGGTTCCAGGCTGCTATTCCGGATGAGGGCCGTTGGGCGTTGATCGACTATGTCCGCGCGCATAGTGCCGCCGCGTCGTTCCAGCGCGACCCGGCCTTCGACACGCCCGTGCCCGCCCCCTCTGGCCCGATCGCCTGCAACGGCCTGTCCGCATCCACGATGTCCGACCTGCATGGGCATGTCGTGCTCGTTGTTCTGGGCGCCCCGGAACCTGAACGGCCCACGGCGGACGCCGTCACCTTGTCCGTGCCTGACGAGACGTCCTCCGCATCGCGCCCCAAACCCGGCGCATGCGTCGCCACGGGTGTTGCCGCCTGGAATGCCTATGCCATCCTGGCCGACCTGCCCGTGGACGAAGCCGCCGGGGCCACATTCCTGATCGACCCGAACGGATGGCTCCGTTCGGTACGCCCTCCCGGCACCGCCAACATCGACCTGACGGCGGCCATTCGCGCGATCCAAGCGCACCCCATCGAACAACGCCATGGAGCGTCCCATGAACACCACCACTAAGCCAAACCGCCTGCTGCTAGCACTGATGGGCTTGCTGCTGGCCATCCTGCTGATTGGTGCCGGCGGGTTCATGTGGCTGAACAACAACGGCGACGGCAACGCCGCCCTGGGGATCGGCGGTCCGTTCGCGTTGGAAAACGGCGACGGCAAACCTGTCACCGACAAGGATTTTCGCGGCAAGTATATGCTGGTGTATTTCGGCTACACGTTCTGTCCGGACGTCTGCCCGACCACGTTGAACGCCGTCGCCGACGCGATGGACAAACTCGGGCCGTCCGCGTCGCGGCTTCAGCCGCTATTCATCACCGTCGATCCCAAGCGCGACACCCCCGCATTGGTGAAGCAATACGTCGCCGCGTTCGGCCCCAGTATCGAAGGCCTGACCGGAACGCCCGAGCAAATCGCCCAGGTCGCCAAAGAGTACCGCGTCTATTACGCCGAACACCGCACCGGCACCGGCCCGAACGACTATTCGATGGACCACAGTTCGGTGCTCTACCTCATGAGCCCGATCGGCGCGTTCATCGCGCCTGTCCGAGCGGATCAGTCCGGGGATGAGATCGCGGCGAACTTGAAGAAGCTGATGGGCTAATTCCGCGCGGCCTCCGGCCGGAACCGAACGCCCGGCCGAGCCAACCCGCCGCCCACCGCGATCGGGGTACCGTCAGCCCGCCAGCAGGCGGCCCCTTCCAGCGTGCCGTCGTCGTGGAAGCGGATCGCGCTCATGCCGCCGGCGACGTTGCCGACGCGGACGGCATCGTGCCCCATCGCGCGCAGCGCATCGAACACCGGTTGAGAGATTCCGTCCTCCAGTTCCAGCGCGTGGCCCTGGGTCCACACCCGGGCCGCCTCGACCGCCTGCTGCACGGTCATGCCGTG
>DAIEHR010000176.1 GCA_027353465.1 Acetobacteraceae bacterium | reverse complement strand
CTCCGGCACCATGTTCGGGATCAGCCCCGGATTTTCCCGCAGCTTGCGGTATTCGTCCGGGTGCTTGTTCAACGCCCACAACCCGCCGCTGATCGAATTGCGCGTCGTGTCGTTGCCGCCGACGATCAGCAGCACGCAGTTCCCCATGAATTCCATCGGGTCCATGTTCCGCGTCGCCTCGCCATGCGCCAGCATGGAAATCAGGTCGTTGCCGCCGGGCTTGTTCACCCGTTCGTTCCACAGCCCCATCATCGCCGCGGCCATTTTCTTCAACTCGTTGAACCGTTCTTCCTCGGTTTTCACCAGGGCGTTCGGATCCTTGAAGTTGGTGGTGGCCACGTTCGACCAGTAGGTCAGGTCCCGCCGCTTCTCGAACGGATAGTCGAACAGCGTTGCCAGCATCTGCGTCGTCAGTTCGACCGACACATGCTCCACCCAGTCGAACGGTTCGTTGCGCGGCAGGCCGTCCAGGATTTTCGCTGCCCGTTCCCTGATCGTGCCGGCCATTGTCGCCAGATTGCCGGGTGCGACAATCGGCGCGACCACCAGCCGCTGCACATCGTGCTTCGGTGGGTCCATGGCGATGAACATCGCCAGCTTGTACTGGGTTTCCTGATCCAGCAGGGTGATGCCGGACGCCGAGGAGAACACCTGCGGCGTCGTCTCCACCTTCATGATGTCTTTGTATTTGGTAATCGACCAGTATGGGCCGAACTGGCTGTCGGCAGTGTAATGCACTGGATCGTCGCGCCGCAGCCTGGCGAACCAGTCGGGCCAGACGTCATCCTGGAAGATACGGGCATCCGACACGTCGATTTGGTCGATCGGCATGGTCCAGGGGTTACCTAGGGCCTCGTGACTCACCGGCGCGTTCATTCCTTGTCTCCCTTTACTTGCTTATTGCGCACGTTAGTGATCTGGATCGGGCGGTGCAAACCGCAAATATCTTGCGCCACAAGGCCTGCGGGAAGACTGCTTGGACGAATTACGCCCGGCCACTGTGGACAGAGGCAAAATCGCGCGTCACGCTTGGCCCCGGACACCGAAACGGATCAACAATGCTGCCTGACTCCACCCTGATTGAAGCTGAATCCCTGCTGGCTGCCTGCCGGAAGCAGGGAGTCATGCTGGCGACCGCCGAAAGCTGCACCGGCGGACTGATCGCCGCTGCACTGACCGCAATCGCCGGATCGTCCGACGTGGTGGACCGGGGCTTCGTCACCTACTCCAATCAGGCAAAGAATGAGATGATCGGAGTCCCCTTGTCGCTGATCGACGCCCACGGCGCGGTCAGCGAACCGGTCGCGGCCGCCATGGCCGACGGCGCTCTGGTTCGTTCACACGCGGCGATCGCGGTGTCAGTGACCGGGGTGGCGGGCCCCGGCGGCGGCAGTGCGGAAAAGCCGATCGGGCTGGTCTGTTTCGGTCTCGCCCGCACCGGATCACCAGTCATCGCCGAACGGCAGGTCTTCCCCGGCGATCGGGCCGCCATCAGGGCGGCAACCGTGGCCCACGCGTTCAAAATGATCCGCTCGGTCTTGTGATGGGCTGGTCGATCCCCGGCGCCCTGCTGGCGATCGACCCGTTGACGGCGCTTGGGGTGCTGCTGGCCACGGCCGCCACCGACGCGGTCTATGTGATGTTTTCCTCGGCCGTTGCCGCCAGAAAGCGTGTGCCGGCAGCAAATTGGAGCAGCGTCTGGTACCTGCTCTCCTCCTTCGCGGTCATCAGCTACACGCAGAACTGGGCGTATGTCGTCTTCGCGGCAATCGGGTCGTGGCTTGGCGCCTTCGCGTCGATGACCTTTATTCATCGCACCCGGCCGTAGCAGGATCGCCAATCCATCCCCATCTGCGGCACAGGAGGACAGTATCATGCAAGCAACCTTGAACGACCGCGTGCTCGCCCAAAGCGACGACATTGTCGAAAATGGCGGCTACGCTTACTTCCCGCCCACCGCGACGAAGCTGGAATGGCTAGAGAAGGCGCCTAAGACCGAGTCCGACAACGCATGTCCACACGGGGTTCAGTTCTACGACGCTATCCTCGACGATAAGCGCTACCCGCGCGTAGCCTGGTCGTATGAGCGCCCGCAGCCGAAGATGCAGGCAGTTGGCGGCCGGTTCGGCTTCTGGAAGGACGTCAAGGTCGGATAACGCAATCCGACCTACTGGTTGGTTACCTCGATCATCGCACGCACCTTGGGATAAACCTCGCGCGCCCAGCGGGAGCCGCTGAACACGCCATAGTGTCCCACACCCGTCTGGAGGTGATGCCGCTTCTGGCTGATGCGGATTCCGCTGCAAAGATCCAAAGCTGCCATGGTCTGCCCGATGGCACAGATATCGTCGCGTTCACCCTCTACCGTCAGCAGCGCGGTGCGGCGGATAGCCTCCGGCTTCACCTTCTCGCCGTGCCACGTCAGCTTGCCTAGCGGCAGATCGTGATCCTGGAATACCCGCTTGACGGTTTCCAGATAGAACTCCGCCGGAAGGTCCATGACAGCGTTGTATTCGTTGTAGAACTTTGTATGGGCGTCGGAGGCGACGATGTCGCCGCATGACAGCGCCCGGAACTGCCTGATATGCGCGTTGATATGGCGGTCCAGATTCATCGTCATGAACGCTGTCAGCTGCAGGAAGCCTGGATAAACCTGGCGGAATGCGCCCTTGTAGCGCCACGGCACCTTGGCGATCAGGTTTTTCTCGAACCACTCGATGGTTCGGGATTTCGCCAGTTCATTGACCTTGGTGGGGTTTTGCCGTGTGTCGATCGGCCCGGCCATCAGGGTCAGGCTGCGCGGCTGTGCTCGGTTGCCATGTTCGGCCATGACCGCCGTCGCGGCCAAGGCCGCAACCGCTGGCTGGCACACCGCGATCATGTGGCTGCCCTCACCCAGGACTTCCATGAACCGGATCAGGTGATCGACGTATTCGTCGAATCCGAAGGTGCCGTCCGACAGCGGGACATCCCGAGCATTCTTCCAGTCGGTGATGTAGACGTCGTGATCAGGGAGCAGCACCGACACCGTACCGCGCAGCAGCGTCGCGAAATGCCCGGACATCGGTGCTACGACCAACACCCTGGGCTGCTCGATATCCGTGTCCTTGCGAAATCGCAACAGCGCGCCAAATGGGGTCTCGAACCGGACTTCCTCGGTCACGCCGACAACGTCGTTGCCCATCCTGGCTGAACGAAAGCCGTAATCTGGCCGGTGATGCGACAGCGCGCTGTCCGCCAACAGATTGCACGCTGCCCCGAACTGCCGGAGCGGTTGCGGCGTGAATTCGCCCATATCCATCGCGCGGGCCAAACCGGCCCCAAAACGGGCAAGCTGACGGGCGGGAGACAGCAGATCGGCCTGCGCCTGGTAAATTTTATAGATCATCGCCTGCTGCGTCACGAAGGCCCTGTCACTGATTTGTTATCACGTTATCACAAACGCTCGCCATGTCACCGGACATGTTGCTATATTGCGTCGCAGCATGCCAGCACGATCGGGGGTTGTCACCATGGCAGGGGCCACGCTTCTCATAAGCAGCAAGAATTATTCCTCCTGGTCATTAAGAGGTTATCTGCTCGCGCGCCTCGCGGGGTTGGCGTTCGAGGAAAAAATCGTCGATCCGGACGATCCGACCAACCGCAAGGAACTCTTGGGTCAGTCATCATCGATACGTGTGCCAGCACTCATGCACGAAGATATAGTGATTTGGGACACGATTGCGATTGCTGAATATCTCAACGAAATGTTCCCAGGCACCGGCATGCTGCCGACCGATCGCGTCGCGCGCGCCCGTTGCCGTTCAATCACGGGCGAAATGCATTCCGGATTCGTTGCGCTGCGTGAGGCGCTGCCGATGAACCTGCGGCTCTACCGGCCCGGGTTCGCGGTTTGGTCGGCGGTGCAGGCCGATATCGACCGTATCACGGAGATCTGGCGCGAATGCCTGACGACCTGGAAAGGCCCATGGCTGTTTGGCGCGAAACCGACGATCGCTGACGCATTCTACGCGCCGGTGGTCACGCGATTCCGCAGCTACGATGTGGAGATGGAAGGCGCGTGTGAACGCTACTGCAAGCAGGTCATGGCGTGGCCCGACATGATGGAATGGTTCGCCGCCGCGCAAAAAGAGCCTGAACAAATCGACGAACTGGATATCGAATTTTAACCCCACCAGTCCTCCCCGCGTAAGACCGGGGGAGGACCGAGACGGCTCTTCCTACCAACTGTGCGGTTCTGGTACCGGAATGTCGCTTGTCATCTCGACGGTGCCGAAATCGGCAGGCCCAACGACCTCCAGGTATTCCATATCCGGCGAGTAATCGAACAGGAAGTGCATGATGCCCGGCCGCTGATGCACGCAGTCGCCGGCTTCGACCAGATGCTCCTTGTCCTCATACATGAACTTCGCCCAGCCCTTCAGCATGATCACGATATGAAAGTCGGCGGTATGCCGGTGCCATCCCGTGCCTTTCTCCGGAGCCTCCTTGGCCCGGGCTAGCTGGGCGATCACCCGCCCGCCGGTAGCGCCGGCAACGCCAAGGTCCCGGTATTCGAAAAATGACCGCAGCCCGTCGGACACCCAAGGTGTGTCGCCGGGTTTGACGTGAGAGAATGTATTGACGATCGGCTTGTCGAGCATCTGCGTTGTCCCCTTCGAAGGGGCCGCGGAAGGGCGCTGGGGTCCCGGTGCGGCCAGTTAAGCAACAGGCCTGCTCTAAGGATTTTTCCTCCCGCACGAGGATCGACGACCAGCGTCAGCCGTCCCGTATGACAAATAGCGTGACACGCGTTTCGGCCGGCGGCAACGGTTTTTCTCGGTGCAAACGGTGCCCGGATACGAAATTGCCCGGCGTTACTCCCCCGACAACTCCCGCCGTCGCCGGTCGAGTTCATCGCTGTAACGGCGCAACGCATACTGCTCCGTCAGCAGCCCGATCACGTGCCGATCGGCGGCGTTGTCCACCACGATAAGCGCATCGCTTTCGGCATTCTCGAACATCGCCACAGCTTCCTTGATCGTCATCTGCGGCAGCAGCACCGTTTCGGCATAATGCGCGATATCGCCCACCTTGTGGTCGTCGTCGGCATCAGCATGGGCTTCCGCCAACTGCACGATGCCGGCGTAGCGATCATCCTCGTCCAGCACGATGACCCTTTGTGTCGTCCCCAGCGGAAAATCCCGTTTGAACGCACTCAACGGCGTTTCCGCCCGCACCGTGCGCATTTCCCGCCGCATCATCCGGCCAACCGTCAAATTCCGCATCCAGCCGATATCGACGGCGCTACGGATCGCCTCGCCACGCAAATGGAAGCGCCAGGTCGCGAACGAGTAGCCGAACGTCCGCCGCACGGTCAGCGAGGACACCACGCAGGCCGCCAGCACCGCGACCGTCATCGGCAGGCTGCCGGTCGCCTCCAGAGCCAGAAAGCCCATGGTCAGCGGTCCGCCGATGATCGCGACCGCCAAGCCGCTCATGCCCACCAGGGCGCATATTTCCTGCGGGATCGCATGTTGCGCGCTGACGATGGCCAGCGCCCCGGCGAACGCCTTCCCCAACAGGGCACCAAGGAACAACGAGGCGAAAAACAGCCCGCCGCGAAATCCCGAACCAATCGAAATCGCCGACGCAGACGCCTTCAGCACAACCAGCAGGACGATAAGGTAAAGTTTGTCGTGATGCTCAAACGTCTGGCCCAGCGCGCCATGGCCCGACGACAGCACGGCCGGCGTCACCAACGCCAGGATGCCGATCGCCAGCCCGCCTATGGCCGGACGGAGCCAAATCGGCACACCGCTCTTGCGGAACAGATCCTCGGTGATCGTGACCCCGCGCATGATGGAAATGCCCAGCAGCGCGCACAGCATCCCCAGCGCCAGAATTGGGATGTAATCCAGCGCTTCGATATGACCCGGCACCTGCGGCGTCAGATCGAAGATCGACCCGCCCAGTGCCCGCACCACCGCCTGGGACACCAGCGCCGCGACCGCGACCGGGGCGAAGCTGACGAGTGTATAGGTTCCGATCACCAGTTCGAACGCATAGAACGCCCCGGTCAGCGGAGCGTTAAATGCCCCTGCGATCGCCGCGGCCGCGCCGCATCCCACCAGTAGCCGCAAATCGTTGCGCCGCACCCGGAACGCGTGCCCCCAGCGCGAGGCGATGGCCGATCCGATCTGGGTATAACCCGCCTCTAACCCGACCGAAGCGCCGACCCCGTTGGACATGATCGTCTGAACCACCACGATCAGACTGCCGCTCAGTGACATCCGGCCGCCGAACAACGCATTCGCCTCGATCGGATCGACCGTTCGACGCGGCCGCAACCGGGTGATGCCCAGCGTCACCACCCCCAGCACAAGCCCGCCAATCGAGGGCACGAACACCGTGCGTAACGGTTCCAGCGACGCCATCGCGCTTAGCCGGTCGGCAGGTCCGATCAGAAACAACGTCTCGTGAACAAGCTGCGTGGTCGCGGTCATCAGCCAGACCGCGATGCCGGTCCCGCACCCCACGAACGCGGCCAATACCACCAGCCAGATTTCATCCGCCCGCACCAACGCCCGCAAGACCTGCGGCGCATGCATGACCGCCGATCCGATCGGGCGGCGCGGGCGGCGCACCTGGACACGCGGAGCGCCCGCTTCGGCCTCGCCAACGGACGCACCTCTCCCGGGAGTGCGGATCCCTTGCGGACCCGCCAGTGTCGTATCGCCGGGTGCAGACGGCATTCGAGAACGTCCAGCCGAAAAAGAGAGAAGACAAGGTTGTGGAACCTCGTTCGGCTCCGCGCAACAATTCATCCCCGGATTAGGGCATCACTATGGTAAAATTGACGCCCCATCCGGGATCGCCACTACGGGGTCATCCCCCGATCCGCCTTTGTCGCGGCCAGATCATCCTCAATGAACGCGCGCACGATATCCAGAACCGGTTCATGCGCGGAAAACCCCAGCGTACGCGCATGCAGCGCCTCGAACGCCGGCGGCCACGTGGAGACGATCGCCGCGATCGTCTTATCGGCGACCCGTTTCACATGGGCCGAAGCGCCGGGTGCCACCTGTTCCAGCGCCTGCAACAAATGCGCGACAGTGGTGCTGATTCCCGGCGGATCGATGCTGCGGTCCAGCCCCATCTTCCCAGTATCCATCGCCGCGGCATGCATCAGCCAATCCACGGCCCGCCGAGGGCTGCACACCCAGACCGCGAAATCGTCGCCAACCGGAAGTTCAGTATCCAATCCCAGTAAAGGCTCCCGCACGATCGCCGAAAAAAACGAGCTGGCTGCCTTGTTGGGGCGCCCCGGTCGCACAATCACCGTGGGCAGCCGCAACGTCACCGCATCCAGGAAGCCGCGCCGCGACGCATCCGCCAGGATCAACTCCGCCGCCGCTTTCTGCGCGCCGTAGCTATTACCAGGGATCTGCCTTGTGTTATCGGGCAGGACACTGTTCTGGTCAGCGCTGAAACTCGCCACCGAACTCGTGAACACCACCCTCGGCCTACTGCCCAGCGCTCGGCAGCGATCAATCACCGCATCAGTGCCGCGCAGATTTACCCGCCGCCCCAGGTCGTAATCCGCCTCGGCCTGCGCACTGACGACCGCAGCCAGATGAAACACCACGGAGGTGCCCGCCGGGATCGCGGCATCCGGCAGATTGACCACATCGCCGCCGATAGCATTCACTGGGAACGCCGCCTCCGGCTTTGGCGGGTCCACGACATCGAATAGCGTCAGTTCGGTAACCGGCTCTCCACCGAGCGTACCGTCCTTCGCCAGTTTCGCGGCGATCTTGCGGCCCAGAAACCCGCCGCCGCCCAGGATGGAAATTTTCATCGTCGTCTCCTCTGTCGCAGGGGATAGATTGCACCGGAGCGTCCGGCGGTCCACCGTCGGGTTCATGTCCGCGCCCGATTCCCCCAGGTTTTTCATCAATCCACGCCATGGCATACCCGGCGTGGCGGTCCTGCCGCACCGAGGCTTCACCCGCGCAAAAGAGGCCATCACGGTATGGCAGGGCTACGCGCCAACACCTCTGCGCAATCTGCCCGCCATCGCCACGGATACCGGCGTCGCGGCTATCCGGCTGAAGGATGAAGGTCCCCGGTTCGGCTTGGGCAGCTTCAAGGCGCTAGGCGGAGCCTATGCAGTTGGCAAGCTGCTGGCCGCGGAACTGTCGCATCGAGGCATCGCCCGATCCGCCGATTCGGCCGAACTCAGCAGCGGGCAGCACGCGGCCTATACCAATCGGTTGACCGTCACCTGTGCGACCGACGGCAATCACGGCCGCTCCGTCGCGTGGGGCGCACAACGCTTCCACTGCGGCTGTGTCATCTTCGTTCACGAAACCGTCAGTCAGGGCCGGGTGGACGCCATCGCCCAGTTCGGTGCCCGCGTCGTCCGTGTACCCGGCAACTACGACGACGCGGTGCGTGAGGCCGAAACCCAGGCAAAGCGCAACGGCTGGTTCGTTGTTTCCGACACATCCTATCCCGGCTACACCGAAATCCCCCGCGACGTGATGCAGGGATACCGCCTGATGGCGGACGAAGCCGCCGATCAATGGACCGGGGCGCCGCCAACACATGTCTTCATCCAGGCCGGCGTCGGTGGCGCTGCCGCTTCGGTCTCCATCCAAATGCGCGCCCGCTTCGATCCCGCCCCGCTGCTGATCGTGGTGGAACCTGTGAACGCCGCCTGCCTGATGGAGAGCGCCCAAGCCGGACGGCCAACCGCCGTTCAGGGCGACCTGGAAACGATCATGGCCGGTCTGGCCTGCGGCGAGCCCAGCCTGCTGGCTTGGCAGGAACTGGAACGCGCAACATTCGCCTTCATGTCGATCCCGGACGAAGCAGCCGCCGTGGCGCTGCGGCTGCTGGCGGATTGCGGCCTTTCGGTCGGCGAATCCGGTGTCGCCGGTCTGGCCGGTCTGCGCCGTGCCGCGTCCGACCCAGCAACCCGAACCGCGTTACAATTAACAACCGACAGCCGTGTTCTACTGTTCGGTACCGAGGGAATAACGGACCCCGCTGTTTACGAACGGCTTCGCATTCACGGCGAAATTAGCGCCTCATCAACCAATTGTGGTATATGATCATCAACGGTTGACGGAAATCCTTTGGACCGGGTGCGTTAGAGTTAAGCCTCACGATTTGTAACAACCCTCGGTTTCGGGTTTATCCACGGAGAGTGCGGATGCGTGCCAGATGGCCAATTCTTGCTGCCTTGCTGGGTATCGGCCTGTCCTATGGCGCCTACCCCTACGTGACCCTGTATCGACTGGGTTCCGCGATCAAAGGTGCCGATGCCGCAACCTTGGAATCCCTGGTCGACTGGCCGGCGGTGCGTGAAGGGATCAAAGAAGACGTCTGCGACCTGGCGTCTGATGACCCCGACCAGAAAGCCGGTACGGAACTGCCCGCGTTCGGCGCTTCGTTCATTCGGGGTATCGCTTCCAGCACGATAGACCGGGCGGTAACGCCGCAAGCGCTGTTAGCGGCGACGACCGTCGTACCAGCCAATCCGGTGCCGCGGGGCGCGGATGTCCATGTGCAATGGGCGTTCTTTGATAGTCCGACCTCGTTCATGATCTCCCTGCGGCCACCTGGAAAAATCGAGCCCATTAAGCTGGAGATGGACCTGAAGCACGGCGCATGGCGCGTCACGCGGGTATGGTTGCCGCCGGAACTGCTGTCCTCGGGGTCTAAGACCTGAGCAGCCGCGGCGCAGTCAGCGCACCGAACCGACCGCGCTTTCCTTCCGCCCCCGGTAAGCATAATCGCCGCCCGACGCCTGTTCCGCCAGCACCTGAAGATGGCTGTGGTACGGTGACAGTTCGCAACTTGGATCGGCCGCGGCCGCATCGCCTGTGATCGCCAGTGCCTGACAGCGACAACCGCCGAAATCGACCGTCCGCAAGGAACAGGACTGGCAAGGTTCTTTCATCCAGGCAGTTCCGCGAAACGCTTCGAACGCCGGGGAATTGGCCCAAATATCCTCCAGGCGCCGCTCGCGAACCGACCAGAATGTCAATCCCGGAATGGTAGCCGCTGCATGGCAGGGCAACACGAGCCCAGACGGCGTGACGTTCAGCGATTTCTGTCCCCAACCGCCCATGCACGGCTTCGGACGCCGGGCATAATAGTCGGGAATGACCGAATCGATCACCAAACGCCCGGCATAGCGAGCCTGCAGGGCATCCATTTCGTGCATCGCCTGGTCAATCTGCTCCCGCGTCGGCATCAGCGCATCGCGGTTGCGCAAGGCCCAACCGTAATATTGTGCGTGCGCGATTTCGACCCGCCCCGCGCCCAACGACGCCGCCAGCGCGACCATCCCCGATAAATTCGCGATGTTGGCGCGATGGATCACCGCGTTGACCGTTAGCGCCATCCCCAGGCCGGTGACCGCTTCGGCCAGCGCCAGCTTGCGGGCATGGGCGCCTTTGTAGTCAGCGATATGGTCCGACACCACCGGGTCGGTGTCCTGAATGGACACTTGCACGTGATCCAGGCCGGCGGCCTTCAGGCGCTGCAACCGGTCCGCATCGATCCCGATCGCCGAGGTTATCAGGTTGGTGTAAAGCCCGGCATCGCTGGCCGCCTGGGTCAACTCGATCAGATCGCGCCGAGACGCCGGTTCCCCGCCCGACAAATGAACCTGCAAAACGCCCATGTCCGCGGCCTGCTGAAACACGCCGATCCAGGTCGCCGTATCCATCTCCCCGGCCCGGTCTTCCAGCGCCAGCGGGTTGGAGCAATACGGGCATCCCAGCGGACATCGATGTGTCAGTTCCGCGAGCATTCCCAGCGGGTTCATGACGCCAGCAGCCTTTTGCCGGCCAGGTCGGTCAGCATTTCGGTCACGTCATGCGCGATCACCGCGCGATCGACCGCAAACACAGCGGCGAGCTCATCGACGATCACCGCCACGCTACGCGTGCCGTCACACCGTTTCAGTATTTCGCTCGCTGGTCCTTCGGCCTCGATAATCCGCTCCGGGCACAGCAGAACCCACGCGGCGCGGGTCTTGTCGAAGTGCAGGCGAACCCCCGGCGCCAGCCGGGGACGTTCGGGCAGGACCGGCTCATCCATCGGAATCTCGGGGCACGAACGCGCCGGGCGGAATCAGGCCGGGCGTCACATAGGCATAGTGCAGCGCGTCCATCATCGACCACAACACGTCGCATTTGAACATTAGCGTATCAAGCACTGCCTGCTGCTGTTCCGGCGTGCGCGCGTGATGTTTGACGTAGTCCAAAGCGAATGTCGCATCGCGCTGGGCCTGCGGTGGCCGTTTGTCGAAATACGACAGAATTTCCGGCGTCACGTAGTCGTAATGGGCGAGCATGCCGCTCATGCGTTCGGTGATGATCTGCGGTGAGAACATCTCGGTCAGGCAGGATGCCACGGCCTCCAGCATGCTGCGCTCCCGCACATAATGCACATAGGCCTGAACAGCGAAGCGGGTCGCGGGCAGCAGCAGGCGGGTCGATATGACATCCGCCCGGTCGAGTCCCAGCCCGTCTGTCAGCTTCAACCAACGCTCGATGCCGCCCGGCCGGGTTTCGTCGCCGTCGTGATCTTCCAGGCGCTTACGCCATTCGCGGCGCAAATCCTGGTCTTCGCAACGCCCGATCAGAGACCCGTCTTTCAACGGAATCATCGCCTGATAATAGTAACGGTTGAGCGCCCATGCCTGAACCTGCGCCTTGCTGCACTTACCGGTATGCAGCATCCGGTGAAACGGATGGTTGATGTGATAGCGCTTCGCGCCGATTTCACGCAGCCTGCGTTCCAGTTCGGCATGGGTCATCAGTTCGCTCACAGGGGCACCTCCATGCCGTCGAATGCGACTTCGAAGCCGGCGTCTTCGACTTGCCTTCGCTCCGGCGAATCGTTGAGCCAAATTGGGTTCGTATTGTTGATGTGCAGAAGGATACGCCGGGCCGGCAGGTTAGCCAGCCGGACGAGCGTGCCATTTGGGCCGCCGACCGGGGAGTGGCCCATCCGAGTACCGGTCTTGGTTCCCAGCCCCGCCCGAATCATTTCATCGTCAGTAAAGAGCGTTCCGTCGAAAAACAGCACATCGGCCTCGCTGAGCCGAGCTAGCACCGCGTCGTCAATCACCGCGCACCCGGGCGCGAACACGACGCATTTGTCCTCCGTCCGCACCATGGCCGCATAGGCCGACCCAATTTCCGCCTCGGTCGCCCCGGGGGTTTCGCGGTACAGCGGCACTTTTCCAGGCAAAGGCAGCAGGGTAAGAGTCATGCCACCACCGCACGCGACCGCGACACCCGGCTCGATCGGGTGCATGCGGACAATGCCGGGATCCAGTACCTTGAAAACATCGTTATCCGCCAGAATCTCCAGCACGGCGGCTGGCGCGTAAACGGTAAACGGATGCCGTTCTCTCAACACCAGCAGTCCAGCGATCGCGTCGATATCGCCGCCGGTCAGCACAACCCCGATAATCGGCGAGTCGCGCCCATCAGTTCGCGGCCAAAGCCTTGGCGTCTGTCCCAATTGTTGACGCAGGTCGGGTGAAGCACCCAATAGCAACCAGGACTCCCCGTCGCCGCTGACAGCAATACCTGCCTGGGTCGCAGGACGGACCCGAGGGTCATTGTCCCTGACCAGACGACACAAGCGGCAGCCGCAGTTCCACTGCGGAAACCCGCCGCCAGCCGCCGAACCGAGCACAATAGCACCCGGCTCAGCCTGCCGCGTAGTCATTCCGTTAGATGCGGTATCTCGACTTTACATGCGCGCGGCGAGGTAACCGTTGATTTCCATGCCGATGCAGATTTCGCGCAGAACCGGGCGTGTCCAAGCCATTTGAGCGTCTCCTGTTTGTTTCATTCAGCAACTAAACGAGCGACGTAATTTTTATACACAACGCCGCTCTTGCGGTATATCACGGATCAAGCACGAGTAAAGGGGGCGACAAGAGAGCCTGCCCGTAATTCTGTGTGAGCGGCTTAACCTGCGCCAAGGACGGTGCTTTGGTTCCTCCAGCCGGCCATTAGCGCCGCGTTTTCCTCACGAACCACCGCTTTCCCATCCCGCAACGCCCAAGTTGCCGCCTCACCCGTGGGAGCCGGACCAGCCGTCGGATTTACCTCGCCGCCCGCCGGGCTACATTCACGACCCAACCGATGCTTGCCGCACCGGCCGTCCCCCGCTATTCGGGCGGCCATGAACTGGCTCACAGAATACGTACGCCCCAAGATCCGCACCCTGTTCGCACGGTCGTCCGTGCCGGACAATTTGTGGCACCAGTGCCCATCGTGCCAGCAGATGATCTTCCACCGCGACCTGACGGCCAACCGCAAGGTGTGCCAGCACTGCGGCCATCACATGCGCGCCACCTCTGTCGAGCGTATGGAATGGACCTTTGACGAGAACGCTTTCACCCGGATCGAACTGCCCAAAACCCAGTCCGACCCGCTGAAATTCCGCGACACCAAGCGCTACGCCGACCGGCTGAAGGAAGCCCGCGAGAAAACCCACACCGACGACGCCATCACCGTCGCCCACGGCACCATCGGCGGCCATAAAGCCGTCGTCGCGGTCATGGAGTTCAACTTCATCGGCGGCTCCATGGGTGCTGCCGTCGGCGATGCCCTCGTCGCCGCCGCCAGATTGGCCGTGCTGCAGAACGTGCCGCTGATCGTGTTCACCGCCTCGGGCGGCGCGCGCATGCAGGAAGGTGCAATCAGCCTGATGCAGATGCCACGCACCGTCATCGCCACGCAGTTGGTGAAGGATGCCGGCCTGCCCTTCATCGTGGTTCTGACTGACCCTACCACCGGTGGCGTCACCGCCTCGTTCGCCATGCTGGGCGACATTCAGATCGCCGAACCCGGCGCCATGATCGGCTTCGCCGGCGCCCGCGTCATCGAACAAACAGTGCGCGAGAAACTGCCGGAAGGCTTCCAGCGCGCCGAATACCTGCTGGCCCACGGCATCATCGACATGGTGGTCAGGCGCACCGACATGCAAACAACCCTGGCTCGGATCATCGGCCTGCTGACAGGAAGCGGGCAAGCAGAAGCCGCGTGAACCAAGCCGTCGAACAAATCGCCGCCCGGCTAGAGCGGCTGCACCCCAGGCTCATCGACCTCAGCCTCGACCGCCTCGCAACCCTGCTGACCCGGCTTGGTTCGCCCGAAAAGCGCCTGCCGCCGATTGTCCACGTCGCCGGCACCAACGGCAAAGGCAGCACCTGCGCCTTCATCCGATCGATGGCGGAGGCCGCGGGCCAGACAGTGCATGTGTACACCTCGCCTCATCTGGTCCGCTTCAACGAACGCATCCGGGTGGCCGGCGAACTGGTGTCCGACGACCGTCTGATCGCCACCATGGAGCGGATCGAACAGATCAACGACGGCGCCCCGATCACGGTGTTCGAGGTCATCACCGCCGCTGCCTTCGACCTGTTCGCCCAAACGCCAGCCGATCTGTGCGTGCTGGAAGTCGGCCTGGGCGGCCGGGGCGATGCCACCAACATCATCGACGCCCCGGCGGCCTGCGCGATCACCTCGATCTCGCTGGACCACCGGGAGCTACTGGGTCCCACGGTGGAGATCATCGCGGCGGAGAAAGCCGGCATCATCAAGCCCGGCATCCCAGTCGCCATCGGCGCCCAGCCCGGGGGCATCCTCCGCGTCCTGCTGGACCACGCCAAAACCCGAGGCGCCCCGGTGAACCTGCGCGGCCAGGACTGGGATATCGCCCCCACCCCGTCTGGACTTCGCTACACCGACCGGACGGCAACCCTGGACCTGCCCGCCCCATCCCTTCCCGGGGCGTTTCAGCAGGACAACGCCGGCATCGCCATCGCCACCTTGCGCGCCGCCGGCCTGAAGCACGACCCGTCCGGCATCCGCAATGCGGAGTGGCCCGCCCGCCTGCAACGCCTGACTGGCCGCCTCGCCGGATTGCTGCCCCCCAACTGGGAATTATGGCTCGACGGGGGCCACAACCCAGGCGCCGGCGTCGTTCTGGCCGAACACCTGCGCTTCTGGCACGATCGCCCGGTGCATCTGATCGTCGGCATGAAGCAGGCCAAGGATTCAGCCGAGTTCCTGCGCCCGCTGCTGCCGCTGGCCGAAACCGTCTGGGCGGTGCGCGAGCCGGACCAACATGCCGCCCTGCCGGTGGAGGCGATCATCGCCGCGTCCGGCGGCATCGCCCGCCCCGGCCCCGGCGTGGCCGACGCTCTGCGGGCCATCCCCCGCGGCGAACGCCCTGCCCGCGTGCTGATCTGCGGCAGCCTGTATCTCGCCGGAGAGGTCCTGAAGCTGAATGAATAGGCCCGCATTCTGGTTTTTGATCCGCTAGGCTGCATCCCGACCTCTGACCGCGCGTTAACCTTCGCGAAGCGTCGCGGAAAGGAACCGGAATGAAATCACTACTGGCACTGGTCACCCTGATTTTGGCGGCGCTTGTGGTCGAAGAGAAGACCCGCCAACTCGCGGGCGATGCCCAACAAGCCTGCGCCGGAGCGGCGGAACAGGCCCACCAGGCCACACATGCCCTCAGTCAAAAAGTCGAGCAGCAACCGTTGATGTCGCTGCTGATCGCTGGCGGCTTGGCCTATGCCCTTGCCATGATCCTTCCCGATCGTGGCTGAACTCAGCAAAACACATAAGGAACGAAGCCCATGTCCATTATCGCCTGGCTGGTTCTAGGTCTGATTGCCGGCTTCATCGCCAGCAAAATCGTTAACAAGTCCGGAGAAGGTGTCGTGCTTGACATCGTTCTCGGCATCGTCGGTGCGTTCGTCGGCGGGTTTCTGTTCACATTCTTCGGCGCCGCGCCTGTGACCGGGTTCAACCTTTACAGCATTATCGTCGCCGTCATCGGGTCGATCGTGGTTTTGGCCATCTACCACGCCGTTGCTGGGCGCCGGACCACACTCTGAATCAAAAACCCCGGGGTTAGCGCCCCGGGGTTCCCTCTTTCGTCAAACCGCTTAGATGTTGCCCGCGATCCAGTCCTTAAGCTTACTCTTCGGCATCGCGCCCACTTGTGTGGCAGCCGGCTTGCCGTCCTTGAACAGGATCAACGTCGGAATTCCGCGCACCGCGAACTGATTCGGCGACATTGGGTTATTGTCGATATCGACCTTTGCCACCGTTAGCTTGCCCTTCAGCTCGCCCGCGATTTCTTCCAGCGCCGGGCCGATCATCTTGCAAGGGCCACACCACTCCGCCCAGAAATCGACCAGCACAGGGCCGCTCTTGCTGGCCTCGACGACGTCGGCGGCAAAACTCTTGTCCGTGACGGCTACCGTGTTCTCGCTCATGTTACGATCGTCCTTGGATTTCAATTATGAGGAAAGTGGGACCGCCGGCCAGGTGGGTCAAGCGGCGCGTATTGCATGGCCGGGTTCGTGCGAATCGAGCGCCTCATCCGACAGGATCGCCACCCGCGCCTCCCGCGTCCAGATCAACCCGCATAGCACGCGCCGGCCAGGAAAGATCGACCGCAGCAGGGCCCGATAAGACGCCATCTGGCGCAGATACATCACCGGGGTGTCCTCCGCCCGAACCGGCGGCCCGCGGTTAGTCTTGAAATCGGCAACCAGCACGCGATCGGGCAGCACGACCAGCCGGTCCACCAGGCCGCCGATCACCCTATTCGCCACCACCCCCGTTAACGGCACCTCCGCTCGGCTACCCTCGGCGAACAACGGCGCCAGATCGGGGTGCGCCATCACCGCCAGAACTTCCTCGGTGATCCGGGACGCCTCCCCCGCCGGCAGGCCATTACCCGGATTATCCAGGAACCGAACCGCTGCCTCCCGTCGCCGCTCAGGCGCCACCGCGGGCAGATGCTGCAACAGCGAATGGATCAACTTGCCGCGCCGGAACCGGTTCCCGCCGAAGTCCCGCTCCGCCAGCGGCGAGTCGGCGGCCGGCACGGAACCCAGCTCAATCCCCTCCGGCCGGCTGGGCGCGAGCGGAACAGGCCGCGGCGGCTCCGGCGGCGGCGGATGCGGCACCCAGCCAGGCGCGGCCCCCACCCAGGCTGGCAACATTTCGGTTTCCCTTGGATCGACGGCCTTCCCCGCCAGAACCGGCGGCACCGTCTGTGGCGCGCTCAGCCGCAGAACCTCGCCGCCCCAAGGCGTGAACGGTGCCCGCTCCGCGCCCAGGGCCACGAACCCACGCCAGACCAGGCTGTGCCAGCATTCGTTCTTGGGCTGGTTCTTGCCACTCCAGCCGCACACCAGCAGACGATCCTCCGCCCGCGTCAGCGCGACATACAGCAGCCGGTTATGCTCCTCCATCTGCCGCTGCCGCTCCGCCGCGCGCAGCCGGTCCAGGACCTCGCAGCGGAAGGCCGCGCGCGGTGCCCACAGCGGGACGTCGATCCCGGTGGCGTCATCCCTGGTCCAGACGATCGTATTATCGTCCTTCGGCAGGGCAGAGGTATCCGGCACGATCACCAGCGGCGCCTGCAATCCCTTGGCGCCATGCACCGTCATGATCCGCACCAGGTTGCCGGCCGCCTCGGCTTCCCGCTTCACCTCGGCGCCCGAGTTCCGCAGCCAGTGTAAGAACCCTTGCAACGAGGGCGGATGACGGCCGGCATAGGTTAGGGCCGCGTTCAGCAGTTCATCCACCGGCTCAGCCGCCTCCGGCCCCAACCGAGCGAACAGGCGGGCCCGGCCACCGAGCGGGCCAAGGGCTTCGGCGAACAGGGCGTAGGGGGACACGTAATCGACGCGGGCCAGCAGGGATGCGAAGAACTCCGCCGCCGCCCGCCAGTCGGCACGCTCGCGCGATCGGGTGCGCAGCGTCTCCCACAGGGAGCCGTCGCGTTCGATCGCCAGCTCCATCAACGAATCGTCGGACAGACCGCCCAGCGGACTGGTCAGCAGGCACCCGAATGTCAGGTCGTCCGAGGGCAGCAGCAGCGAGTCGGCCAGCGCGATCAAATCCTGCACCGCCGGCTGGTCCGTCAGCGTCAGCCGGTCCAGTCCCGCTACCGGCACGCCCTTGGCCTTCAGTTCGCGCACCAGCGCCCGGGCGAACGCATCCCGCCGCCGCACCAGGATCAGCACATCCCCCGGCGTCAGCGGCCGTGCCCGGCTGTCGAGCATGACAGACCCGTCGGTCTGATCTCGTATCCATTCGGCCAATGTGCTGGCCAGCAGTTCACGGGCCGAGGTCTGGCCCTGGTTATGATCCGGCACGGTCCACGGCTGATGCGGCGGCGGTTCGGGCGGCGGCGCCAGCGGCCAGATTTCGATCTGCCCCGCATGTCCGGCGCGATCCGCATAATGGGTCAGCGTCTCGCCCGCGCCCACGACTCCGGGACGGGCCAGAGGGTCGGTGAACACCGCATCCACCAGCGCCAGAACCGGCGCGGTCGAGCGGAACGACACGTCCAGCCCCACATCCTTGAACGACTGCCCGGAAGCCCTGACCCGGCGGGCGAGTTCGTCGTGGGAGCGATCGAACTCCGCCGTATCGGCGCCCTGAAACGAGTAGATCGACTGCTTGCGGTCGCCCACGGCGAACACTGTGCGGGTGCGGTCCTGGGCGCCCGCTCCGGCGAAGAACTCCGCCGTCAGGGAATGGGCGATTCGCCACTGCTGCGGCGCGGTGTCCTGCACCTCGTCCAGCAGCATGTGGTCCAGCCCGCCGTCCAGCTTGTACAGCACCCACGCCGCGCCGGGATCGACCAGCAGGTCAGAGGTGCGGCCGATCAGGTCCTCGTAATCCAGCAGCCCGGCTTCGTCCTTGCGGCGAGCGTAACCGCCGACGACCGGCCCCGGCAGCAGCGCCAGCGCGCCGGAGATCGCCGCGAGTTGGATGGCTTTGCGGCCATCCTCGACCTTCTGGATGCGGTCGATCTCCTCCAGATAGCGGTCCAGCACGCCGGTCTGGCCGACCAGTTTGCTACCCACCAGGGTGGAATCCGCGTAGGGCTTACCGTCCTTCTTCAGGAACAAGGCGCACCAGTCCGACCATGTCTCCCGCCGCCGTTCGGCGGGCTGGGTAAGCCAGTCCAGCATCGCCTTCGCGTTGGCTGCTGCCTTTGGCGGGGCAGCGGCCTGGACACGGATGGCGGCCTCCCGCAGCGCCGCTTCGCCCAGCCACGTA
>DAIEHR010000141.1 GCA_027353465.1 Acetobacteraceae bacterium | reverse complement strand
CCGTGGTTCAGGTGACGTTTGTGCTAATCGTCAAAGCTTCCCCACCTGCGCGGTGTAGGCGCGGGCAAATTCCCGGCCGAACAGAGCATGAAAATCGTCCTCCGCCTCACGCGCGATATCCTTGTAGGCGGCGCAGAACATTTCCCAGAATCGGGCCTTGCGGGCGGACGGCAGGATACTATCCAGCATGCCCTTCTGCAGGCGGCTTTCCAACAATGCTGGATCAAAACGCTTGAGCAGCGCCATCAGGCCAGTCTGCATGCCGGCCATAACCGCCAGTTCATGCGAGCGGATGTCGTCGAACGCCTCCTCGACCGCCGCGAGCGGCGCCTTGTAGCCGGGTCGGTTCGGCCGCAGCAGCGCCTGCAACGCCTCCTCCGGCGAAACCGAAAATTTCAGCGCGTTGTTGTCGCGTGAGCGGATCATGGTCTGTTCGACGCGCATCTCGTGCTTGATCTCCGCGCGTGACATCAGCACGTCGCGGGTGCCGCTGACGAAGGCGCGGAACAATGCGCCCAGCGCCTTCATGGCCGCCTCCTGTTCGGCTGGCGGAAGGTCCGACATCTCGATCCCCGCGCCCTGAAAGAAGGCGGCAAGCAGCGCGGTGTTGGACGCTGGCCCGGCGGCCGGCACGGGTACCGGCGTTGCGGGAGGGGATGCCTGCTGAACAGCCAGTGGCGGTGCGGAAGGCTGAAAACCCGTAGCCGGCGCTGAGGTAACCGGGGGGAATCCGGCGGGCGGCGTCGCTGCGAAGGGGTCAGGAGACGCGGGCGCGGGGGCGGCCGGTGCGAACGGGTCGGACGCTTCCCGGGCGAAAGGGTCGGGTGGGGCGGGCGCGAATGCTCCTATCGGCGGAATCGCCTCATCGCCGAGAAGACTGTCAAACGGATCGGCGACCGGCCGGGCGGCGGGCGGTTGCGCCGGGTTCCCGAATGCCGGCGGCTGCGCATGCGCCTGCGGCATCAGATCGCCGAGCAGCGCGTCAAAATCAATACCGTCGAACGGCGTGGGCGCGATCGGTTGGGGCGCCGAGAACGCATGCGACCCCGCCACGGCATCGTCGCGCTGTGTCGGCCCCTTCCAGGCATCCGGCGCCGTGTGCCCCTGAAACATGTCCTGCGCAGGATCTCGCGGACGGCCACGATCGGCCGCATCAAACGGATCAGCCACCCGCGCCGCGGCGGCCTGATGCGGAACCGGGTGGTGAAAGTCCCTGCCACCACGCGGCAAATCTGACAAAGGGTCGGACAGCGGGTCCGCGAGCGGATCGGCATTCAGTGGATTATTGAAATCATCCATGCTGGAGACACCAAACGGATCGCCGCCAGAAACGACGCGGTCCTCGACCTCGGCGATCGTAAGCTTATATCCACCAAGGACGATACTATCGCCATCAGTCAGCACGGTGCGGCTGTCCCGCACGGTCGGGGTGCGGGAGCCGTTCAACAGCATCCCATTGGTACTGAGATCGGTCAGCCAATATTGCCCCTGCTCAAATCCAAGCATGCAGTGTGTTCGCGACAAATGTTGCTCAGGGTCCGGCAACACCCAGTCATTGCCGCTGCCGCGGCCGATCGATAATGTTCCCCGGGACAACGTCCGCTCTTGCCGCTCGCCACCGGAAAGCGATGTAAGAGTGAGTTTCAGCGGCATGGCGTCAGGCCTTGTCTATACACGTGGAAAGCGGCATGCGTGCCGATCCAAGAACGATCAGCTGTTGAGGAATGGACATGGCCGATATCACACTGGCGGAATTCAACGGACGCGTATGGCTGGTTGGCGGTGAACCGTTTATCGACGATCTGCTAGCCAACACGCTTGCCCCCGACGTTAGCATCGAACTAGTACCCTGCGAACACAAAAGCGACGTGCACCGGCTGTGGGTGCAACATTGCGGGGAGCAGGAAGGCTTCGGCGATCCCTGGATGATCCATCCCGCCATCGTTGAACGCATCCGCCGCGGCAATTCGACTTACTCGGTGTTCTTTGCCGAATGGTCCGCGGCGATCGATAAGGACGGCCACACCGTCATCGCCTCGGTGGCATCCTGGTGGAGCGACAATAAAGCCATGTTCATCGATCTTGTTGAGTTTCTCGATCCCGATGGCCCCAAGTCGATCGTCGACCTGTCCCGCCTCCGCGCGCAGTTGGTTGAGGAAGGCTTGATCAAGGCCGGTGTGCCAGCCGATCGCATCGGGCGCGCGATCCGGCCACCTGGCACGGTGGCCGGTAACGCCCAGGAAAGCCAGCGGATCGACATCGTCGTCCGCGCGGCGGAGCCTGGCTGACACGGGCTACTTGAGCGATGCCAGCAGCGCGTCAAGATCGACGTCGGTGGCATCGGGCTCTGGCGGCGGAGGCTCAACATTAAGGCTGGCCAATAGGGCGTCCAGATCATCGGCCGCCGGTGCCTCGGGCTCAGGGGCCTCGGGCTCAGGTGCTTCAGGTTCAGGCGCTTCAGCTTCCGCTGCCGCGGGCTCAGCCGCTTCGGGCTCCGCGGCGCCCAGATCCTTGAGCAGCGCGTCCAGATCCACCGCCTCGGATTCGGCGGCCCCGGCAGGGGCGCCGGCTTCGACAGGCGCGGGCTGCACCGCAGGTACCGCGCCTTTGCCCGACGGCGTGACCACCGCCGGGGCCCAGAACCCGGCCAACGTCGCGCCAGCCACGGACTGGAAGCTCCCAAGCCGCAACTCCGGCCGGCCACGCAGACTCAGCAGCGGCATGACACCGTAGTTGGTGACACCCACGGCCTGACGTTCGCTGTACATCCGTTCGGTGCAGGGCAAAGCGGTTTGGTCGCCATCGGCATCGAAGTAAACGAAATACGGCATGTCACGGACACCCATGACAGTGCCCAGCTTCATCTTCAGCCCCTGTTGGCCGAAGCTCTCGGCCAGCAGAAGCGCCGGAATCAGTCCCGGGTGGCCCCACAGCATACCGGACAATCCGCCCTGACGGGTGAATTCCTCAAAGCTGAACGCGTCGATCGGATCGGTTTTCTTGCCATACGGTGTGCGCAGCAGGAAGCGCGGCGTGGCCAGGCCCAGATAGACCGAAGCGGACAAGTCTCGCAGTGCCTGCCAGGATTCTTTGATCAGCGGATGCTGCTCATGCACCGGCTGCTTCAACTCATCCGGTCCAATGCCCGCGATGAACGGCGCCCCCGCCGCGCCCGCAACCTGGGCTATCCGCCCCAGCAGTTCAGCGTGCGGCGGCATCAGTTCGAAATTGTACAGTCCGATCGCTACCGAGATGGCGCCCTGCCCCGCGTCAAGCGCCGGCTGCTCGATCAGCAGGCCATACAGTCCGCTGTTGCTCAGATCGTCCGACCCGGCGATGTCTGCCGCCAGTTCCTCGGCCGACACGTCATACAGCAGGATTTCCATCTTGGCGCCGGTTTCAATCCGGCGGACCAGGAACTCCACTCCACGCCACACGGCCTCAGCACTCTGAAAATCCGGATGGTGCAAAATCCGGCGCATCGCCGTGGACAACGCCTCATCCACCCGAGCGGTCAACTGATCGGCTCGGGCGTCACGCGCCGGTTCGACCAATGGCCCAACGATCCGGCGCATCAGGTCCTCAACCGACGCCTCCGCCGCCTCGGCGGCGCCAGGACGCCCTGTCAGCCGGGCGAAATCGGACAGCTTGCGGTCCGTGGCGACGGAACTGCCCGCGGCCTTGCGCGGCAACGGCGGCAGGGCATCCTCTCCACTCCAGGACAGAACTGTCTTGGCCGCCCGATCGAAGGTCGCCTTATTCGCCAGATTGCGTCGCAGACTACGCAGCTCGCTGAACAATTCGACATTCTCGACGATCTGGTCGGGATGGAAATCATCCATTGACCCCACCGGCACCGATACGATCGCCTCATCGCCGTCCAGCGATAAGGTCAGATCGAGCTTCATCCGAGCCAGAATATCGTCGAGGTTGTCGACATCCACCTTGATCGGCTTGCGCTTCGCCAACGCGGCCCCGGTCTCCGATTTTCCGGCGTTGGCGCGGCCGGAGAAATCGCCCAGCAGGGCCAGCCGGAATTTGGCATTCGGCGCGGGCGCTCGCTTCTTGCTGGAAAGCGAGCCAAAATTGACGCTGTATTCCATCCCCAAAGCCCCGCGATCTATTCGATAACGTAATTGAAATTGCTGTCGGCGGCACCGACATGCACACGCGAAATACTGCCGCCATCCATCAATTTGTTCAGAAACGCCGAGGAAATCGCCGGCAACATCGTGTTGGTCATGATCGCATCGATCATACGTCCGCCGCTTTCTGGCTCGTTGCACCGCTCCGCGATCAGTTCGACCACGCTGTCGTCATAGGTGAACGGCACCTTGTGATGTTCGGCGATACGACGAGCCACGCGGCCAAGCTGAAGGCGAATGATGGAGTGCATCACCTCGGAACTGAGCGGGTAGTAAGGGATCACGATCAGCCGCCCCAGCAGGGCTGGCGGAAACACTTTCAGCAGCGGTGCGCGCAGTGCCTTAGCCACCTCGTCGGGCTCCGGCATCAACTCGGGGTCGGCGCACAACGACATCACCAGATCGGTGCCGACATTGGACGTCAACAGGATCAGCGTGTTCTTGAAGTCGATCATACGGCCTTCGCCGTCCTCCATCACGCCCTTGTCGAACACCTGAAAGAAAATCTCGTGCACATCGGAATGCGCCTTTTCGATCTCGTCCAGCAGCACGACCGAATAGGGTTTACGCCTGACCGCCTCGGTCAGAATGCCGCCCTCGCCATAGCCCACATAGCCAGGGGGCGCACCCTTCAGCGTTGAAACGGTATGGGCTTCCTGGAATTCACTCATGTTGATGGTGATAAGATTCTGCTCCCCGCCATACAGCGATTCCGCCAGCGCCAAGGCGCTCTCGGTCTTGCCTACGCCGGATGGGCCGCACAGCATGAACACGCCGATCGGCTTCGACGGATTGTCCAGCCCGGCGCGGGAGGTCTGAACCCGGCGCGCGATCATTTCCAGGCCATGGTCCTGGCCGATCACCCGCTGTTTCAGCGTCTTGTCGAGGTTCAGCACCGCCTGCACCTCGTTCTTGACCATGCGACCGACCGGAATGCCGGTCCAATCGCCGACGACGGCGGCGACTGCCTGGGCATCAACGCTGGGCAGGATCAGAGGACTTTCACCCTGATGGGTTGCCAGTTTCGTCTGCAGGTCCTGTAGCTCCGCCAGGACCGAGACCCGTTCGGGGGAATGGGCATCGGCGGTATCGATCGGCGCGGCCCCTTCGCGCAGTTGCGCGCGCAAGGCCAGAAGCCGATCGACCATCGTCTTTTCCTCGCCCCAGCGTGCCTCCAGCCCGACCAAATGTTCGCGGTTGCTCGCCAGATCCTCGTCCACGCTGCTCAGACGCGATTTGATGTCGATCCCAATCGCCGCCTCCCGAGCAATGATCTCCCGCTCGGTTTCCAGCGCCTGGATACGCCGGCGGCAATCATCGACCTCAGGCGGCACGGCGTGCTGGCTGACGGCAACCCGGGCGGCCGCGGTGTCCAGCAGGCTGACGGATTTGTCCGGCAACTGGCGAGCGGGAATGTAACGATGCGACAGGCGAACCGCGGCATCGATCGCTTCGTCCAGGATCTGCACGCGATGATGCTTTTCCAGCGGCGAGGCGATACCCCGCATCATCAGGATGGCTTTTTCCTCGGATGGTTCATCGACCTGAACCACCTGGAAGCGGCGGGTCAGCGCGGGGTCCTTCTCGAAGTATTTCTTGTATTCCGCCCAGGTCGTGGCGGCGATCGTGCGCAAGGTGCCACGCGCCAGGGCCGGCTTCAGCAGGTTGGCGGCGTCGCCAGTACCGGCCGCTCCACCGGCGCCGATCAAGGTGTGCGCTTCGTCGATGAACAGGATAATCGGCTTGGGGGACGACTGAACTTCCTCGATCACCTGTTTCAGGCGGTTTTCGAATTCACCCTTCATACTGGCACCAGCCTGGAGAAGGCCGATATCGAGCGTGCGAAGGCTAACATCGCGCAGTTGCGGCGGCACGTCACCGGCGACGATGCGCAGCGCGAAGCCTTCCACCACCGCGGTCTTGCCGACGCCGGCCTCGCCGGTCAGGATCGGATTGTTCTGCCGCCGCCGCATCAGAACATCGACCACCTGACGGATCTCCTGATCGCGGCCCACGATGTTGTCGATCTCGCCGTTGCGGGCCCGTTCGGTCAGATCGACCGAGTATTTCGCCAGCGCCTCTTGTTTGCCCATCGCCGCTGGCGCCATAGCGCCGCTGGCCTCCCCGGGCACCGCCGAACCATCCGCCGCGCGCAGCGCCTCCTCCGGCGAACTAGCCAGTAATTTAGCGAACTGGTCGCCCAGCGCTTCAGCCTTCACACGCTCGAATTGCCGGCTGATGCCATAAAGCGCGTTGCGCAGCGTCGTTGTGCGCAGGGCACCGTAGAGCAGATGGCCGGTGCGTACCTGGCCCTCGCCGAACATCAACGTCGCGTAGAGCCAGCCCCGCTCGATCGCTTCTTCAATCGACGGCGAAAAATCAGAGATCGCCGTGGCCCCGCGCGGCAGGCGATCGAGCGCCGCGGTGATATCGGTCGCCAGCTTGGACGAATCCAGCTCAAAATGCCGGACGATCCGGTGCAAATCGGTATCTTGCGTCTGCAAGATTTGTTGCACCCAGTGCACCAGTTCCACATACGGGTTTCCGCGCAATTTGCAGAACACCGTTGCGCCCTCGATTGCCTTGTAGGCGATAGGATTGAGCTTGCCGAACAGGGCAGAGCGACTAATTTCGGTCATAAGGGATCACCTGCGGTCGTCAGTGTGGGGGAAACTTCATCAAGGCGGCGGGCCACGCTGTCGGCGCTGGCATCGAGAAACAATTCGGCGGCGTCAGCGGTGCCGCGGCGTGGATGCAGCCAGGTCGTCCAACCCAGGCGGCCCTGCTTGCCCAGCACCATCGGGGGCACATCCTCGGCGCGCAGCACCAGATTGACGTCCCACAGCATGGTGTCGCCGGCATAGTTGCGCACGATCGGGATCAACCGGCGGAAGCTCTGACCGCCGGGCAGCAGGCGCAAATAATCAGCCAGGCCCAAGGGCCCGAACACAATGCGAAATTTGTTCTGGCGGCTCCATACGCTGGACCCAAGCAGGATGGATTGGCCCAGCACGCCAGAGCGCCGGTCCGCGCCAAGTGCCGAACGATCGGATTGCGGCATGGTTAGCCAGGCACCGATGAAACATTCGATCCGCACCGGCATGGTGAAAAAAGCCGACAGGATCGCCCCCAATCCAGAGGCGTGGCGGGTCTGGTTCGCGAACAGCCCGGCGAAATGCATCTTCGTCAGGTCCGGCATCGCATCCCGCTCCCGCAGGGTCTCCTGCCCGAGGCCGATCAGAGCCCCGACATAGGTCTGAAACCGATCCTCGGACGGCCGGTCGAACGCGACCGTCGGTCGCACATCCGCCCACGCGCGCCAAAACAGCGACAGCGCGCGATGGTGGAAGATATCCGCGAAGCGCTGCAGGCTGGGATCGCGATGATTTCGCCTCCGGTCGCGCGCATAATCAGTGAGATGCAGCGGCAGCGGCCCATCAGGGCCGAACAACCCGAAGAAGTGCACCAACAGCCGCGCCGGATGACCCTCGGCCGCGGCTTCGAAACCAGCCAACGCCGCCGGCGCGAAAATCGCCGATGGTTCCTGCGCCAGCCGCAGAGAATCCTGGTTTGGCCGGACGCTGCGGCCCAGCCGTGGCCGTTCCGGGGTCAGAGCCTCCAGCTTGCGCATGGTCTGATAGAAGCCATGCGCCGATGGTTCGGCGGCAAGGCTTTCCAGCAGGGTCAGAATAGCCGCGGGCTGTGCGGCCGCGGCTGGCCCCTCTACAGTATCGGACGATTGCCAACCTGCATCGGCCATCGCATCACCTCCCCTCGTTCGGGGCTGCTCAATACCGTCTCGGTGAACGCATTGATCGAGACATATTTGGCGAAGAAGCGGTCCAGGACAGCGGCCAGTAAGATACCGCCGGCACCTCCAAAGCTGCCTTCATCCATGGTCAACGTGATCTCCAGCCCGCGCCCGACCGAGATCGGGCCACTTCCGGGGATGCGTCGCACAATCGGGTGGGTCTTCACGGACAGCAACGATTCCAACTGCCGGGCGGCCAGCGACGTGCTCGACGGCACATACAGGCGCAACAACTCCCGCAACGCCGCCGCGCCCTGGATTGGACCGCCATCCATCAGACTAAGATAGTTCAGCCCAAGATGCGAAATGAAGCGCCAGGCGTAATCGCCATCAGTCCGGCACGGCCGCGGCGCGGTCGGTCCCACCACACACCGCACCGATGTCACCGGGGCGCTGACCGCCATCGTAAAATCGGTATGCTGCTTGCCCACCGGCATCGACAGCGTCAGATCCCGGTTCGTACACAACAGATCCAATCCAAGCTGGCGTATATTCTCGGCAGCCGGCGCCTTATCGGGATCGACCAGCGAAACAAACGTCTCATGGCCGAGATAGCTTGAGCGTGGCCCCCGCTGGCGGCTGCGGGACGATAGCTGCCGGGGTTGGCGCCGTAGCATGAAGTAACTGCGATGGCCCGGGTTCCGGCTGAGGTCGTTGGCCGCATAGAACGGCATAAAATTCCGCCCCGAACTGCCGTCGGCGGAAAATCCCTCCACGCCGCCAACACTGAACACTTCATAGTCCAATGGACGCATGCGATTCGGCACGATCTGATGTTCGGCATCGCGCTCGGACAGATTGATACGATCCGATCGGTATGGGAAAAGATTGATCGCCGGCGTGCAGAACAGGGATAGATATTCGGGCGAAAAACCGCTGGAAAGCGACGGCTCGCTGCGATTGAGCAGGATAACGATGTCCATCTCATTGGAAGCGCAGCGGATGGATGAACGGTCGAGGCCGTCAAGCTCCACGAACAGGAAGCGCTCCGGCATGGCGTAGTATTCTTGCAGCAGCCGGTAACCCTCGAACGATTGCGGGGCGGGCGGCAGCAATGCCTCGGTTTCGTCGAAACCGATGCCGTGCAGCGCGGTGGGTGGCAGTTTTTCCTGCCACGGCACCGGACGCACGCTTGGCCGCACATAGATGCTCGCCACGTTGGCGACCAGTTGTTCGTACAGCCGGGCCCGGCTGCCCTCGGGGCCGCCAAGGAACATGGTCAATTTTTCCAGGGCGATCTTGTTGAACGAAAGATCGCCCGCGGCTTTCAGGCGCAACCGGATGGCCGCCTTCACCCCGCGCTGGTCAGGCAGACCCAAAGCGGCCACTGCGGCCGCGGAACTGATGTATTCCGCCTCCGAAATCTCGATTGGCAGCAGCTGCACGGCGTGCGCGGTGCGGAATTCGCAATTGGTCTGGTCGTGCGTGCCAAGCAGGCTGCGAAGGGCGGTTCCCGCCGGCAGCATCACGCCCTGTGGCAGGCTGCGAATGGCCGCGGGATCGGTCGCCAACCGCACGACTGCCATCGATGGGGTTGGCGCGAGATAATGCGGATAGACCATCTGCAGCAGCGACTGCGTGAAGGTCGGAAATTCGGCTTCCATCTTCAACTGGATGCGCGCCGTCAGAAACGCGAAACCCTCCAGCAGCCGCTCAACATAGGGGTCGGCGACCTCGGTGTTGCCTAGATCCAGACGGCTGGCGATCTTGGGATACTCGGCGGCGAATTCCGTGCCCATTTCGCGTACGAAGGCGAGTTCCGTCTCGTACAGTCGCAGCAGACGCGGGTCCATCAGTTGCGCGCCCTTGTGTCGGTAACCACAGCGAGCCGTGTCGCAATGTCGACCGACGTCTCAAGGAACAATTGCTGGGGAACCGGCTGCGCCCACAGTTCGCCCCGAATCTCGAACACCAGGCGGGAGATACCGTCGGACCCGCCTTCGCGCGCCTTCACCCGCACCGAACCCGGACGAATACGCGGCTCAAACTGGCGGATGGCGTTGGCGATCGTCTGTTCCAGCGACACCACGCGTTCCGCCGTGGCGACCACGCCAGTAAAACCGGGTACGCCATAATTCAAGGTCGAGCCGGCGACCAGCGGAACGCCGTCCAGATCGTCGGTCGCATCAAGGTTGGTCGTATTCAGCAGCCAGGCGAGATCGCGCAACACGGCGCTGCGAAGTTGCTGCATGGTCAGCACTTGCCGGTCGGACGCCTCTCGGCGCTGTTCCGGCGCGTCATCCGTCAGCCGGTCAAGCAGCGAAGGCTGCAATCGATCGTGCCGGTTGGGTTCTGCCATTGTCAGCCCGCGGCGGTATCGGCGGCCGGTGGCGGGTCGATCACCAGCTTTCGCAGGTCCATCAACGCCACTTCGTCAGCGTCGGTCGCCAGCATGCGCTGCCCCAGGCCAAGCGGCCAGTCGTCGCTGCCACGCCATTCGGTGCGGCGTGCCAGGGTCAAAACCTCATCGCCGGACTGCGAGCCGGGATAGCGCGTGGGAATGAACCCCATGCTTTCGCCGCCGCTGCTCCAGATGAATTGGGCCGGCATCCAGACCTGGTCGCGTAGATCGGCGGGCGGCTCAAGCGACAGCCGGGCGATGCGGCCGAACGGCACCCAATAATATTTACCCTCGACGACCGCTTCCAGCACGGGTCCGAGCCTGGGATCGGCATCAGCGATCCAATTGAATGGCTTGCCGTCGATCTGTCCGGAAATTGCGGGGGCTTGCTCAAACGCGGCATCACGCAGGCTGGCCGCCTCTGCCTCGGCGCCGGTCGCTAATACACGGTTGGCTTCCACCAGTAACGACATCCACTGTTCGGGCTCACCCAGGAAGGTCGGGGTACGCAGGCCCTTAAACACACGTTCACGCAGCATTTCGCAGCGAATGACGGCGCGGTAGGTCTGCGCCATTGGCACCGCCTCGGGATCGAATTCCGCGGCCACAGCCAACTGAGTCAGTGCGCGATCCCATTCGCCAACGACACAAAACAACTGGAACAGAAAAATCCGTAGGCGCGGCTCCCGCGGGGCCTTGCGCACGTCCTTTTTCAGCTGCTCAAGAGCCGCGCGTGGGCCATCGGCCCGGAGCAATGCCCGGGCCGTGTCCACATTGTTGTTCGAAGTGATCACTTCGCTCCCTGGATCAGGCTGGTGCCCGTGTCCTGCGTGTTGGCCACGCGGTTCCAACCGCCGGCGACCGGGGTCTTGAGTTTGCCGCTGGCTTCCTGCTGCGCGTAACGCACCTGGAGGCCACCATATTCGAAGGTCACCGTCTCCTTCGGCGATTCGTCGTCATGACTCCAGGAAATGGTCTTAACCGCGACCAGCTTGAAGTCGAAGCGAAGATACACCTGCCCCGACGTGTTCCCAGCACCCGCCGCGCCCGCGCCGGAGCTTTTGCGCATCGCCAGGGTCACCAACTGAAACGCGGTTCCCGAACACGCCATTTCAAAGAACGTGGGCGAGCATTTATCGACCTTGCGGGTGATCGAGAACGGATTGAACGAGACCTTGCCGGCACCAGCACCGCTGCTGGAGCTGCCAATATTCAACGTCTGCTCGATATCGAAGCTATAATCTTCGACTTCGAAAATGGCGGGGCCTGCGTTTGGCACCGTGCCGGACGTGGCGCTCGTCGGAATGGCGAACGGCTGGGTCATTAACGTTTCTGTATTGTTAGCGAAGCTAACCTGCGACTCAGCAGTCAGCCAACCACCACCATATTGTTGAAAGCAGATATATGCGTCAATTGCCATGAGCGTATTCCTTTCGATCTTTAAGACGTGTTTCGATCATAAGCCCAACAAAGACAGTGTTGGGGCAACATCACCAGAATAGAGACGGCGGCATGACACAAATCATGCCGCCATCCCATCCAGGCTATTTGGGCATGCGAGAGACAAGCCGCAGCGATACAGTCAGACCCTCAAGCTGGTAGTGTGGCTTGAGGAAAATCTTCGAGCTGTAGTAACCGGGGTTGGACTCATCCTCCTCGACGACCACCTCGCCCTCGGACAGCGGGTGACTGGCCTTGTATTCAGCCGAGGAAGTATTTGGCGAGCCATCAATGTATCGCATCAGCCAATTCGTCAGCCATGCCTGCAGCTGATCCTTGGTCATGGAACTGCCGACCTTGTCGCGCACCATGCATTTCAGGTAGTGCGCGAAGCGGCAACTGGCGAAGAGATACGGCAGCCGCGCTGCCAGGTTGGCGTTCGCCGTCGCCGCCGCGTCGTCATATTCCTGCGGTTTCTGCAGCGACTGGGCGCCGATGAATGCCGCGAAGTCCGAGTTCTTCTTGTGGATCAGCGGCATGAAGCCGCTCTTCGCGAGTTCCGCTTCACGCCGGTCGGAAATTGCGATCTCCGTCGGGCACTGCATCGCCACGCCGCCGTCATCGGTCGGGAAGGTGTGAGTGGGCAGCCCCTCGACCGCGCCGCCACTTTCGATACCGCGGATGTTGGTGGTCCAGCCATACAGCTTGAACGCCCGCGTGATGTTGGTGGCCATCGCGTAAGCCGCGTTCGTCCAGGTATAGCCAGTACCGTCCGCGCTGGAGGTGTCTTCTTCAAACGCGAACTCATCGACCGGTTCGGTCTTGGCGCCATACGGAAGTCGCGCCAGGAAGCGCGGCATCGCGAGGCCAAGGTAGCGAGAATCGTCGCTTTCGCGCAGCGAACGCCATGCGGCGTACTCCGGCGTTTGAAAAATCTTCGTCAGGTCACGCGGGTTGGATAGTTCGCTCCAGCTATCCATCTGCATGACGGTCGGGTTGGCGGCCGCGATGAACGGGGCATGCGCCCCCGCCGCCACCTGGGCGATGTCGCTCAACAGCTGCACATCCTGCGGGCTATGATCGAAGTAATAATCACCCACCAGCAAGCCGAACGGCTCGCCGCCGAACTGGCCGAATTCTTCCTCATAGACCTTCTTGAAGATCGGGCTCTGATCCCAGGCGGTGCCGCGGAACTTCTTCAGCGTCCGCCCCATCTCTTTCTTGGAGATGTTGAACACCTTGATCTTAAGCGTCTCATCGGTCTCGGTATTGTTCACCAAATGATGCAGGCCGCGCCAGGCGGCTTCCAAGCCCTGGAAGTCTTCATGATGCAGGATAAGGTTGACCTGTTCGGTCAGCTTGCGGTCGATCGCGCTGATCATCTGCTCGATGGAACGCAGCGCATCGTCAGACACCAGCGCCGTGTCGGCCAGCGCCTGCTGGGCCAGGGTCTGTACCGCCGACTCGACAGCCTCCCGGGCACGGTCGCTTTTCGGCTTGAATTCCCGATCCAGCAGCGCCGCGAATTCATTGAATTCCTGGGTCGTGGTGACGCCGGCAGCGGCGCTATGTTGGGCCTCGGACATCGGTTAACCCTCCTCGCCGGTGGATGATCCGCCGGCTTTCGGCGCCGCGGCCAGGGTTTGCAGCAAAGCCGGGTCCTGCAGCACCTTGTTGATCAGATTTTCCGCCCCGGTCTTGCCGTCCATATAGGTCAGCAGGTTGGAAAGCTGCGTGCGTGCTTCCAGCAGCTTGTTCAGCCCCTCCACCTTGCGGGCGATCGCGGCGGGCGAGAAATCGTCCATGCTTTCAAAGGTGATATCGACCGCCAGATTGCCTTCGCCGGTCAGTGTATTCGGCACCGTAAAAGCAGCACGCGGCTTCATCGATTTCAGCCGGTCATCGAAATTATCAACGTCGATCTCCATCATCTTTCGATCGGCCACCGCGGGCAGCGGGTCGGTCGGCTTACCGGAAAGATCCGACATAACGCCGACAACAAAGGGAAGCTGCACTGACTTTTGCGCGCCATATGTCTCAACATCGTATTCGATCTGCACCCGCGGCGCACGGTTGCGGGCGATGAATTTTTGACTACTGG
>DAIEHR010000128.1 GCA_027353465.1 Acetobacteraceae bacterium | reverse complement strand
TTGAACAGATTCATCGGATGAGTCCCCATTTTCGCGCGCCAATTTGCGGGCCTGTGGGTTGGGGCGCAAGGGCTGCGGCGGTTTGCCGTCGGCGGTGGGGGAACACATGCGGCCGGGGCGGTGGGTGACGGTCCGCTTTGTGGGACGCGGAGGTCGCCGAGGGACGCGGAGATCGCGGAGAAGGAAGTTCGGGACCGGTCTTGCTGTGGCGGCGGAGAGGCGCGGGATCTCGATTTCCATTTGCCCGCCGGCTGTATCCGCCGCAGATTTGGTTGCATCAACAGGGAGGATAACGATGCGGGTTTCAATCGGGCTGCCGGCGAACGACTGGCAGGCTTGCGCGGCGGCGGCGAAACAGGCGGAGGACGACGGTGCGGACGCGGTGACCGCCAGCGAGTTGAAGCACGATCCGTTCACGCCGCTGGCTTTCGCGGCGATGGCGACTCAGCGGGTGGCGCTGGTGCCGTCGGTCGCGATCGCGTTTCCGCGCAGCCCGATGGTGGTGGCCAACCTGGCCTGGGACATCAACCGCCATTCGAAGGGCCGGTTCGTCGTCGGTTTGGGCAGCCAGATCAAGGCGCATAACGAGCGCCGGTTCAGCACGCCCTGGGTCGCGCCGGCCGCCCGCCTGGGCGAATATATCGAGTCGCTGCGGGCAATTTTCCGGTGCTGGGAGACTGGTGAGAAACTGAACTATCAGGGCAAGTACTACAATTTCTCCTTGATGACGCCGGAGTTTTCACCCGGGCCGCAAGGCTTGCCGATGCCGCCGATCGCAATGGCCGCTGTCGGGCCGCTGATGTTGAAGACCGCCGCCCGGGTTGCCGACAGCGTGCGGCTGCACAGTTTCGCTACGCGGGAATACCTGGAGAAAGTGGTTCGGCCGCTGATCGCCGAGGAGCTGGCTGCTTGCGGCAAGTCGTTCGAGAATTTTGAGATCACCGGGGGCGGGTTTGTCGCGACCGGACCTGACGCGGCCAGTGTTCGGGCGGCGGCGGAGACGGTGCGGTACCGGGTGGCGTTCTATGGCTCGACGCCGGCTTATCGCGGGGTGTTCGACCTCCATGGGGTGTCGGACCTGGGGGTGAAGCTTACGGAAATGTCTAAGCAGGGCCAGTGGAGCCAGATGGCGGCTCAGGTGCCGGACGATGTGCTGGATTTGTTTGTCGCCCGAGCGACTTATGATGAACTGCCGGGGGCGATTGAGAAGCGGTACGGGGGGATTGTCGATACGGTTTCGATCGATTTCGCGCCGGGCACCAGCACGGCGGCACGGCGGGCGACGATCGAGGCAGTGCAGGCGATACCAAGCACTTTCAAGGGGTTTCGGACTTAGGGTTCGCCTTGAAATAACCGCTTCGATGGACGCGCGGCCGGTGGAGACCGTCATGGCGGGCCTGCGCCCGGCCTTGACGAATGGGGGGGTCGAATGGCCCGCCTCCGGTGCCCCCTCCCGTTGGGCCGGCCAATGCGCTAGGGTCGCGAGCGTGAGGGCGCATGGGTGCCCGCTACGCACGGGCCCGTATCCCCAAGGGCGCCTTCGGAAACGAAGGAGGTGCGGCTATGTCAGGAACAACAAAAGTCAGAAGTCCCCGCTCGGTGGCTCTGGTGGGCCCCTACAGCAGCGGAAAATCCACGCTTTTCGAGGCATTGCTGGACGCGGCGGGTGCCCCGCTGAAGCGGCCGGCCGATCCGCGCAACCGCCCGATGACCACCGAAATCCGACTTGGCCATTGCTCCTACCTTGGCGATCCGTGGACGATCCTGGACTGCCCGGGGTCTATCGAGTTCGCGTTTCAAGCCTGTTCCGCCCTGACGGTGGCCGATATCGCGGTAGTGGTGTGCGAACCCAGTCCGGCGAAGGCCGCGATGGTGGCGCCGCTGCTGAAGACTCTGAAGGACCAGGGCGTGCCGCATATGGTGTTCATCAATAAGATCGACACGCTGGAGGATGGCCTCGCGGACACGCTGGCGGCGCTGCAGGCGTTTGCGGCCAGCCCGCTGGTGCTACGGCAGATGCCGATCTTCGATGGCCCGACCGTGACTGGCTATGTCGATCTGATGAGCGAGCGGGCGTATCGCTACCGTAAGGGCCAGGCGTCGGAGCTGATGCAGATTCCGCCGGCGATGCTGGCGGAGGAGCAGGCGGCTCTGGGCCGGCTGGTGGAAACCCTGGCCGACCACGACGATGTGCTGCTGGAAAAAGTGCTGGAGGATATTAAGCCGACGCCGGAAGAACTGTATCGCGACATGCGCAAGGACCTGGTCGATGGTTCGGTGATCGAGGTTCTTGTCGGCGCGGCGGAACACGCCAATGGGGTGCGGCGGCTGTGGAAGGCGCTGCGGCATGACACGCCAGACCCGGCCCAGGCGGCCGAACGGCGATCCATCATTCCCGGCGGGGCGCCGCGGGTTCAGGTATTCAAGACGGTCTATGCGGGGCATACCGGCAAGCTGTCGTATGCCCGGATATGGAGCGGAACGCTGACCGATGGCGCGCAGCTTGGCGGCACGCGGCTAGGCGGCATTTATCGTTACATTGGCGGCGACCTGACGAAAGTTCCCAGCGCGCAACAGGGCGATGTGGTCGCGCTGGGGCGGCTGGACGGGGTGCGGACCGGGGCGACCTTGTCGTCGGGCGGGCAGCCGGAGCAGTTGCCGTTTCCGGAAGCAAGCCCGCCGGTGTTCGCGATGGCCATCGCGACCACTGACCGCAAGGACGATGTGAAACTGTCCGGCGCGCTGCACAAGCTGGCGGAGGAGGATCCGTCGCTGTTCATCACCCAGGACGGCGAAACCGTGCTGCATGGCCAGGGGGAGATGCACCTGCAAACGACGGTGGAGCATCTGTTGCGCGATTATGGGCTGAAGCTGACTACGCATAAACCGGCGGTTGCGTATAAGGAAACGATTCGCCGGCCGGTGCAGGAGCATGGAAGGCTCAAGCGGCAGACCGGCGGGCATGGTCAGTTCGCCGACGTCAAGATCGACATCGCGCCCAGGGCGCGTGGCGAGGGATTTCTGTTCGTGGATAAGGTCGTTGGCGGGGCGGTGCCTCGCAACTTCATCCCCTCGGTGGGCGAGGCGGCGGAGGAGGCGACGCGCAAGGGGCCATTCGGATATCCGGTGGTGGACGTGTCCGTTACCCTGGTGGATGGCGGATTTCATTCCGTTGACAGTTCTGACATGGCGTTCAAGACCGCGACTCAGATCGCGATGAAAGAGGGGCTGGCGAAGGCCGATCCGGTGCTGCTGGAGCCGGTGGATCATGTAACGATCAGCGTTCCGAACGATTATACGGCGCGGGCACAGCGATTGCTGACAGGGCGGCGCGGTCAGATACTGGGGTTCGCGGAGCGGCAGGATTGGCCGGGTTGGGATGATGTGGCTGCGCTGGTGCCGGAGGCGGAGTTGCATGACCTGATCATCGAATTGCGGTCGCAGACCATGGGGCTGGGAACATACCGGCGGAAGTTCGACCATCTGGCGGAGACGCGGGCGGCGCTGTGACGGCGGCATTGGGGATAGACCAAGCTGTGGGCGGTTTCGCCCGACCGGCGCGGATGTCGGCAACACCGAATGGCGTGGATGGGGCACTGGGCCCCATCGGCGTCAAGGCTGCGCGGCCAGGACCGTGGTCAGACCCCTGATGCTCAGCCGGGGACAGCGTTGGCCTGCGCCACCACCCAAACCTTCACCGGATCGGGGCTTGGCAAGGTTCGACGTCAAGCGTTCGCCCGGTACTAAGGATACGCGGCGAAATAAACGAATCGTTTGTCGGGCGCCGCCGGCGTCTCATCGTCATGGCGGGCCTGCGCCCGCCATGACGGACTCCACCGGCCGCGCGTCCATCGAAGCGGTTATTTCAAGGCGAACCCTAACGGCACCTCACAGTCATCAATGTCCGCGAGTCAGAATGGATAGCTGAAGCTCGCGCCGTGTCCGCCATCCGCCGTTCCGGCATGCCGACGATTTTGTTAGCGATATGTTGATCGATCCTGGAAATGGGCGCACTGATTGCGTAATCATTCTCGCATAGCAGGGAGATTACCGCAATGTCAGATAGCAGCGTGTTAAGCCGAAACCCGTCTGTTGCCCCGCCGAAAGTCCCTCCTATCCAGACGAGAAGGACCACCGCTCAGGAGGATGAGTGGGTTAACAAGACTCTGGGCGTCTCGACGGAAATCGATTCCAGCGAGGATCAGAGTGAGGATGAGGATCAAACCGACCCGCAAATCCAGGCTCCGGTCAATGTCACCCTGGTGACTGACATCGCACAAAGTCAGGTTCTTTTGATCAATGCCCAGCTTGGGGAAGGCGGGGACGAGGAGGACGGCGACGAGGAGGACGGCGACGACGATATCGACGCGCTGAAGGAAGTCCTTACGCGGCACAGTCAATGCGTTCCGGCCGAAGCGAAGATGTTTCGGCTCGGCGGCGGATGGATCCAGCATATCGATGATCTTGCCCGCATTACGAAGCCGGAAGCCCGGCTCGCCAAGGTCAACGGGATTAAAGACGTTCTCAATGCGGTGGCGCAGCGTAGGACCGATCTATCGCTTGCAATTCAAGCAGTCGAGGGCAAGCCCAATCCATCCGAGGAGGTGAAGGGCGCGCTGGCTTTGGCCAAAACCACGCTGCATTCCTTAACCATGCATTTGCCGGGTTATTTCCAGGACCCGTATGTCGAGAGGGAGCTGGAGCGGCGACTGAAAACGCTCGCCAGCACGCCGGAAGAGAAGGCCAAACTGCTTGAGAAAGCCAAATCAGGTTTTGTCGATCCGGACGGCAACCCGAAGCTCGACGCGAACGGAGAGCCAGTCGGCGATGGTCTGCGCGCGGCGTTTAAGGAGACGATCGAGAAGGTTGGCACCCGCGATTTCGACCGGCAGAATTTCTATTTCGATGCGATCACTACAGCGATTTCCCCCGAGGACGGTAAGAGGCTGTACGAGGCTAACGACCATCTGGTTGAGCAAGGCCAGCTGATTCTGGACACTGGTGGCACGCTGCGTGATGTGCAGGAGATGCTGTCCAAAACGGGTGTACCCGAGGATTGGTGGCCGCCCCGGCTGGTGGAAAGCTTGCAGGCCTGGCGTAAAACCGAGCGGGCGATGCAGGAAGAGCGGGTCAGCCAACTGGTGGAGGAGAAGAAGCCCGACTTTACGACCACGGAAGGGATCATGAGTTTCTTCCTGAGCGAAATGCCCGAGCTTGGCGCCAGCGTTTGCGAATTTTTTGGAGAAAACGAGATCGCGAAAGCGACTAAGTCGTTGCTTGAGGGTATTAAGAGCGGGTTCGATACCGGCGCGGTCGGCTTCGCGGCGCTTGAATCCCTGGACTTCGACGAGCTCGAGCCGACGACCCGGCAGAAGCTGCTCGACGGCCTGGAAAAATCCATGAGCGTGCTGGAAGGGGCGCTGAACTCAGCCTGCGGCACAATGAAAATCGCCAAGGAGATGGGCGCCGATCATCTGGCATCGGTGATCCCGGGATTGTCGATCGCGGCTTGCGGGGTCAATTTGGCGCTCGCGATCAAGAAACTTGG
>DAIEHR010000112.1 GCA_027353465.1 Acetobacteraceae bacterium | reverse complement strand
CGCCAGTTCATCACGAAATAGATATTGAATGAAACACCGACACCCAGCAATAGCGGCAGCGCAATGATATTGGCGAAGTTCAACGGCAGCGGCAGCACCACCGCGATCAGCAACGTCAGCAGCGCGGACATGATCAACGGGGCCATGACCAGTATCGTGTCGAGCACCCGGCGCAACAGGGCCAACAGCAGCACCGCGATGGCGATGATCGCGTAAATCGCCGCCTGACGGAACGCACCGACGATCGTATCGGCGGTCGCCGCGATGGTGACGGCGGAACCGCCCGCATTGGGCGCAATCGCGATCACCTGAGCCACGAACGTCTTTAACCCAGCCGGTGACTGCGCTTGCGCCCGCGGGTTCACCTGCACCCGGGCTCGGCCGTCGGGAAGCAGCCAGTCACGGGAGAAATCCGCGGGGATCGCGGCCAGTGTGACGGGTTCGGCGCCCAAGGCCAGCCGCAGGTGAGCAAGCTGAGCCGGGAGAAACCTGGTCAGCGCGGCATTGGTCGCCATCAGCACCGCATCGGGCGCGGTTTGCAGCCGCCGCAGATCGCCGGCCAGCAGGGCCAGCGGATGGTCAGCCGGCAGCTTGGGCAATGCAGGGTCGATCTGCGCCAAAGCGGTCTTCGCGGCCATGCGGATTTGCTCCGCCGTTATCGGGGCGGCGGCGCCGTGAGGGGCGAGGGTAGGGGCCAGGATGGTATTGGCGTCGGCGATGACCGCCAGTTTTTCCTGCTGGTCGGACGGCACGAAACTGTTGATGCTGATGGTGCCGGCGACGGTCGGCAATAAGTCCAGCTTGGCCGACAACGCGGCCGCGTCCGCGGCATTCGGGGCCAGGATGTCGATGGTGTAAGGATTGGTCAACGGATTATCGATCAGGTCACGCAGCGTGCGCATCGCCTCGGTGTTTGGGTTCTTGGTGTCCAGCGGGTCCGAGTCGAAGCGCAGCATGGGCGATACCGCGATGGCGGCGATGGCCAGGACGCCGAAGCCGATCAGGATGGGTCTGCGCCAGTGTACGATCACGGGGTCCATCCGTGCCGCGAAGGCAAAGCCCACCTCGGCGGCCTCGCCGCGGGGACGGAACACGGTGATCGCGGCGGGCAGGAAACCCAGCGTGCAGATGAACGCCATGATCATCCCGGCGCCCGCGATCAGGCCCAGTTCGGCCACACCCTCGAAGGCGGTGGGAACGAACGCCAGGAAGCCGGCGGCCGTCGCCAACGCCGCGATCAGGATCTGGACGCCCACCCGCCGGGCGGTTTCGGTCATCGCCAGTCCGGGGTCGCCCGTTTCGAAGCGGAACTCCCGGTATCGTACCGAGAACTGAATGGCAAAATCGACTGCGATGCCGACGAACAGCACGCCGAAGCCGACCGACACCAGATTCAGTGTCCCGACCGCGAGCGCGGCGAACAGCACCGTCAGCATCAGGCCCAGCACCAGCGTCATCAGGATCGGAAGGATCAGCCGCCAGGAGCGTACGGCCAGAAACAGCCACAGCGTAATCAGCACCAGACTGCCGATCAGACCTTCGACCGCGCCCTCGGCGACCGTCGAGAACTCTTCATCCGCCAATGCCACCTGGCCGGTAATGCGAACATGAGCCTCGCCGGATTTTACCAACGGTAAATCGGCGATGACGGCGCGCATCGCGTCGGTGGCCGCACCACCAGGTTGCAAAGCGCCGAAATCCTGGTGCGGCTGCGCCAGTACAAATCGATAAGGCCCCGCGAGATCACTCAGCCCGCCGCCCAACAGCGTTTCCCAGGACAGCGGCCGGGGATGGCCATCCAGAGCATCCACTATAGCCTGATGGAAGCCGCGGATCGGCGCCAGATAGGGGGAAAGATCCGCGTCGCCTTGCGTTACACCCATGCCCAGCAGGGACAGCGCCGAAAACAGCCCGCGCGCCGAGGGGTCCGCCACGAGTTGCCCCAGGAACGGCTGTGCATCGATCGTTTGGTCCATGAGCGCCGACAACTGCTTGGGCTGAAGAAACAGCAGGCCTTCTCTTTCCAGAAATGGGTTGTAGTCCGGCCGCCGCACGGTCTGAAAATGTGTCTTGTCGGTGGACAGGCGGGCCAGCAGCTCATTTGCTGTGGCATCCGCTTCCTCGGGGATGCGGGCGTCCACCACGGCAACCAGCAGATTGGTGAACTGCGGGAAATCCTTGTTCATTTCCACGGCTTGGCGGCGCCACGGCAAACTGTCTTTGAACAGGAGGTCGGTGTCGGTGCTGACGCCCAGCGTGAACGAGGCAATCCATCCGGCACATACCATTAGGAGCACGCCGCCCAGCAGAACGGGCCAGGCGCGACGGCGGCTAAAATCGACGAGGCGAACGAGATTGCGGATCAGCATGCGATAAAACAGCCTAATCAGAGAGCAAGCGGCACCTGATAGTCGCTCGTCCCGCGCCGGTCCATCGTGAACGCGATCAACCTCGGGTTTGACGGGCCAATCGGAAATCGAGGCTTGAGCGGATCAAGTCATCTCTCTATACCCGCGGCTTCGCGCTGCCGGTCGGGATCGGTGGCGCCAGCAAGGAAGCAGACCATGAAGCCGGGCATTCACCCAGAATACCACGATATCAATATCGTCATGACCGACGGCACCGAGTTCAAGACCCGGTCTTGCATGGGCAAGGCAGGCGATACGCTGCGCCTGGACATCGACCCAAAGTCTCACCCGGCGTGGACCGGCGTGCAGCGCATGATGGACACCGGCGGCCAGGTCGCGAAGTTCAACAAGAAGTTTGCTGGCCTGGGCATTAAGAAGTAGTCCAGCCGCCCAGTGCCGCGGTTCTGTTTGAGAGCCGCGGCATCGGATCAGGCTTCCAGTGCGGCATCCCAGTAGAGGAAATCGAGCCAGGTGCGGTGCAGGTTTTCTCGCGCCACATGCCATTTCGCCGCTTCATCGATCTGATGCGGGGTTGGCTCGACGGGCAGGGACCGAAGCCGCAGCCCGCTGTCCTTCAGTGACCGGCTTCCCTTGTACAAATTATCCGCCTGGCAGCATGTCACGACGTTCGACCAACTGGTCACGCCACCCCTGCTGCGCGGCACGATATGGTCGAATGTCAGCTCCTTGGCGGGCAGCGTGTCGCCGCAATACTGGCAACTGAAGCGGTCGCGCAGGAAAACATGATAACGGGTAAAGGCCACCTTCCGCCGCTTATGGAAGCGTTTCAGCGCCACGACCGAGGGGATGGCGAAGGACTGGCGGCTGGAATGAACCTCTATGTCGTAGTTGATGACGGGATTGACCCGCTCCTGCAGCACCGCCACCAGGGCGTCCTGCCAGGACCAGACAGATAACGGACCCCAGCTCAACGGCTGCATATCGGCGTTCAGAACAAGCGTCTGGAGGTTGGGAATATGGCTCATGGCCACAGCCCCACATGCGAGGCATTTAAGGAAAACCGCGGTCCGCCGGCAGGCAAAGGCAACTCCCTTGCTTCTGGCGCGTGATAACCTTGGCAATCAAGCGAATCGCCGAGAAATCCCGCGCACCCACTCTTCCTCCTACGGATGACAGATCGGCAGCCGGCCCGCAACCCGCGCCTGTAGCATAGCGCCACACTTCATTGTTTCGTCACCTAAATTTCTGGGCCGCCGAGCAATGTCGATTCGTGGTATTCTTCCCTCTTGAACCTGATGGCGGGTGAACTTAATTTGTCGCTGTCGGGAATGCCCATTCGGGGTTCCCGGGGTTCCGATAGTTGGGTCGGCCCAATCGGGCGGCCCGTGACCAATGACCTTGCTTTGCAGGAGGTTTATGATGACAACCGTTGATTTCGCTCCGCTTTTCCGTACCGCAATCGGTTTCGACCGCTTGGCCCGCCTTGTCGATACTGCTGCTTCCGGTCAGGATGCGCAGTCTTATCCCCCCTACAATATCGAGAAGACGGGAGACGATACCTATCGTCTGACCATGGCTGTTGCCGGATTCCGTCCGGAAGACTTGGACCTTACCGTGAAGGACAACACCCTGATCGTGTCAGGCCGGGTCGCCAATGACGGCCCGAGGGCCGAAATCCTGTATCGCGGGATCGCCGGACGGGCGTTCGAGCGCCGGTTCGTGCTGGCCGATCATATCGTGGTAGAGGGCGCGGACGTTCAGCTTGGTTTGCTGCATGTCGGCCTGAAGCGAATCGTTCCCGAGGCGCTGAAGCCGCGGAAGATCGCTATTGGAACGGCGGAACCGGCGGCCATCGCCAACGACTCGACCAGAACCGCGCAAGCGGCTTGAGGTGGGAGGGGCCGGGAAACCGGCCCCTTTCTTTATCCGGGGCGCTTGAAGAATGCGTCCGCGGCGCTGCGGTGGCTGTGCTTTCGGCCGATGTCGGCCTCCACCCGGGCGATTTCATCCCGTAACTCGCCGATGTACAGCCGCAGTTCGTCGATCCCCAGACTGTCCAGCAGCAAAGGCTCCAGGCGGCGGCGTTTGGGTGGCGGCGTATCTTCTTCCAGGGCCATTTCGCTCTCCTTTGGTGGTTCGCCGGGACGCGGCGCGTCAGCCATGCGGCATCTTTCGATCATAATACCGCCAAAGCCGCTTGACCCACCCCCTTTGGCTTGTCATATCCGCGACTTGCCCGCGGATACGACCTGTCACTTACGCCGGTTGCGCCTGCAAGCGACAACGTCACAATGAAAAACATCCGCCGGCGACCCTGAGAGTGTGAATGCCATGACCCTTCCGCTGATGCCCAAGGCCACCGCCGTGTGGCTGATTGAAAAAACCGCCCTGACCTTCACGCAAATCGCCGAGTTTTGCGGGATGCACCCGCTTGAGGTTCAGGCCATCGCCGACGGTGAGGTTGCACAGGGGATTGTCGGTTACGATCCGGTCGCAAACGCGCAATGCACGCTAGAGAACATCCGCCGGTGCGAAGCGGATCCCAACGCGCGCCTGAAGCTGATTGCCAGCACGATGCCAATGCCGAAGCGGCTTCGCGGCTCTCGCTACACGCCCGTGGCGAAGCGGAATGATCGCCCGGACGCGATCGCGTTCCTGTTGCGGAATTTTCCGCAGTTGACGGAAGCCCAGGTCGGCAAGTTGCTGGGAACTACCAAGGACACGATCCAGAAAGTGCGGGAGCGGACCCACTGGAACAGCGCAAATATCAAACCGCGCGATCCGGTGATCCTGGGGCTGTGCAGCCAGACAGATTTGAATGCCGCGGTGCTGCAGGCCAATGACCGTTTGCAGCGGGAAGGGCGGGCCGTTCCACTACCGCCGCCGCCGGAGGCGGACGAGGCCGCCTGACCGGCGCGACGGAGTGGGTTGAACGGTGTCCGCTCAGTTGACCAGGGGTCGTATCCTTTCCATCTCTTCTTTCAGCCGTAGCTTTTCGAGTTTAAGTCGCATGAGAGCGTCCGTATCGGGTTGCGGGCGATGGTCTTCGTCGAAAATCCGTGTTTCGAGCGATGCATGCCGTTCCTTTAACGCGTCGAGACGGGTATTCAGGCTCATGGACTGGGTACCTCCGTATTTAACCGGTTGGCTGCCAGCGGTCACCGCAGTGACCGCGGCAGGGCAGCGTAACGCGATCGTCATGCGGTTTGCCAGTCGGAAACGACCGCGTGCAGTTCAAACGCAACTTTCTATCGTGGGTTGTTCACATGCTTAACGATAGGGACTCGTTGCTTCGTAAACTTCATGGCCTGCGCAGTGAACATCGCGACCTTGATACTGTTATCGCGCGCCTGGCCGATCAGGGCGCATCCGACCAGTTGCATTTGCAACGCCTGAAGAAGCGTAAGCTGATGCTGCGCGATGAGATCGCCTGGCTGGAAAGCCGGCTGATCCCGGACAGTATTGCCTGACATGGACGATACCTCCGCCCCGTTAGTCGGCATTATCATGGGCAGCCAGTCGGACTGGCCGACGATGACTCATGCCGCCGAGATGCTGACGAAACTTGACGTGCCGCACGAGATTCGCATCGTGTCCGCTCATCGCACACCGGACCGGCTGCGGGAGTATGCCAATACCGCGCGCGACCGGGGCCTGCGGGCAATCATCGCCGGGGCAGGGGGTGCGGCCCATCTTCCAGGCATGTGTGCCGCCTGGACGCCATTGCCGGTATTGGGCGTGCCGGTGGAATCGCATGCTTTGAAGGGCATGGACAGCTTGTTGTCGATCGTGCAAATGCCGGCGGGCATTCCAGTTGGCACCTTGGCGATCGGCCGGGCGGGGGCCGTGAACGCGGCCTTGTTGGCTGCGGCGATGCTGGCGACGACCGACCCCACCCTGGCGGTTCGGCTGGATGCGCTGCGGGCCGAACAGACCGGCTCTGTCGCCGAAATGCCGGTTTCGATCCCCACATGACCCGGTTTCCGCTTCCGCCCAACGCGACCATCGGATTGGTTGGCGGAGGCCAGCTTGGCCGCATGTCGGCGCTGGCCGCCGCGCGTTTGGGGTATCGCTGCCATATCCTGACCCGGGAAACCGACAGCCCGGCTGCTCAGGTCTCCCACGCCGTGACGATCAGCGATTACAGCGATCCGGTGTCGTTGCGCGCCTTCGCCGACGCGGTGGATGTCATCAGCTTCGAGTTTGAGAATGTCAGCGCCGAGGGCCTGGACCTGCTGAGTTCCATCCGTCCGGTGCGTCCCGCCCCGTCGGTGCTGCGGATCAGCCAGGACCGGATCGACGAAAAGACCTTCCTGAACAATGCCGGGGTGGCGACGGCGCCCTGGGCAGCGGTGACCTCACGCCAGGAGCTGGACGATGCGGTGGCCCGCCTAGGACTGCCGGCGGTGCTGAAGACGACCCGTCTGGGCTACGACGGCAAGGGCCAGGCGATGCTACGCTCCCCTGAAGACCTGGATGCCGCGTGGGAACGCCTGAGCCCGCGGCCGCTGGTGCTGGAAGGCTTTGTCGATTTCGCTCGGGAGATCAGTGTGGTGATCGCCCGAGGGGCCGACGGATCGGTCGCTGCGTTCGATACCGTGGAGAACCGGCACCGCCATCACATCCTGGATCTGACGCTGGCGCCGGCCCGTATCGCGCCCTCGGTCGATCAGGCGGCGCAGGCGATCGCGCGGCGCGTGGTGGAAGCCTTGGACCTGATCGGCCTGCTGGCGGTGGAGATGTTCGTGGATAACGCGGGCAAGGTGCTGGTCAACGAGATCGCGCCGCGCCCGCATAATTCCGGTCACTGGACGATCGACGCCTGCCCTGCGAGCCAGTTCGAGCTGCATATCCGGGCGATTGCGGGCCTGCCATTGCCGCCGGCGAGGCGGCATGCGGACGCGGTGATGAAGAACCTGATCGGCCCCGAGGGTATGGCGCTGTGGCCCGCCGCTCTGGCGGAGCCTGGCCTGATTCCGCATCTGTACGGCAAGGCCGAGGCGCTGCCGGGGCGGAAGATGGGGCACGTGACGCGGCTGTTTCCGCGCGGCGCACTGCCGGGGGATTTCGGGATCGAAGCGGCTTTGGGTCCGCTGGCGGAAGGCTAGGCCGGCAGGGGTTTCTGGTTGTTGTCGTCGAAGCGCGGATGGCCGGGATCGCGCCCGGCCGAGCGCGCCGCGACTAGCCGTGCTGTGGCATTGCCTGGGGGATGATCGTGGTCACGATCGATGCGTCCAGGGCCTCGTAGTCGTGATAGCCGATGGTCTGGTACAGTTCCGCCCGCGTCTGCATGTCGTCCACCATGTTCTGCGTGCCGCCGTCGCGCTTGATCGCGGCATACAGCTTGGCCTGGGCTTTGTTCGCGACGCGTAGCGAACTGACCGGCCAGATCACCATCTTGTAGCCCATCGCCTCGAACTCGCTGGCGGTGAAGAACGGGGTGCGGCCGAATTCCGTCATGTTGGCCAGCAGTGGCACGCCCGGCAGCCGGGCTGCCACTTCCTTGAACATCTCGGCGTTGGTCAGGGCCTCGGGGAAAATCGCATCGGCGCCGGCTTCCATGAACAGCTTGGCGCGGGCCACCGATCCGTCGATGCCCTCCGACGCCGCCGCATCGGTGCGCGCGATAATCACCATATGCCGGCGGGCTCGGCGGGCCGCGGCGATCTTGGCGGCCATGTCGTGCGGATCGGCCAGCCGCTTGTCGTTCAGGTGGCCGCATTTCTTCGGCAGCAACTGATCCTCGATCTGCACGGCCGCGCCGCCGGCATCCTCGAAGCTGCGGATCATGTGCATGACGTTCAGCGTCTCGCCATACCCGGTGTCGCCATCGACCAGGATCGGCAGGCCGGTCGCCCGGGCGATCTGGCGGACGAAGAAGCAGACTTCATCGACAGTGATCATACCCAGATCGGGGATGCCCATGGAGGCGGTCATGGCCGCCCCGGACAGATAAAGACCCTCGAACCCCGCCGCTTTTGCCTGCAGCCCGGCCTGGCCGTTATGCGCGCCGGGAAGCTGCACGATGCCCGGGCGGGCCAGCAGGGCGCGGAAGCGGTCGCCGGCCGGGGCGGTGGGAAGATCGTCGGCAACGAGGTATGTCATGCGGGGACTCCTTTTACGAACCCGGATACAAGATCGGCGGTCGAAAGAACAGGGTGAGCGGACAGCGTTTCCGCGAGCCCTTGAAACCGCCGACGCCCGGGCTATGGCGTCCGCGGTGCTTTCGATCTGGAGCGATGGCGGCCGGATCGACCATGTCCCGGTATCCAAACCGGTTGCCATCCGACCCGTTGCGGCTATAGCTGACAGCCGCGTTTAGAAGGCACGTTCCGATGTCCGCTCTCGATCAGATCCAGTATTCCGACGCCACACTGCGCCGGATCCTATCCAGCGTGCGCACGATCGCCATGGTTGGCGCCTCGTCGAACTGGAACCGGCCCAGCTATTTCGTGATGAAGTATCTGCAAGGCAAAGGCTATCGGGTGATCCCCGTGAACCCCGGCACGGCTGGCCAGGAGCAACTGGGCGAGCGCATCTACGCCAGCCTGCGCGACATTCCCGAACCGATCGACATGGTCGATGTGTTTCGGGCCTCGGACGCTGTCGGACCGGTGATGGACGATGCGATCGCGATCGGGGCCAAGGTGGTCTGGATGCAGTTGGGTGTCCGCAACGACGAAGCCGCCGCGAAAGGGAAGGCCGCCGGCATCGAAGTCATCATGAACCGCTGCCCGAAGATCGAGTTCGGCCGTCTGGGCGGCGAACTGTCATGGAGCGGCGTGAACTCCGGCATCATCCGCAACCGCCCGGCGCAGGCGCCCACCGACCGGCGTACCAAACCCCGGGCATTTCCCGCCACCAACATTGAATATGGTTTTGAAACCCGCGCGGTGCATGCCGGCGCGGCGCCCGACCCGACAACAGGCGCGCGCTCCACGCCGATCTACCAGACTACGGCCTATGTATTCGACGATGTCGATCATGCGGCGTCTTTGTTCAACCTGCACAATTTCGGCTATATTTACTCGCGCCTGACCAACCCGACAGTGTCGGTGCTAGAGGAACGGGTGGCCAGCCTGGAAGGCGGACGCGCCGCGGTCGCCGCGGCGTCCGGCCACGCCGCACAGTTCCTGGTGTTCGCCACGATGCTGGAGCAGGGGGACGAGTTCCTCGCGTCCCGCAATCTGTATGGCGGATCGCTGACCCAGTTCGGGTTATCGTTCAAGAAGTTGGGCTGGACCTGCCATTTTGTCGATCCGCTGGACCCGGAGAATTTCCGGCGGGCGCTGACGCCGAAGTGCAAGGCGATCTTCGTTGAGAGCCTTGCGAACCCTGGCGGCGTCATCGTTGATCTGGAGGCG
>DAIEHR010000089.1 GCA_027353465.1 Acetobacteraceae bacterium | reverse complement strand
ATCTGTGATGGCTGGGATCAAGGCTTGTCTGTGGTTTGACGGCACGGCGGAGCAGGCGGTGCTGTTTTACGTGTCGTTGTTTCCCAATTCCGCGATCGGGACGGTCTCGCGTTACGGCGAGGGCATGCCGTTCCCCAAGGGAACCGTCTTGATGGTGGAATTCACCCTGGATGGGCAGCCATTCCAGGCATTGAACGGAGGACCGCATTACGTGCTGTCCCCGGCCATTTCGTTCTCCGTGCCCTGCGCGGATCAGTTGGAGGTGGACCGCTATTGGGACGCGCTGACAGCCGACGGCGGTGCCGCGGGACGGTGCGGGTGGCTGAAGGACCGGTTTGGCGTGTCCTGGCAGATCGTCCCCACGGCATTGGGCCGGATGCAGGAAGCCGGAAGCCCGGAGCAGGTCGGTCGCATGATGCGGGCGCTGATGGGTATGTCCAAGCTGGATGTCGCGGCGCTGGAGTCCGCTTTCGCCGGCTGATGACTTTGCGGCCGAAGGATGCGAGAAACCCGGTTGGCCGACACCGCCGGGAGGACACCCAATGAACGCGCCCATCGCAGCGATGACCAAGCTGATGCCGCCTGAATCGCGCCGGGTGCACATCCTGAAGCAACTTGAACGCAAGCTGCTGTGGCTGTCGGCCTGGATGATCCACAACGCCAACCACATCCGCCCTAACCGCGACGGCCTCAAGGTCGGCGGCCACCAGGCCTCCTGCGCCTCCTGCATTTCCATCATGGCGGCGCTGTATCTGGAAGTCGCCCGCCCGCAGGACCGCATTGCCGTGAAGCCGCATGCCGGCCCGGTTTTCCACGCCATGAACTACCTGTTCGGCCGGCAAACCCGCGAGAAAATGGAAGGCCTGCGCCAGTTCGGCGGCATTCAGCCCTATCCCTCCCGCGTCAAGGACGGCGCCGAGGTCGATTTCTCCACCGGCTCCGTCGGGCTCGGTGTGGCGATGACCAGCTTCTCCGCCCTGATGGCCGACTACACCCGTCTGCATGGGCTCGGCCGCACCGACCTGCCGCCCGGCCGCCACATCGCCATCTGCGGCGACGCCGAACTGGACGAGGGCAACATCTACGAAGCCCTGCTGGAAGGCTGGAAGCACGACGTCCGCAACGTCTGGTGGATCGTGGACTACAACCGCCAGAGCCTGGACTCCGTCGTCCCCGACCGCCTGTTCGGCCGGATCGAGGGCCTGTTCCGCGACATGGGCTGGAACTGCGTCACCATCAAATACGGCCGCAAGCTGGAAGCCGCCTTCGCCAGGGAGGGTGGCGACAAGCTGCGCGCCTGGATCGATGACTGCCCCAACAGCCTGTATTCGGCACTGACCTTCCAGGGCGGCGCGGCATGGCGGGCGGCGCTGCTGTCCGACCTGGGCCGGTCGAGCGCCCGGGCGATCATCGACGAGCTGAACGACGAGGAACTGGGCGCCCTGATGACCAACCTGGGCGGCCACGACATCGAAACGGTGATCGAGGCACTGCGTACCGCCGACGCCGACGGCGATCAGCCGACCTGCTTCATCGCCTATACTATCAAGGGCATGGGCCTGCCCTTCGCCGGCCACAAGGACAACCATTCCGGACTGATGTCCAAGGAGCAGATGGAACAGTTCCGCCACGACATGGGCATCCGCCCCGGTCACGAATGGGACTTGTTCGAGGGCCTGGATATTTCCGAAGCCGAGATTCGCGCATTCCTGGCCGAGGTTCCGTTCGGCACCCCATTGACCCCACAGGGACGGCTGCTGTCAGCCCCGGAGGTGCATGTGCCGGCCACGCTGCCGGTGCCCAAGACAGCGGGACGCAAAATGTCCACCCAGGGCGGCTTCGGTGACATTCTGGCGGAGATCGGGCGCGGCAACGGGGACCTGAAGGATCTTGCCGCGCATATCATGACGACGTCACCCGACGTGACGGTCTCGACCAATCTCGGCCCGTGGGTCAACCGCCGCGGAATATTCGACCGCCATACCCGCAACGACGTATTCCGCGATTCCAAGCTGGCCTCGGCCCAACGCTGGGGCATGTCGCCGAAGGGTCAACATATCGAACTGGGGATTGCCGAACAGAACCTGTTCCTGCTGCTAGGTGCGGCCGGGCTGGCGCCGGGGATGTCAGGCGCGCGCGTGCTGCCGATCGGGACGGTGTACGATCCGTTCGTCAATCGCGGTCTGGATGCGCTGCTGTATGCCTGTTACCAGGATGCCCGGTTTTTGTTGGTCTCCACCCCGTCGGGGCTGACCCTGGCGCCCGAGGGCGGGCAGCACCAGTCGGTGAACACCCCGCTGATCGGTATGGCCGCCGACCGGCTGGCGTCGTTTGAGCCGGCCCATGTCGATGAACTTGGCATTCTGATGCGGCACGCGCTGGACTTCATCCAGCAGCCCGACGGATCGGCGGTGTGGCTGCGCCTGTCAACACGCACACTGCAACAGCACGAGCGGACGCTGGACCCGGCCGCCGTCATCGCCGGCGCGCACTGGGTTGTGCCCCCCGCACAAGGCGCCCGGATCGCGCTGGCCTATCAAGGCCCGGTGGCGCCGGAAGCCGAGGAAGCCTTCGCCGAACTGCGCGAGGAGGAACCCGGCGCCGGACTGCTGGCGGTAACCTCCCCCGACCGGCTTCATGCCGGGTGGCTGGCGGCGATGCGCGCCCGCCGCCGCGGTGACCGCCAGGCGATGTCGTGGATCGAGACTCTGTTGGCGCCGTTGGCCCGAGATGCGGCGATCGTCAGCGTGCTGGACGGGCATCCGGCGACCCATGCCTGGTTCGGGTCGGTGCGCGGGCAGAGGGTCGTGCCGCTGGGGCCGGACCGGTTCGGGCAAACTGGCGATATTCAGGATTTGTATCGGGAGGATGGGCTGGATACGGATGCGATCCTGGATGCGTGCGCGCAGGCGATGTTGGGGTAGGATTATGAGGCGAAGCGCATCGATCAGGCGTCCGCCGGTTGGTCAAGGTCTCCAGGCCGGGCGCTCACCACCGCGGTAAAAGACTCGAGGTCGGCAATGGTGTTCCGTGCCAGTGCCGAATAAACCGAAGGAGGGTCACGTCCCTCCAGATCACGAACCGCCGAATCGTCATTCCGAGGAAGGCGCCCTATCAAGTTTCTGCGTCTGGGTTCCCCGTCTTTCATGCGCACCTCAAATGTGCATAATGACTGTGAAGGATAATGATCCCGGACCATGAACCAAGTAAACAAGCGACCGGATGAAGGCCCCAAGAGAGCCACGAACGTCTCGTTGAGCGAGGCGCTGATCGCCGACGCTCGGGACCTCGGGATCAACATATCCCGCGCCTGCGAAGACGGGCTTTCAGCCGAGGTCCGCCGCGAACGGGCCAAACGATGGCTGAAAGAAAACGAAGCCGCCTTCGAAGCCTGGAACGCCTACATCGAGCATAACGGCCTTCCACTCGCCAAATACCGTAAGTTCTAAGGCATTGGCCCGCTTCGATCTTTTCCGGCTGGCGGGTAACCAGGGTTACGTGGTGGATGTGCAGTCCAATCACGCCTCGGAAAAAGTCCGAACCCGTGTCGTCGTCCCCTTGGTGCCGATGGAAAAACTGGGCAAGCCGATCACCGACCTAAACCCGGTGCTGAGCATCGACAACAAGGACTACGCGTTCGTCACCCAGTCCTTGGCCACCCTAACCCTCTCCGAAATGGGTGAGCGCGTCGGCTCACTCATGGCCGACCACGGCGACCGGTTCGCCTACGCTCTCGATATTCTGCTGATTGGCTTCTGAGCCTCCAACCCGCCAGCATCCGAAGGATGTCCCCCCCGCAAGCCACTCCTCACCCACCGCTTGAAGTCCATTAAGAAGGACCCACATCGGAAACTAAACCTAATCCGCAACCACACCGAGACGTATTAAATAACAAACACCATACCAAAAAAACAGTCCACTGAGACAAATTCGGAACTATGAGACACAAGTGAGGCACCCACCGCCTAGCTAAAACCACTTCCCATCAAGCCGGCCACGAACCTGTCCCTTTCCACGCCACAGTCAGCGGGTGCCCGTCCTGCACCACCTTCCTCAACCGCTCCGACTGACGATGCGTATAGACCCGCACCGTCGAGATATCGGCGTGCCCCAGCAACATCTGCAAACTTCGCCGCAGCCTTCTCGCGTACGGGCGCGCCAGGCTCCCGATCCGCCCATTAACCCAGATATCCACGCTCATCCGCCCCCGGTGGCTCGGCATCGATCACCGAGTTTAGCATGCAACGCCAACGGGCAAGTGCCCGGCACCCAAGCATCCAATAGCTTGCCCCGCGATCCAGACCGCGCATGATGCCCAGGCGACGACAAAGGGGCCGAGGATGTGGCATGCGAACCGGCGGGCGGCATGGACCGTCGATGATCTTAAGGCGGATGAGCACTGGATATATCAGCTGGACGACCGAGCAAGGCGTGACCTGACAGCGGCGGTGCGCAAGGC
>DAIEHR010000077.1 GCA_027353465.1 Acetobacteraceae bacterium | reverse complement strand
CGGGCAGGGCCGGCGGCTTGCCCTGGCGCGCGCGCTGCTGTCGCCGGCGCCGATCCTGATCCTGGATGAGCCGTGTGCCGGTCTTGATGCGGAAACCGAGCGGTCGTTCCTGGAAACATTGAACGATACGGCGGCGGGCCGTACGCTGATCCTGATTACTCACCGCCTGACCGGGGTGGAGAAACTGGACCGTATCTTCAGGCTGTCGGGCGGGCGGGCGGTCGCTGCCGCGGGGTAGGCTATCAAAAGTTACCCCATTGTAATCTGGTCGGGTAGCATAGCATGATCGGCCTTTCTCGAAGGGGCCAACTGCATGAAGTCCAGCCGGATGACGACCTATATCCTGATTGCGATGATCCTAGGGATCGTGGGCGGCGGCGTCATACATGATCAGTTCGCCTCACCGGCGACGCAAAAGATGCTGGCCGGGTATGTGTCGATCGGCAGTACGATCTTCCTGCGGCTGATCAAGATGATCATCGCGCCGCTGGTGTTCTCCACTCTGGTTGTCGGCATCGGGCATATGTCGGACGCGGGCACTGTTGGGCGGGTCGGCGGCAAGGCGATGCTGTGGTTCGTGTCGGCATCGCTGGTCTCGCTGACGCTGGGGCTGGTTCTGGTCAATCTGTTCGAACCGGGCGTCGGTATCCATAAGATGATCAGCGGGGCCGTGTCTGGGATCGATGCCCATGCCATGACGCTGGACGGCTTCATCAAGCATGTGTTTCCGGATTCGGCAATTCGCCCGATGGTGGATAACGAGATCCTGCAGATTGTGGTGTTTTCCATCTTTTTCGGCGTTGCCTGCGCGTCGATGGGGGAGCGTGCCAGGGTCGTGCTGGAAGGCATCGAGGGGTTGTCGCATATCATCCTGCGCGTCACCGGCTATGTCATGAAGCTGGCACCGGTCGCGGTGTTCTGTGCGATGACGGCGACGATCGCCACCAACGGGCTGGGTATCCTGCTGAACTATGCGAAGTTCATGGGGGAGTTCTACTTCGGATTGGTGTGCTTGTGGCTGGTCCTGGTGCTGGCTGGCTTTGTTCTGCTTGGCCCAAGCGTCAAACGGCTGGTGTTATTGGTTCGGGAGCCGTTCCTGCTTGCATTCTCCACCGCCAGTTCCGAAGCCGCCTATCCGAAGATGCTGGAGCAACTGGCGAAATTCCCGATTTCGCGGAACATTTCCAGTTTCGTGCTGCCGTTGGGATACTCGTTCAACCTGGACGGCACGATGATGTACTGCACCTTCGCGTCGGTGTTCATTGCCCAGGCGTATGACATACATCTGGGCGTGGCCACGCAGATCGCGATGCTGCTGACTCTGATGCTGACCAGTAAGGGCGTTGCCGGTGTGCCGCGCGCGTCGCTGGTGGTGATCGCCGCCACGTTGAGCCAGTTCAGCTTGCCGGAGGAGGGTTTGCTGCTGCTGCTGGGGATCGACACCTTCCTGGACATGGGGCGGTCGGCGACGAACGTGATCGGTAATTCGCTGGCCACGGCCGTCGTTGCCAAGTGGGAGGGCCAGTTGATCGCCGATGCGGACACGATCGAGATGATCGAGGAGATGGAGGTTGAGGCGGCGTAGGGGGCCGTGGGGAGATGACTGATTCGATGGGGTCACGGACGACGCGGACCGTCGTCGTGGGTTAGGTCCCATTGGCGTTAAAAGCCGCGGGCGCCGGTTCCCCCGTGATGATGAGAGGCGTGGTGTCCTTCAGGCGATTCGTTCGTTGCGCCACAAGCCCTGACATCCCCTTCGCGATTCAGGGGATTGTCCTACTGGGCAGGTTTACGCACGATCCATTTCGGCGGGCTTTTCATCAGCGGGACGTTTTTCTCGGCGGCGAACATGTCTGCCGCCCTGACGACGCCGGGCCAATCGGCCGCGTAATCGTCGCCAATCAGGAATCCGCCGGGCAGTAGTATGTCCCAGTATAGCCTGGCATCGCGGAGCACGTCCTCGAACTCATGCGACGCGTCGATGTGAATCAGCCCGGCCCGCACCCCAAGGCGGGATAACAGCGCCCCGGCGGTGGTGGTTGTTTGCGGCAGCGGCACGATTCGGTCGTGCATGCCGGATCGCACGACATTGCTCAGGAACTGCTCATACAACAGGGGCATGCCGAACCGGTGCGGGATAAGGCCAGCGAAGCCGGAATTGCGATCCCAGTGCTCGACACTGCCCAGGAACGTATCGATCGCGATAACCGCGCCATCGACGGCGTTCTGTTTCATCAGGGAAGCCAGATAGATCGTGGAGGCCCCCTTCCACACGCCCACATCGATGACGACGGAGGGGCGCATGACGCGCATAATCTCCTCGAACGCCTGGTGTGTGCTGTTCCAGCCTTGCCGGTCTTCCTCGCATGTCGGGATGTAGCCAGCGTAGATGTTGTCGTTGTGGATACGGCGCATCAGCGCCCAAAAGATCGATCCCGGTTGGTCGGTCACGTTACCATGGCTCCTGCTGGCCCAGGGCGCAGCTTAAAGCATCTTCATCGGTCCGGCGCAGGTCATTTGTTTCAAGCAGCGCGCGATTCCGCGTCGGGGCGCAACATGGCCGTCAGGTCGTGAACCCTGGGCAGCGCGGCAATGCCCATCAGTGTGTCGAACAGTGCCGGCAGGCCGGATCGGGGCAGGCTGCGGCCGGCGCAATCGGCGAACTTGGTCCACAGTTCGGCGTGGGTCATCGGGTCGCCGGCTGGCCCGCGGCTGGGGTAATCGTCCAGCCGGGAGGTCAGGCGCTGGCCATCCGTTGTTTCGACAATGATTTCGGTGCCCCAGTCTTGCGACATGCCGGGGTGCGGGCGAGCCTCCAGGCGCTGCATAAGGGCGCGGATTGTTGGGTCGTAGGGCGCGGTGCCCTCAAAGTCCGCCAGTTTCACCGAACGGTCCACCAAGGCGCGGGCAACGCAATATTGCATGCTGAACTTGGCCCCCAGCGGCGTCGTCGGGTTGGGGTTGTCGGTGTGGGGCAGGCGGCGGCCATGCGGCAGGACGGTGACGTGCCGGATCCTGTCGGGCGTCAGGTTGTGCCGGGTAGCCAGATCGATGGCCCGCCCGATCGACGGGTGGGTGCTGCCGCAGCACGGGTAGGGCTTCAGGCCGGGGTCAGCGGCGCCGCCACACTCGATCGGGCTGTACCAGTCGTTCAGCAGACGGGCGGTGTCATAGGTACCGGGACCGTTGAAGACATCCAGGAAGCCTTGCCTATGCTCGAAAGCGCCCGTGCTGGCGGTGTAGCCTTCGTTTGCCATCAGCGCGGCGAACAGCCCGTCGCGGACAGCGTGGCCGACATGCAGCGGCTTGGTCATGGTGCCGAAATTGGCCTTCAGTCCAGCAGCAAAGGATGCTGCCATGCCCAGGGCGACGGCGGTGTGCCCGACCGACAGGCGCAGCAGCCTGGCGGCCCCGGCGACGGTGCCGAAAATCCCCAGCGTCGCCGTCGGATGCCACCCCTTCTCATAATGATGGTGATGCACCGCTCGGCCGATCCGGCACTCGGTTTCAAACCCAACGACATAGGCGGTCACAAGGTCGCGGCCGGTGCTGCCTAGCATCTCGGCGAGTGGAAGCAGCGCCGGGATCAGCATGACCGAGGGATGGCCGCCCATCGATCCGGCGACATCGTCGTAGTCCAGCGCGTGCGAGGCGGTGCCGTTGACCAGGGCCGCATCCAGTACGCTGGTGCGGCGGTTGGTGCCGTGGATCAGCGCGGGGCCGGGGGCGGTGGCGACCCCGGGGACCCGCATCAGGATCTGGGGACCATCCTCCTGAATCCCGGCCAGGGTGCAGGCGACGGTGTCCACGAAGGCGCTGGCGGTCCATTCGTGGGCGTCCGGTGTGATGTCTTCATAGCGAAGGGCGTGGATGCGTTCGGCGATGTGCGTTGCCAGCGTGGTCATGGTCGTGTGCCCTGCGCCTGTCGTTCCTATTCCGCCGCGGTTGCCAGTTTGTCGATCGCGACGCCCTTGCCAACGCCGGCGCGGGCTTTGTATGGAGTCGTATCGATATCCTCCAATTCGATTTCCCGAGCGAGAACCTTGCGTTTCCACTCCTGGTGCTCAGGCTCTTTCGCGGTGAACTCCGGCATGACTTCCTTGGCGAATAGTTCCAGGCTTTCGCAGATATGCGGGTGGGTGTTCTTGCCCGCCTGGTTCAG
>DAIEHR010000116.1 GCA_027353465.1 Acetobacteraceae bacterium | reverse complement strand
GCCGCGAAGCTGGGATGCGGCACCCTTCGCGGCCCTTCGCGCTCTTCCAAGCAGAATGAAGGCAGAATGGCCAGCCGCCCTGGCGGTCCCGGCGCACGATCCTCTCTCGGCGCCAGAGTAGAACGATAAGTTTAACCCGCTAAAAGGCGCAATAACAAACTGACATGACGCCGCCCGCCGGTATCAGACCGTTTCGATCTCCACCAGAAACAATGCGTCCGCGTCGTCCACATGCAGCAGGTGATAGACGTTGAAGCGATAGGCCGGCCCAAGCGACACCTCCGGCGGCGTGAACGGAAACGCAATGTTCCCGGCGGTGGACAGCCGCCCGGGATAGCCGAAATGCAGCAGGAACTGCTTGCAGGTCCGCACCACCTCGGACGCGCGCTCGCTTGTGGGGGCGATACACTCGCCCATAATGAACACCTCGCCGGGCGGGGCTTCGTTTTCGGGCGGCACCATGCGGACGCCGTCGATTCCGTACACGCGAAAGCGCAGCGTATAGTCCAGCGGCTGTTCCTCGCAGACCAGGCTTTGCACCAGGTCGGCGACTTTCGGCAGCAGGGACTTGCACTGTTCGATAAAGCGGGGATCGGCCGACCCGCACAGCAGCACGGCGCGCTCCCCGACCTTCACCGCACCTTCCAGTTTGATCGTCGGCGCGGTCGTGTCGCGCCAGGTGCCGCCGCAGACCCGGGTGCGCCGGTCATCGACGGCCTGATACGCGGCATGAGTCAGGTCCAGCGTGCCATCCGGTTCCTGCATGGTGAACGGATCGGACTGCTCATACAGGCTGTGCGCCGCGACCGAGGTCGGCGTTGCCCGCCGTTCCGGGTTCATGCTTTCCAGCGTGAAGCCGTCGTGGTCCAGTTCCGCCAGGATCGGGTCGCGCCCGCCGGGCACGCAGCATAACGAGCCGCATTCGATGATCTTGGCCATGTGCATCGCCAGGCCGACCGGGAACCCCAAAAGCGCCGGCAGCGACGCAAAGATCGCGGTATCGCACGCTCGGCCGGCCACGATCACGTCCACATCGGCTTCCAATGCGGCGCGGAATGGTCCCATGCCCATTTGCCCGACGATGTGGGCAGCGTCGGTCACGTCCGCCTCGGTCAGCGCCGGCATGCTGTCGAAGCTGGCGACCTTGCCGTTTCGGATCGCATCCAGCAGCGCGGGCCGGGGAATATCGGCCCGCATCACCGCCATGCGAAACCGCAGCCCGTCCGTGCGGGCGATGTCGCGGATCATCGCCAGCGTGGCGTCCAAATGCGGGCCAGCGCCAGCGGACCCAGCCGATCCGATCACCAGCGGCACATCCAGCGATCGCGCGGCGGTCAGCACGCGGCGAAGGTCACGGCGGGTGGATTCCGGCGACGTCGCCATTTCCCCCTTGCCCAGATAGGTGGGGCCGATATCGATCGAGCCCATGTCGCAGCCAATCAGATCCGGTTTACGCTCGATACCGGCCTTGAACGACGCGGCGGGGATGCCGTAACCAAGCTGGCCGGACGCACCCAGCAGCCGGATCGGACGCGGCGCTCGGCGGAATTCGGCGATGACGCGGCCGGAGGCGCTCATGCTGCTTTCGTCTCCCTCGGCGACACAGCGCCCGGCATCATATCTCGATCCCCAGCAGCGGTGCATGTTGTTGCGCGCCGTAAACGTCGTAATCCCCGGGGTCGCCCGCCATGATCGACCGAGCCATGACGATTTTGATGGCGCGGCCGACAGGGTAGGGGATGACGGTTATCTGGTCCGGCGCAACCCGGTACAGCCGGCCGATGTTGTCCGCGCCCAGCGCCGGCGATTGCGCCACACGGTTATAGTCGGCGTCCGATTCGAACATGATATCCAGTGTCAGGCGCCGCGGGCCGGCGTTCTTGCTGCGGATGACCCGGGCGATCTCGGACAGTTTCATGGCCGGTGCAGTTCAGCCCGGGGGCGCGTGACGGTGCGGACGCCGTGCTTGAACGCGGCCAGCGGGGCTTTGACCTCGGCGACGGCTTCCTCGGGCGTGACGGCGTCGAAAATCACTACGTCGGCCGGGTTGCCGATCGCGATCCCGTAGTTCTTCAGGTTCAGCAGTCTCGCCGACCGGGTGGTCAGCATGTGGAAGCACTCCCGCAGCCGCTGCGCCTCGCCGATCTGGCAGACATTGGCCTGCAGGTTGGCGATGCGGATCAGGTTGCCGTCGCCCAGCGGGGTAAACGGGTTCAGGATGTTGTTGCTGGAGATCGAGCAGTTCACCCCGTTTTCCACCAGCACGTTCGCATCCGCCACGCCGCGCTGCACGCTGTGGTCCTGGTTGCGGCCCATCATGTACAGATCGGTCGCCGGCAGCACTGTCACCGCCACGCCGGCATCGGCGATTTCGGCGGCCAGTTTGCGCAAGTCCAGTGGCGGCAGGGTGGAGTATTTGCAGCCGTGACCGACCGCGACGCGCCCGCCCAGCCCGTACTTCTTCGTCAGTTCGCACACCAGATGGATGTCCATGTCCGCCGGACTGTTGCCGGAGTCCAGATGCATGTCGATATCGGCATCGTATTCCCGGGCCAGATCGAAAATCCGGTGGATCTGACCGGCTTTGTCGGGGTCGTAGTTGGGCGCGGCGCCAATGACCCGGGCACCACGCTTCAGCGCCTCGACCAGTAATTCGTCGGAGCGTTTGTTGTTGGTCAGGCCCTCTTGCGGAAACACGCAAAGTTCGATGTCGATCGCCCAGGCGTAGTCCCGGCGTAGTTTCTCCAGCGCATCAAAGCTGCGCATTTCCACCCCGGCGTCCAACTCGACATGGGTGCGCATCCGGTTGGTGCCGTGCTTGATGCAGTTTTCCAGCGTCGTACTGGCCCGGCCATAAACGTCTTCTTCGGTGAATGTGGCCTTGACCGCGGCGACACGCGGCACAGCGTTGGCATTGCGGCCGTCTTCCGGCGGGCAACGGTCGATGATGCGGGTCTTGTCCAGGTGGATATGGGTTTCGACCAGGCCCGGGCAGGCGAGGCGGCCGGCGGCGTCGAATGCCGGAGCATCGGTGGTCAGGTTAGGACCGAGCGCGACGATCTTGCCGGACTGGATGCCGATATCGACCGGCAAATCACCGAAAATACGGGCGTTTCGGATAACCAGATCCATGCTGTGTCCTCACTGGGTGAAGTCGATATCGATCAGGATGCCGCGTCGCGCGCGGCCCCGCAATGACAGGTGCCGCTCAAAGCCGCCCTAATGCCCACGCGGCGTAGGTGGATATGACGCACAGGACGACGGAGCCGATGGCATAGCCCATGGCGGGCACGACAGCGCCGCCTTGAATCAGTTCCAGCGTTTGCAGGCTGAACGCCGAAAATGTGGTGAAGCCGCCGCAAATCCCGGTCATCAGGAAGATTCGCAGGTCAGGATGCATGCCTACCCGCGCTGGCGTCAGCGTCAGGCCGGCGACCAGCCCGATGAGGAATGAGCCAAGCACGTTTATCAGCAGCGTCCCCCACGGAAAACGAGGCCCGGTCAGCGCCGCCATCACCCCCGCAAGCCAGAAACGCCCCATGCTCCCGATGGCCCCGCCAACCGCCACCGCGATCCATGCCCCCATGCCGAACCCCTTCCGTCAACGGCCGGTACAGTGCCATCGGACGGGGCGCCTGCCCAGCCGCCCTCAGTAACCCTACCGGCGGGTAGCGGGATTGCGTGCCGTGCATGGCCGACGGACTGGCGCGGATATCATAACGCGGCTTATGATCAGCGCTACCGTAAGGAAGCGTCATTGGAAGAGTTCCGCCGCGATCTCCTGTTCCTGCTGCACGACGTCGCGCGTTTGCTGCGTGTTGATGCCGACAAACGCGCGCGGTTGCACGGCATGACGCGGGCGCAGTGGGCCATATTGATATGGTTGCAGCGTCAGCCTGGAATATCCCAAAAAGAACTATCCGAAATCCTGGAAGTCGAACCGATTACCGTCGCTCGGCTGATCGACCGTCTGGAAGCGCGTGGCATGGTCGAACGTCGGCCCGATCCGCGCGACCGGCGCATCTGGCGGCTGCATCTGCTTCCTGCCTGCGGCGATGTGTTGCTGGAGATCGACGATCATCGCGCCGACATGACGCGGATCGTCACCGAGGGCATCGACGAAACTTCGATTGAAATCATGACTGAGGCATTGATGCGGATGAAAGCGACCCTGACTCATGAGGCCCACGCATCCCGCCGCGGCCCCGATGCCATGACCACCGACGCGCGGGAGGCGGTCTGATGTCCCAGGCAACAATCTCTGGCCCCGGCCCGCGGGTGTCCGATCGGGTGACCGAGACCTCCGCGCGCCGTCGCCTCGGACGCGGGGCGTTGCGCCCGATCCTGATGCTGGGCGGCATCGCGGTGGTGGTGGTCGGCGCTGGATACTTCTGGCTGACGGGCGGCCGGATCGTATCAATCGATGATTCCTATGTGCGGGCGGCTAAGGAGGTGATCTCCACCGACGTGTCGGGGATCGTTGCCTCGGTCCCGGTGCATGAAGGCCAGCGGGTGAAGGCCGGCGATGTGCTGCTGCGGTTGGACCCAAGGCCGTTCCAGATCGCGCTGGCTGGCGCGACGGCGAACCGCGACGGTATGGTCTCGACGCTCAATGCCATGAAACTGGACTACAAGCGCATGTTGCGCGACGTCCAGGTAAAGCAGGCGCAGACGGATGCCGATCAAGCGAACTACGACCGCTTTGCCAATCTGGTGAAATCCGGCGGTGTAACGCGCGCTGATTACGACAATGCCCGCTTTCTGGTGATGGCCGACAAGCAGTCGATCGAGGCCCTGAAGGTTGCTGCCGAAGTGCAACTGGCGCGCTTGGGCGGAGAGGCCGAGGTCGATGTTCGCACAATGTCCGACTACCTCAAGGCCCAGGCGCAAGTTGATGAGGCCAAGCGCCAATTGGATCATACCGTGATCTATGCGCCGTTCGACGGCATCGCGACGCAGGTGGACACGGTGCAGCCTGGCATGTACCTGGCCGCCGCCACTGCCGCGTTTGGGCTGGTGTCCACCGATAATGTCTGGATCGAGGCCAATCCCAAGGAAACCGAACTGACAAATGTGAAGCCGGGCGACCCGGTGGACGTTACCGTGGACACCTATCCGGGACGGACCTGGAAAGGCCAGGTGGAAGCCATCGCGCCGAACAGCGGATCGGAGTTTTCGGTGTTGCCAGCACAAAACACCTCGGGCAACTGGGTAAAAGTGGTGCAGCGTATCCCTGTCCGCATCAAGGTGGAGCATAAGGACGGCGATCCGGAACTGCGCGCGGGCATGAGCGTGATCGCCGATATTGATACCGGGCATACGCGATCGTGGCGCGATTTGTTCTAGACACGGCGTATAATCGCCCGGCCGTCCCGGGCGTTCGCACCTTTTAGGGTTATTTCACCGTTGGTCTCTCCTGCGCAGGAACGAGTCCCGCACCGTTTGATCATTACGCTTTGCACCGTGGGTGCAACGCTGATGCAGGCGCTGGACCAGACGATCGCGAACGTGGCACTGCCCTATATGCAGGTCAGCCTGTCGGCGACCTATGACGAGATTACCTGGGTTCTGACCTCTTACATCACCGCCGCCGCGATCATGACCGCCCCGGTGGGCTGGCTGGCCGCGCGATTCGGCCGCAAATACCTGTTCATCACCTGCCTGATCGGCTTCACCGTCACATCCATGATGTGCGGCGCGGCACAGTCATTGCCGCAGATGGTGACGTTCCGGCTGTTGCAGGGTGTGTTCGGGGCGGCGCTGGTGCCGCTGTCGCAATCCACCATGATGGATATTTACCCAGCGGAGCAGCGCGGCAAGGCGATGGCGATCTGGGGCGTTGGCGTGATGGTCGGGCCGATCCTGGGGCCAACCTTGGGTGGTTATCTGACCGAGATGTACAACTGGCGCTACGTGTTCTACATCAACCTGCCGTTTGGCATTCTTTGCACGCTGGGTCTGCTGTTTTTCATGCCGCGGTCGTTCGGCAACTTCAACCTGCGGTTTGACTGGATCGGCTTCGGCGTGCTGTCGCTTGGTATTGGCGGGCTGCAGATGATGCTGGATCGCGGCCAGGACCAGGACTGGTTTTCCTCTGGCGAGATTGTCACCGAGGCCGTGCTTGGCCTGCTGGGCGTGTACCTGTTCGTCGCCCATATGATCACGGCGAAGAAGCCATTCATACCGCCCGTGCTGTTCAAGGACCGCAACTTCACCGGCGGCTTGCTGCTGATGTTCACGACCGGCACGATCCTGGTGTCGAGCTCCTCATTGATGGCGCCGTGGCTGCAAAATCTGGCAAACTACCCGGTGGAGGCCGCCGGCCTGATCATGGCGCCGCGCGGCATCGGCACGATGACCGCGATGCTGACCGGCGGGCGGCTGACCAGCCGGATGGACCCGCGCAAAATCATCGCCTGCGGCGTATTGGCCCTGGCATGGTCGATGTGGGAAATGACGCGTTGGACGCCAGATGTCGCGCCATTCACCATCATCAGCACCATCATCATTCAAGGGGCCGGGCTTGGGTTCGTGTTTCTGCCGTTGCAGGTGTTGGCGTTTGCGACACTGCCGCCGCAATACCGCACCGACGGTGCCTCATTGTTCAGTCTGCTGCGGAATATCGGTGCGGCGGTCGGGGTGTCGGTGACCTCGTCGCTGCTGGCTCGCAACACGCAGGTGTTGCATGAATCGATAGGGGCCGCGGTCACTCCGTTTAACCGAGCGCTGCAAGGTGGCGGGGCGGTGGGTAAGATGTGGAACCCGATGCATGCCCATGGCGCAGCCGTGCTGGATCACATCGTCAATCAGCAGGCCCAGATCACGGCCTATATCGACGACTACTGGATGATGATTTTCACCACCTTGCCGTCATTGCTTCTGCTGTTCCTGCTCCGGCGCCCGAAATTGAACTCGGTGCCGCCGGCGGAGGCGCACGCGGCGATGGATTAGGCGGTGGGTCAGCGATAATCCGTAGCCTGGGGCGGCACTGGGCGGCCTATCGCTAACCAGACCGTACTGGCACCCTACTTGACGTCAGGACTTCTGCCACATCAGGTTCCGAATATCTCTCTTGGTGGCGCGTTCGGAGGCTGACGGCGCTGAGATTCATGAGCCTTCTGATCTCGTCAATGATTCGGGACGAAGGGAATGGCTTGCTAAAAAAAGCGTCGCAGCGATCGATTTGATTGGTCAGACTCTCGGGACTGCCGCTCAGGTAGATAACCGGTAGGCCTGGACAGCGGCTTTTCGCCCGCTTGGCGACATCGTTTCCATCGAATCGGCCGGGCATTTGAATGTCTGTGACGAGCGCGTCGAAATGAGTCTGCCGTTCGAGAATTCCCATCGCCTGGCTTCCGCCCTCGGCCTCCACGACCTCGAAACCCGCATCGAGCAGGTTATCTGCCATGCAGTGACGAAAGTCATCATCATCCTCCACAAGCAGAAGGCGGTTTCCGGGCATTGTTCTTCCCCTATCGGGTCGCTTGACCGACACAGTTTGGAATTCGAAAATCCTTAGACCAGAACACGTTCTAAGACGCTAGACGCACGAGATTTCCTGGCGGATAACGATTCCGTGACGAGGACGATTCCGGTTCTCGTTCGCGGAGCTCTATTGCGCGCGGACCCGAATGACAAATCCGGTTCCGTGGATTGAAGAACTTATTGTCAGAGGCAACGTTCCGAGGCTGTATCGCTACGAAGCGATACTATAAGTGCCAGGGTAAGCAGCGGCCGCCGTTGTTGGATGTTGCGGATGAAACCGCGCTTTGATCCGCAACGCTAAATCGCGTCGATCGCACCCCCAGCATCAGGCGTCGTGCTTTCCGCAATTGGGGTGGGAGGGCCAATCGTCAGCTTTTTACGGAGACCGCCTATATCAACAGTTGGCGCCGCTGCTTGGCCCGTCGCATTGCGGCTGTTGACGATTTTGTAGAAGGCCCGCGCTTGTTATGACTTTCCTCGCGAACATGTCGATCCGGAACAAGATCGTTTTGGCATTCATTTTAGTTCTGTGCGGCACGATCGGAATGGGGGTGTTTTCGCTGACACGCCTGCGCGCGGTAGATGCCAGTGCGATGGAGATGCGGAACAAATTCCTGCCGTCAGCCCGCTATCTCGGGCGCATGGCCCAGACGACAGAGCGGCTTCGGCTCGATCAGAACATAGCGGCGACGACTCAATCCAGCCAGCGCCGGCAAGCAATGATCGCCGGTTGCGCGGCGCAAGTGAAACTCGCTGATGCCGCCCTTGCCGCTTATCGCCCCCTTGCGGCGCCAGGGGCCGAGCAGGCGCTTCTGGCTTCGATCGAAAAATCCTGGACCTCGTATAAGGAACTCAGTGACCGTCTGGTCGTCTTGTTGAAGGATGGCAATTTCGTTCAGGCCGTCGCGGTCCTCGATGACAGCAACCCGGCGATGAATGAATTCCGGAAAAACCTGCAGGCGGACATCGATCTTAATGTCACGACCGGCGACCGGGCCGCTGTTGACGGTGCCGCTTTGGCGGATAGCGCCGACATGTGGATCATCATTACGCTCTGCGCGTTGGCCTTTCTGTGTGCTGTGATTGGATGGGTGATGGTGCGCACCTTGTCGAAACCGCTGTCGGCGATGACGAGTTCCATGCGGCGGCTGGCGGACAGGGATATGACGATAATCATCCCCAGTGTTGGCCGCGGCGACGAAATCGGTGCCATGGCCGGCGCCGTTCAGGTGTTCAAGGACAACATGATCAAGGCCGCTCAGCTTGCGGCCGAGCAGGATATCGAGCGAGGCGTGAAGGAACAGCGTGCCGCGCGGCTTCACTCGCTGGTGCTGGGGTTTGAGGTGAAGGCGGCGCAAATGGTCGGCAGTCTGGCGGCCGAGTCCACGGAACTGGAGGCGACGGCAAAATCGATGACCGGCACGGCGGCGCAAACCGACAAACAGGCGGCCACGGTCGCCGTGGCGGCCGAGGAGGCGAGCGCTGGTGTCCAGACCGTGGCCGCCGCCGCGGAGGAGCTGGCCGCGTCCATCTCTGAGATCAGCCGTCAGGTGACTCAATCGGCCAGAATAACCGACCAGGCGGTCGTTGACAGCAAGCGCACGGATTCGATCGTCCGCGCGCTGGCCGAGGGGGCCGAGAAGATCGGGCATGTCATGGGCCTGATCGCTAACATCGCGGGTCAGACAAATCTGCTGGCGCTGAATGCCACCATAGAGGCGGCGCGGGCAGGTGATGCGGGCAAGGGCTTCGCGGTCGTCGCCACGGAGGTCAAAAGCCTGGCGACGCAAACCGCGAAGGCGACCGAGGAGATCGGCGTCCAGATCGGCCAGATCCAGGCCGCCACAAAGGAAGCCGTTGCCGCCATCCACAGCATCACCGACACGATCGAGGAAGTCAGCACCATCGCCACCTCTATAGCCGCCGCCGTTGAAGAACAGGGGGCGGCAACCTCAGAGATCGCGCGCAACGTGCAAGAGACCGCTCGGGCGACGCAGGACGTGACGGTCAATATTAGCGGGGTCAGCCGGGCGTCCAATGAGACCGGGGCGGCCGCCGGCCAGGTGTTGACAGCGGCGGGCGACCTGTCGCGGCAAGCGGAGCAGCTATCGGCGGAGGTTGACAGCTTCCTGGCGGAGGTGCGCGCCGCCTGACGGATCGATGCCTGCCTATGCCGCCGGGGTGGAGCGCGCGTTAGCCATATCGGGTAACCGCAACCACAACGGAACCCTTGCCATCAGTGCTGCCTCCCCGCAGCGAAGGTCACCGCCGAGTGCGTCCAGTCGTAACGACGCCAGACCAATATCGCCTCGGCCAGAGCGCATCGTGCCGACTTCGACGTCATCTTTCAGCACCGGCGTGCCGGCCACTGGCAACGGTCCGGCCACGACGACGGGCACCAGGCGGCGTTTGACCAAACCACGGTATTTGGTTCGCGCGGTCAGTTCCTGCCCCATATAGCAGCCCTTGGTCCAGGACACGCCGGCCAGTTCATCGAAGCCGGCTTCCAGCAATACGCTGCGGTCGGCTTCCATGTCCTTTGATCCGTCTGGCAGCCCGGCTTGAAGCCTGTAGAGGTCCCAGTCCTCGGGGGTAGCGGTAGCGGCCAGTGCCGCGGCTGCGAGAACCCGCCAGGCGAAATCCGGTAGCCTTGGGTCCGGCGCCAGAATTCCCGCCACATCGGGGCGGCCGCCCCAGGCGACACTGACGAACAAGTCCGGGTCGGCCCGCAGAGTGACCTTCATCCGCAGCCGGTATCGCGACATGCGTTGCAGCAGCATCGGGATTTGCTCGCTTTCGCAATCCAGCAGCAGCCGGTCCGTGTCGGCGAAGATAAAGAAATCCGCCAGCCATTTGCCTTGCGGCGTCAGCAAGGCAGCCCAGACCGCATGGCCCGGACCAACAGCCTCGACATCGTTTGACACCAAGCCTTGCAGGAAGGCGACGCGGTCTTCACCCTCGACCGCGATGACGCCTCTTTGGGGTAACGGGGCGATTTTGATCATGGGATATAGTTAAGGACGGCGTGCCGTCCCGCAAGGTTGGGTCAGTCGAGGTACCCAACAAGCGACTCCAGGAATCCCGCCTTGGCGATGGATCGCTGGCCAGCGTTGCCTTGCTCAAAAACGCCTCTCGCGCCCGGCCGGCGAACATGCGGCGCAGGGGTTGGTCGCGGATCAGCCAATCCAGCGCGACATACCAGGCGCTTGGGGTGTTCGCGACCAGTTGACCGGCGATGCCGTCGGCCAGCGAACCTTGGTAAACCGGGACGTCGGATGCCAGCATGGCCATGCCCAACGCGGCGTAGTCCATCGTCTTGATCGGCGATTTGCTGTGGTTGAACGGCGTGTCGATCAGCGGCGCCAGGCCGATGTGCCAACGCGGTTGCACCGAGGTCAGCCAGTGGACGAACCCGGGGTATGATCGGCTGGCCTGGACGGGCGGCCCGATCCGGTTCAGCCCGGGTGCCATGTCGGGTGAAGCAGTCATGCCCAGCACGTCGATTTCCACCCGATTGCCGTAAGCTTCTTTCAACCGGGCGAGGGCTGGCTCGATCAGCGCGAAGTCTCGGTTGTGGGTGTTGGTGCCCATGCACAGGATGCGGATAGGATCGTCGCGGAAGCCGTGCGAAGGCTCCGCCCCGGTCCAGATCCGCTCGTCCAGACGGTTTTCGATCAACAGCGCGTCCGGTCGGATATGGGCCACGCTTTGCTTCAGCCGATCGGTGGACAGCCAGACGAGATCGGCCTTTTCCAGCATGCGGCGAACAATCCGAGCCTGCGGCCGCAGCACGGCGGCATCGGGATGGCTTGCCGGGATGCCGATCAGGTCGTCATCGAGATCGTAGATCAGGGCGGTGCCGGTTCGCTTCGCATGGGCAATCAGCGCGTCGGCTGTTGCCATGTCGGGCAGCGCATGACGCTGAGTGACGATAATATCGGTATCGTAGTGGAATACCGTCTTCCGGTCGGTCATCACCACCCGAGCGCCGCCGCCGCTGGCGGGATGATCCAGCGGTTGCAGCAGCCGGATATAGGCGCAGGGTGTTGGGGACCCGATGTCGTACCGTTCCGGCATCAACGCGATCGTGGGCCGCGAAGCCGTGCCACGCAGGCGAATCGGCAAGGGCGATGCCAGAGGTGAAGGGGTGGCCGGCCGCAGATACGCGTCATCGTAAAAATCCGCGACAGCCGCCCGGCGCGGGGCAGGGGCCACGTGCCGCGTATCGGCGAGTTCGTCGAACACCGTCTGGAAGAAGGCGAGCCAATCAGCGGGCGAGGCATCTTCATCCGCCAGCCAGGTCAATGGCCGTCCGGCCAGCCGTTCGGTGAATGCGCCGATGCGGGTCGCCACGATCGGCAGGCCCGATTCAATCGCCGCACTCAGTGTGTAGCTGAAGGTTTCCGGCCATGCGGGAGGAAACCAGATTACCGTTGGCGCGATCTGCTCGATCAGTTGCCGCAGATCGGCATCCGCGTATTCGCCAGTGATGCGTAGCCGTTTCCGTGCCTGTTTGGGGAAATTGTCCTCCGTGTGGCCGATCAGATGGATGTCCACCAATTTCGGGTCGGCGAGTTCGGCGACGGCGGCGACCGTGCGGGCGCCCTTGTGGTCAGCCAGCACGCCGAGGACCGCGATCCGCGGCTTCTTTCCCGGCTTGGGCGGGATCCGCAGCGGCCAAGGCGTGCCCGGCACCGGTTCGTGTGGCGCCAAGACCGCCTTAGCCCCCAGGCCAAACCGTCGCAGCCGATTGAGCGTGTCGGCGCTGGGACACAGCACGCGGTCGGCCTCCTCGAACTGCCAGGCGTTGTCGGCGCGCCAGGTCAGGATATCGCGGGCACCATGCGATGGCCGGGCGGCGATACAGCTGTTGCACGCGGCGATATCCGGTTCGCCGCAGTAAAGACTGCCCGGCCAGGGCAGCAGGTTGGTCTGCGGGCAGATCGCGTAGTAATCATGCACAGTGACATCGAACGGCACACCCAGCCGATGGACCAGGTCGCGGATACTCATGTCCATGCCCATGAGGTGGTGAACATGAACCCGCGTCACATTCATCGATCGAAGGACTAACATCAGATCCTCGATCCGCTCCGCCGGCAACGCCAGGACCGGATGGCCGGACAGCGCCGGAACCGACAGGGCCGCGCCGCGATCCGTGGCCTCCAGCAGCAGGATGCGGGCGGAGTCGTGATACCTTGCCACAAGCGCGTCGATATGCCGGCGGACCCCGCCGCCCATGGCGTGGGAAACCATCAGGATGACGGGCAGGTTCGCCCGTCGCAGCAGGCCGGCGGTCAATGCGAAGCGATACGGTGCGACCGCGTCCAATGCCACATGGCGGGCTATGACCGCCGGATAGTCGGGGTTGCGTTCCTGAAGCAGATCCATGGCTCGGGCCGCCAGGCGAACCGCCTTGGCACCGAAACTGACCGACCCCTTATGATAGACGAAAATGTCCACCGCCAACCGGTGTTCCCAGCCGCGTGCCGAGGCACGCAGGCAGAAATCGTTTTCCTCCCCATAGCCAAGGGTAAAGCGTTCAGCGTCGAACAAGCCCACTTCGTGCAGCGCCGCCCGCCGGATATACATGCAGAAGCCGACGGTGGTGGGAACGTCAACCCAACGGCCCGCATTCGCTTGTTCGCACACCGCGTCGATGGCGGCCAAGTCCTGGGCGAACATGATCGGGCTTGCTTCGTTGCCAGGATAGCCGCAAATCGTCGCGTTGTTCGACAATGGTGAGACGGTGGCGATCCGCGGTGCCGCATAGGCCTGCGCCATCAGCCGGCGCAACCACCCATACGGCACTTCCGTGTCGCTGTTCAGCAATATCACGTCGTGATCGCCGGCGGCTTCCATGCCCCGGTTGACGGACGTAACGAACCCGACATTGCGCTTGTTGCGGATCAGAACGATCTTGCCGCTGTCACGCAGAGTATCAAGCCAGGCCGCCAACGCTTTGTCCGGCGACTGGTCATCGACCACGATGATCCGTCCCAGCGGCGGCCCGGCATCGGCGAGGACGGAGTGAATACAGCGGCGGGTTTCTTCCAGGCCGCGATAGACCGGGATCACCACATCGACAACGACCCCGCTTGGCAGCGGAAACGGAGGATGGCGCGACGGCAAATAGTCGTGAATGTGAATGGGCTTTTCCGTCAGATAGCCACGGGCAAGCCCGGTCCCGATATGGAACAGCAATGGGTTGGACGCCGCTTCCGGATGCTGCGTGGCATAATAAACCGCATCGAATCTGGGATGCGGGTTGCGCAATTCCGCCGCGCCCGCCGACAGGTAGTGCAACAGCGGGTGTTGCCCGCTGGCATTCACGTCAGGGTAGTGTTCGACATACCAGGCGCTATCGAAAAACCGGTTGGGATCGCGGCGTTCGGCCAGGCCATGACGAATGAAATGAACGATTGGATCCTGCCGGGCGGCGACGATGTCCGGGTAGCGCTGCTGATACCACGCGGCATCGAAAAATC
>DAIEHR010000071.1 GCA_027353465.1 Acetobacteraceae bacterium | reverse complement strand
GTCGGACGCGCCGCAGGGTGCGTTCTCGTTGGATTTCGGGATCGAGATCGACGGCTCCCGCCATCCCCTGCTGCCCATCCTCATGCGCCTGCGCGAACGCGGCGGCATGGACTCCGCTCGGATTATCGGCGGCGAGGTCGTCACCAGCCTGGACGACGGCCGCATCCTGAAGCTGCCCGCCGACCGCATCGCCCGTCTGTTAGCCGTGATGGACGATCTGGTGGAGGCCGCCGCGCGGACCACGGGCGACTCGCTGACATTGGACGCCGCCGCCGCGCCGAATGTGCTGGACCTGGAAGACTTGGTGACCACGCGCTGGCAGGACGGTGCGATGATCATCGAACACGTCGCCCGCTACCGCGCGGTGTCCGAAATCCCCGAGGCGCCGGTTCCCGTCAGTTTCAAAGCCGATCTGCGGCCCTATCAGCAGCAGGGCGTCAACTGGTTGCAGCACCTGCGGGAAAACGGGCAGGGCGGGCTGTTGGCCGACGACATGGGTCTGGGCAAGACGGCCCAAACCATCGCCCATATCGGCATCGAGGAAGCCTCTGGCCGCATGGACCGGCCGGTGCTGGTGGTGGTGCCGACGTCCTTGGTGCCGAACTGGTCGGCGGAACTGGCTCGCTTCGCACCGAACCTGCGGGTGCTGGTGCTGCACGGGATGGACCGCCACGAAAAGCGCCAGAACCTGGACGGCGTACATGTGGTGATCACGACCTATACCGTGCTGTCGCGCGATATCGAGGAAATGGCGGCGCTGGCTTGGCATATGGTCGTACTCGATGAGGCGCAGGCGATCAAAAGCCCCGGCTCGAAAGCCACGCACGCGGTTTGCCGGCTGCAAACCCGGCACCGGCTGTGCCTGTCCGGCACGCCGATCGAGAATAATCTGGGCGAACTGTGGTCGCAGTTCGCCTTCCTGATGCCCGGCCTGCTCGGGTCCCGCAAAAGCTTCAACCGCCGGTTCCGCGCGCCGATCGAGAAAGACGGCGACCCGGTGCGGCGCGGCCAGCTTTCCACACGTATCCGCCCGTTCATCCTGCGCCGCACCAAGTCCGCGGTGGCGACGGAACTGCCGCCGAAGCACACGATCCTGCGCCGGATCAACCTGGCGCCGGATCAGCGCGAACTGTACGAGGCAATCCGGGCAACGATGCACGAAAAGGTCACCGAGGGCATCGCCGCCCGGGGTGTGGCGCAAAGCCATGTGCTGGTGTTGCAGGCGCTGTTGAAGCTGCGCCAAGTGTGCTGCGATCCCAGGCTGGCCAAATTGTCGGACGCTGCCGCGTCCTCCAGCAAGCTGGACGACCTGATGGAGATGGTGTCGGAAATGATCGCCGAGGGCCGGCGGATCCTGCTGTTCTCCCAGTTCACCTCAATGCTGGATCTGATGAAGCCAGTGCTGACCGCGGCCGGGGTGCCGTTCGTGGAATTGCGCGGCGACACCGCCGACCGAGCCGATCCGGTGCGCCGGTTCGAGGCGGGGGAGGTGCCGCTGTTCCTGATCAGCCTGAAAGCCGGCGGGCGCGGGTTGAATCTGACCTCGGCGGACACGGTGATCCATTACGATCCATGGTGGAACCCGGCGGTGGAGGACCAGGCGTCGGACCGGGCGCACCGGATCGGGCAGACGAAATCGGTGTTTGTTTACAAGCTGATCGCTGCCGATACGGTGGAGGAGCGGATCGTCGAATTGCAAGAGCGCAAGGCGGCGCTGGCGTCGCTGGCGCTGACCGAGGACGGCGTGGCGCTGCCGCCGATGGATGCCGACGACATCGATTTCCTGTTCGGTGCCGCACCGGATCGGCTGGCGGCTTAGGATACGCGGCGAAATAAACGCGTCGTTTGACGGGAGCCGTCGGCGTCTCATCGTCATGGCGGACGCGCGTCCATCGAAGCGGTTATTTCAAGGCGAGCCCGTAGGGGTTGGCGCGTGCCCCGGGCGACCCCACGGCCAGTGGCCCGGGCATCGATCGGGCGCATCACGAAGGAGGCAGCGTCCTAGCGCGAGCCTTCGTGCTCGAACCATGCGATTGACAACGCTCGATGGTTTAACCTGCAAACCAGTGATCGGCACGTCGAAGTTTACCTTACCGACGGCTTCTGTTGTAGGCCGATAGAGCTGAAATCACCCGTTCGATCATGCGATGGGCCTGCGGGGCACCTTTTGGACAGTCTTTTTGGTTCGCCACCGCGCAACCGCAAGACCGGCCAGACCCATCCCTAAAGCAGCCAGGCTCGCGGGTTCAGGCACGGGCTGCCCAAGCAGGAATTCGAATGCCGGGGCGCTGTTGTGATCGGACAGTTGAATCGTCGAGAAACCCGGGAGGCCTTTGATCGTGATCGCGGCGTTCTGATTCGCCACACCGCCGTAGCCGATAATGTTTGTACCAGTATAGGTTGCGAGCGCAGTTCCGGTGCAGCTTGTATTGCCGCAAATCGTCAATGTGTCTCCCGTCCCGATCGTGCCCCATAAGATCTGCAATGAGGTCTGCGGGACCGAATAACTGACGGTGACCGTCCCCACGTTGGAGGTGTTCCCCTCCGCGACGAGGTATTTCAAGAGACTAGTACTCGAGATCGGCGACGCCGCCACGTCGCCTGTGGAACCCACGTACACGCCTGACTTATTGGGGTCGGCGACCGGGTCGTTGAATACGATTTTTGTGATTTCTGTCCCGGCCGGTGTGGGCAGGCCACCCTTGGTCCCGGTCGTCAAAGTAGTGGAACTCTGAAATCCGGCAGCAGTGCCCGATGGGACCGAACCCAACGCCAGCAGGTTGAAGCCGACGCCGGCCGTACTGGTTACATTGCTATTGCCAACCTTGACCGTCTGGGCGCACGCAACGCCGGTCGCTGAAATCAGCGCCAGGAGCCCTGCGCCGAACCACATCCCCAACCTCTGGCTGAGCAATACAGTGCCTGTTCCAGTTGCTAACCGCATGGTTGATTTCGGCTCCATCAAACTTCAAGTGCCATGCTAGGTTGACTGGTTTGGTCTATGCGTTTGCATTATCGGACCTAGTCCCAAACAATGAGACACACCTTAGCCGATCAAATCGGATGTGTATATCATTTTTGGCATTATGCTCGTTCGTTGACGACGATTGACCCATTTCGTTTCAATTTCCGTTTATGTCATGTCTCGGAACGACCACGTTCTCCGCCGCGGCCTGTTGGATTCGGCCTCGCCCCCTTTACCGGCATTGCGAAGTCGGCCCCAGCCTTGCGTTCAGGGGTCAAACTCCTCGAGCGAGGACGGCCTGACGCTGGCGCCGATGGATGCGGACGACATCGATTTCCTGTTCGGTGCCGCGCCGGATCGGCTTACGGCGAAATCGCGCGTTTTCGGCCGTCCCCAGGCCAATACGATGCTTAACAACACGTTAATAAAGCGCGTTCACATTTTGTAATAATGCTGCAATTTCATATGGTTACCTGTATGCACAAACTTTCAGCATCATCCAGAATTTCCCGGTCAGAGGCCTATTTCAGCCCATTCCAAGGGGTTTCCCCACCGACTTATCCACAGCTTCGGGGGATAACAAAAAGGACATATGCAGCGCCCGACCTTGTGGATAACAAAGGATGCAAATTCGCTTCCCACAGGCGATCATGGTTGTTGCGAGAGAAGTTTCAGGACCGCCGGTTCTTACCTATGGGTCGGCGGTGCTGCCGGTCAGGCGTTCCGCCTCCGCCCACAGCCGCTGTCCGGCATCTGGGTCGGCTGCCTGCGGGAAGATGCGCGCGGGTGTCGGGCCACCGCGAATTTCGCCGCGTCCGTTCGGGCCATAATAGGCGCCTCCCTTCGCCTCTGGCGCGATGGCTGCAAACAAGATCGGCAGTGCCCCATCGGCGGCGGATTGGGCGAAGACGTTGAATCCCGCGGCAGCGATGCGGGCTTTCAGGGTGCGCGCACCGCCGCCGATGCCGTTGGGAATGATGTCGGTGCGCGCCCAGCCCGGGTGCGCGGCCATGCTTTTCAAGTTCCACCCGAACCGGTCGGCGCGACGTTGCAGTTCCAGTGCGAACATCAGCATGGCAAGTTTACTCTGCCCATAGGCGCGCATCGGACCGTAGGATTTTTCGGATTGGAAGTCCGCGAGTGCCAGGCTGGCGCGCCGATGCGCGAGACTGGCGACATTGACCACACGCCCGCCGTGATTAAGCGCACCGAGCAGGCGCAGCGTCAGGGCAAAGTGACCGAGGAAATTGACGCCGATCTGACGCTCGAACCCGTCCCGGGTCTGTTCCCGGCGTTGCAGGCCCATCACGGCCGCATTGTTGACCAAGATATCGACGACGGCCGGCTGGCCGGCCGCGCAGTGTGCCACCGAGGCGAGGCTGTCGAGGTCCAGATGCTGGAACCGGACCTTGGCAGCCGGCACGCTCTGTTGAATTCGCTGGATGGCCTGTTCGCCTTTGGCTGCGTTTCGCCCGGCAAGAACCGTGGTCGCCCCCTGGCGAGCCAAACCGAGGGCGGTCTGATAGCCGAGTCCGCCGGTCGCCCCGGTGACAAGCGCATACTTACCTTCCAGGCGCGGCGCGCTTTCAGGTGTCCAGGCTATGGTCATTTTAGAGTCCCTATCGAAGCGGTTGGCATCGATATCACTGCGCTGGCGCGCTGTCGCGAATACGGACTAGATTTGCCACAACCAACAAACAGGCAGTGAATCGCCGGAATAATGGAGGCAAACGCATGAAATCGAGCACAGACCGCATTCTGACCAGCCACGCCGGCAGCCTGCCGCGCCCTGACGCGTTGATCGAGGCCAATCGCCTGCGCGTTTCCGGCGGGATCGACGAAGCGGTCTTCCAAACCGAACTCACCAACGCCGTCAGCGACGTTGTCGCTCGGCAAAAGGCGCTGGGGATCGATTTGCCGGGCGACGGCGAATTCGGCAAGGCGATGGGTAGCCGGGTCAACTATGGCGCGTGGTGGAGCTATTCGTTCCAGCGCCTGGGCGGGTTGGAACTGTCGGGGCCGGGGCTGTATGACATTCCGCCGCATCGGTCCTCGCCCGGTCATGTGGTGCTGACCAGCTTCGGCGACCGGCGGGACCGGACACGCTTCGCGACGGCCTATAACGATCCGGAGTCCGGGATCACGACCGGCCCCCGCGCGCCGTCAACGCCGGTATGCGTCGGGCCGCTGACCTACACCGGACACGCGGCGATCGCGGCCGATATCGCTAACTTCAAGGCGGCGCTGGCGGCCAACGGCATCGAAGAGGGGTTCATGACCTCGGTGGCACCCGGCAGTGCCTCGCGCATCGGCAATGAATACTACAAGACCGACGATGAATTCCTGTTTGCCTGCGCCGATGCGATGCGGGAGGAATACAAGGCGATCGTCGATTCCGGGCTGATCCTGCAATTCGACGACCCGTCGATCGCCGAGAACTGGGATCAGATCGATCCCGAACCGACGGTTGAAGAATATCGCGCCTTTTCAATGCGTCGCGTGGAGGCTTTGAACTACGCTATCAAAGGTCTTCCGCAAGATCGCATCCGCTTCCATCTGTGCTGGGGAAGCTGGCACGGCCCGCACACCACCGACATTCCGATGCGCGACATCGTCGATGTCATGCTGGCGATCGACTGTCAGGCTTACTCGTTCGAGGCAGGGAACGTCCGCCACGAACACGAATGGAGCGTCTGGAAGGACGTGAAGCTGCCGGACGGCAAGCTGATCCTGCCCGGCGTTGTCAGCCACGCGACGAACGTGGTGGAACATCCGGATCTGGTGGCCGAACGCATCCTGCGCTTCGCCAACGTGGTCGGGCGGGAGAACGTGATTGCCGCGACTGATTGCGGCCTGGGCGGGCGGGTGCATCCCGATATCGCCTGGGCGAAGCTGGACGCGCTGGCGCAGGGCGCGGAACGGGCCAGCCGGCGGTTGTGGGGTTAGGAAAATCCCCGCTGCAACGCCAGTGCCCCATGCGAGATGCCGGTGTCGTCGATCCCGTGCCCCAGGCCGGGAATGTAATGGGCGTCCACCGGCACCCCGGCGGCGATCAAGGCTGACTCGGCATCGACGGACCGTGCAACCGGGACAACGTCGTCCGCCTCGCCGTGCATCAGCAGTACCGGCGCCTTGTTTGCCAGTTCCTTTGCCAGCGAGCCGGGTGCGACCAGTGCGCCGGAGAATGCCAGGATCGCACGCGGTGCCGCCGGACGGCGCAAGCCAGCGAACAGCGCCATCATGGCGCCCTGGCTGAAACCCATGATGGCGTAAGCCTCGGGCGGCAGGCCCAGCCGCTCCAGTTCGGCGTCGATGAACCCCTGCAGATAGGGCGCCGCGGTGCGGACTCCGGCCTCGACAATGTGCGGGGACCGGTCCGCGACACTCCACCACTGCCGCCCGAAGCCGGAATCGTGCTGAAACGGCGCGTGGACCGAGG
>DAIEHR010000046.1 GCA_027353465.1 Acetobacteraceae bacterium | reverse complement strand
GCAACATCGACGCCGGTCAGCACGACCTCCTGGTAGCCGCTGGCCACCAGCGCGCGGACCTGATCGGCGATGACGCCGATGGGAACCGAGCGGTTGGGGCCGCGGCCGAAGGGGATGATGCAGAACGTACACCGATGATCGCAGCCCTGCTGAACCTGTACGAACGCCCGCGCTCGGCTGGCGAATTCGGTGACCAGATGGGCGGCGGTTTCGCGCGCCGCCATGATGTCGGACACGGCGGAGCCGGCGCCGGGCAGCCAGCTTTCCGGTTTCAGTTTGTCGTCATTGCCCAGCACGCGATCGACGTTTGGCATCGAAGCCCAGGACCCGGGGTCGATCTGCGCGGCGCAGCCGGTGACGACGATGCGGACGCCGGGGCGTTCGCGGGCGACTTTGCGAATGGCCTGGCGGGCCTGACGCTCCGCCTCGGCGGTCACGGCGCAGGTGTTGACGATGACGGTGTCGGTCGCCGTGGCGGACAGGCCGCGCATCACTTCGGATTCATAGGCGTTCAGGCGACAGCCAAACGTCAGGATATCGACGGTCATGGCAGTTGTCCGTGGAACACGGTGGTGACCGGGCCGGCCATCAGAACGTGGCCATCCTCGCGCCATTCGATGTCCAACGTGCCGCCATCGACGATCACTTTGGCCCGCCGTCCGGTCAGGCCGCGGCGGTGCGCGTTCACCAGGGTGGCGCAGGCGCCGGAGCCGCAGGCCAGCGTCAACCCGGCGCCGCGTTCCCACAGCCGCAGGCGAATGGTCTGGGGGTCGATAATCTGGGCAAAGCCGATATTCGCCCGGTCCGGGAACAACGGGTCGTGTTCCAGCGCGGGGCCGCGTTCGGCGATGGGTTCGGCCCGCACGTCGGCCACGAAGAACGTGGCGTGCGGATTGCCCATGCTGGACGCGGCCGGATCGCCGGGCAGGTCCAGGTGCAGCGTGTCCATGGATCGGGACAGCGGCACGTCCTGCCAGTTCAGGCGGGGCGGCCCCATGTCCACCTGGATCTGCCCGTTGTCCAACAACACGGCAGGCAGAATGCCGGATATGGTCTGGACGGAGACGGCGTTGCGGCCGGTCTGCCGCATCAGGACATCGGCGACGCAGCGGGTGGCATTGCCGCAGGCACCGGCCTGTGACCCATCCGGGTTGTAGATGCGCATGAACACGTCGGCGGTGTCGGCGGGTTGCAGCACGATCAATTGGTCGCAACCGACGCCGGTGTGGCGATCGGCAGTGGCGGCAGCCCGGCTGGGGGTGATGCCGACCGGATGGGCACGCTCGTCGAGGATGACGAAGTCGTTGCCGCAGCCGTGCATCTTCACGAATGGCGTGGTCATCCGCGCGATATAGAGAAGGGCGTGGGATTACGCCATGTCGTCCCTCGCTTATCAGCCGTTCTTAAACAGGGATGGATCGATCGGTGGGACGTGTCGCCGGCGTCTAACGGACGTCTCAAGACCCGCGGGATGATAATAGGTATCAATTTTGATATTGCGCTATGGCCGATGGCTCAGGCGGCAGGGGAAAACCTGGGGACATTCAACGGTTCGCGGGCGGTAACGAACAGTTCTTGCGTTGCGGATTCGCGGATCACGTAGCCGCGGCCCCAGATCGTGCCGATCACGCCGTCGGCGCCGGCGCGGGCGAGTTTTTTTCTGAGTTTGCATACAAAAACGTCAATGATCTTAACCTCTGGTTCATCCATTCCGCCGTAGAGGTGATTCAGGAACGCTTCCTTGGTCAGGACCATGCCTTTGCGCAGCACCAGCAATTCCAGGATCGAATACTCCTTGCCCGTCAGGCGGATGTCGCGGCCGTCAACCAGTACTGCGCGGCTGTCCAGATTCAGCTCCAGGCGTCCCATGCGAACGGTGGGTTGGCTGAATCCCTTGCTGCGGCGGACGATGGCCTGCATGCGGGCGAGCAGTTCCGCCTTGTCGTATGGTTTGGTGATGAAGTCGTCAGCGCCCAGGCTGAGCGCTTTGACCCTGGCCTGCGGCATGGTGATTCCGGAAAGGACCACGACCGGGGTGTCGTTGCGGGCGATGCGGATGCGGCGAACGACCTCGAACCCCTCGATATCGGGGAGGGTCAGGTCGAGCAGCACGATGTCGTATTCATAGTGCCGGAGCAGTTCCAGCGAGTCCTCCCCGCTGTCGGTTTGGTCAACGACCGCCCCGGCAGCTTTCAGCATCAACGTGATGCCGCGTGCGGCGATCAGATCCTCTTCGACCAGCAGGACGCGCATCCAGCCATCTCCCTAACAAAAGCTGACGGCAGCAATACCACCATAGCGTGTTTATGGCCATTAGTTTTTCAACATTTTAGTGTAAATTTCGTGAAAACAGGCTATTTGGAACGGGAAATAAGAGAATATAGCCAGAACAGATAAGTTATTGGAGTATGAGTGTATTAATGAGGCATCTTAGTCCCGATGATTGGTTTACCGCCGCCGCCGCCCGCCTCCGGCGGGTGCAACCGCACCGGATCCGCGGCACCGTCACCCGCGTGCTGGGGTTGGTCGCCGAGGTGCAAGGGCTGACAGGGTTGGCGGGGGTGGGCGACCGGCTGGAATTGCACGGCCGGGATGGCCGCCTGGTGCCGGCGGAAGTCATCGGCTTCCGCGACGCGGTGCTGCAGACGATGGCCTATGACTCGCTGGACGGTGTGGCTTATGGCGCCAGGGCGGAACTGCGGCCGGCGCATCACGCCACGCTGGACATCGCGCCCGCCTGGTTGGGCAGGGTGATCGATCCGATGGGCCGGCCGCTGGACCCGTTAGGATTCCTGCCGGGCGCGCCGGGGGGCCGGCCAACCCGAACGCCGCCGCCCGAGGCAACATTACGGGATCGGCTGGGTCCCCGGATCGATTTGGGGGTCCGGGCACTGGACTGTTTCGCCACCTGCCGCCAAGGGCAGCGCTTGGGGCTGTTCGCGGGGTCCGGTGTTGGCAAATCCACCCTGTTGTCGATGCTGACCGTTGGCACCGCCTGCGACGTGGTGGTTCTGGCTCTGGTGGGCGAACGGGGGCGCGAGGTGCGCGAGTTCATCGAAAACGATCTGGGGCCGGAGGGGATGGCGCGATCGGTCGTGGTGGTCGCGACGTCGGACTCGCCGCCGCTGATGCGCCGGCAATGTGCCTATACCGCCATGACGGTGGCGGAGTATTTCCGTGACCGGGGCCAATCGGTGCTGCTTCTGATGGACAGCGTGACCCGCTTCTGCCTGGCGCTGCGCGAGATCGGCCTGTCGCTGGGGGAGCCGCCCGCGACCCGCGGCTATCCGCCCAGCGTGTTCGCCGAATTGCCGCGGATGCTGGAACGCGCCGGCCCTGGCCCGATGCGGCCGGTCGGCGTGGCCGGGCAGATCACCGGCCTGTTCACCGTGCTGGTGGAGGGCGATGACCACAACGAGCCGGTGGCCGACGCGGTGCGCGGCATCCTTGACGGGCATATCGTGATGGACCGGGCGATCGCGGAAACCGGGCGGTACCCGGCGATCGACATCTCCCGTTCGCTATCGCGCACCGCGTCGTCGTGTCTGGATCCCAAGCGGGCAGCGGTCGTTGCGCGGGCGAGGCGGATCCTCGCGCTGCATGGAGAGATGGCGGACATGGTGCGGTTGGGCGCTTACCGGATGGGCACCGATCCGGCGGTGGACGAGGCGCTGCGGCTGGCTCCGGCGATCGACGCTTTCCTGCGGCAAGGCAAAGGCGAGCGGACAGGCTTCGACGACGCGTTCGCGCTGCTGGAGCAGGTGCTGGATGGCGCGTGACCGGCTGCGGTCCGTGCGGACCATCCGCGACCGAACGGTGGATGGGTTGCGGCGGGATCTGGCGGCGTGCGTGGCGGCCGAGACCGCGGTGGAGGCACGGATTGCGAACCTGGAGGATGCGGTTCGGCGAGACCGTGCGGCGCATGGGATGCTGGAGGACGCGCATCGCTTCCAGGATATGTTTGCCAAACGACGGGCGGCCGGCGAAACCGAACGGGCCGCGGCGGTTCGCGACCTTGCCGAGGCGCGTGCGCGCTCTGCCGAGGTGCGGGCCGACCTGGTCGCGGCGAGGGTTGCGGCGGAAGCGGTTGGCGCGGTCATCGCGGAACGGGCGGGTGCGGTGGCGATCACGCGAGCCCGGCGCGAGCAGACCGATTTAGAGGAAGCGGCACGGTCCGGTAATCGTCCGATGGGCGGCGAAGGCTGATCGGCCGCTTCGTGGCATCACGAGAAGTTGCCGTTGTACATTCAGTCTCGGGGGTTCCGGCGCATTACATGGGGACTATGAAGTCACTGTCATTTTCAAGTGGTTCGGGTTCGGTGGAGCAGCACGATATGCATACCGTCCTCGTCGTCGAGGACGAGACAATGGTTCGGATGCCGATCGCTGAGTTTTTGCGAGATTGCGGCTATAATGTCGTGGAAGCAGGCAACGCATCGGAAGCGATTGCCTTGGCGGAAGCGGTGGGACCCGTCAACCTGGTGTTCACTGATGTCCGAATGCCGGGCAAGATGGATGGGTTCGGTCTGGCCGCGTGGTTTGAGTCGCATTATCCGACGGTGCCGGTGCTGCTGACATCGGGATATAACGGCGGGCGTAACTTGCCGATGCCGTCACGGGCCGGCGGCCGGTTTATCGAAAAGCCGTATTCCCAGACACAGGTCGCGCGCCGTATCGCGGATCTGTTGGAAGCGTAAATGTGTGCACATCGCGCCACACGTCTGCCATGATTAGGCCACTTGGCTAGGGTCTAACGGTGTGGCAACAAAGCATGCGATTACCGCATGCTTTCAGGTCAGAAGTTTTTACCGCACCGATGTCTCATGTCTTCAGACCCGCGCTTCGTCCGGGCTTTTTTGGTACCCGGCAGATCGTGTCGGTTGTCAGCGCCCTGGTTCTTCTGTGTGTGCTGGGCACCGTTCTGTTCATCACCCTGCGTTCGCCGCTGAAGGATGATATCGCCTGGCTGCTCTATGTCGCTCGGCGGTGGATGGCCGGCCGGGAACTCTATATCGACCTGGTGGAGGTCAATCCGCCGCTGATTGTCTGGATTTCAGCGGTGCCGCTGGAAATAGCGCGGTGGTTGGACGCCGATCCAAGGTTCGTCGCGATGCCGGTGTTCATCGCCGGCGTCCTGGGGAGTGCTTGGTGGACGGCGGCGTTGCTGCGGTCGCGCGGCGGGATTTTTGCCGACCGGTTGCCGGTGTTCGCGGCAATCGGCAGCGCGTTGCTGATCCTGCCCGCTGCTGACCTGGGCCAACGCGAACATCTGCTGGTCGCTGCGTTCCTGCCATACCTCGCGTTGTTTGCCCGGTCGCTGGACGGCAAGCAGATACCCTGGAAGTCGGCTGTGGCGGCCGGTGTGCTGGCTGGCCTGGGATGCGCGCTGAAACCGCGATACGCCGCGGTTTTCGTGGCGCTGGAGTGTCTGGCGCTGACCCGGGGATTGCGGCCGTGGCGGCTTATGCCATTCGCGGCCGGCGGCGCGATGATTGG
>DAIEHR010000039.1 GCA_027353465.1 Acetobacteraceae bacterium | reverse complement strand
TCCCCCCGGGTCAGAATGTCCCAGGCCGCGGGCGTAGTCCTGGAACAACCGCGGACGCAGCCACAACGGGACGCCAGGACCGGTGTCGGTAATGGCGAAGCTGATCCTGGCGCCAGCCGCGGGCGTTACCGTCAGTCGGACAGAGCCGCCGGATGGGGTGAATTTCCAGGCGTTGTTCAGCAGGTTCAACAGAATTTGTCGGAGCCGCACGGGATCGACCAGCACGGTCGGAGGTAAATCACGCGCAACATCAAGGTACAGCGTGACACCCAGCGGCGTGGTCGCACCCCGCGCCAGGGCGGCCAATTCGTGCAGGAATCCCACCAACGCGAGCGGTCGGGGGGACAGATCGATCCGCCCGGCCTCGATCCGCGACAGATCGAGTATTTCGTTCAGGATGGCAAGCAGATGCTGCCCCGCTTGCTCCACCGTCGTGGCGTGCTGGCGCTGACGCTCCCCCAACTCGGGATCGTTTACCAGCACTTGCGCCAGGCCAAGCACGCCGTTCAGCGGTGTGCGCAGTTCATGACTCATGCTGGCGAGGAACCTGCTTTTCTGTCCGCTGGCTTCGTTCGCCCGATCGCGGGCGGCGGCAAGCGCCATCGTGGATCGCAGTTCTGCCTGGTCCCTGGTCAGTGCCACCAGAAGAATCGAGATAGCAGCCATCATTCCGATGATCAGGCTGACCAACAGGCCGAACCATAATGAGGCCGGAAGCCCGGTGCCCGCCCGCCTTAGCGGAAACATCAGCGGCAGCATCCCGGACACGGCGATAATCAGCGCGACGCCCACCAACAGCGTGATCACCACAGGGCGGGCGGCCAGCGGGCTGACGCGCTGGCCGCGGTAAAATTCTTGCACGGCCGCCAGATTATACAGCGCGATAATGGTTGCGATCAGCGCGATGCGTACCTCAAGGTGGTTATAGACCGCCGGGATTTCGCACCCCAGCAACCATATCGCCGCCCCGGCGCAACTCGCCGCCCACTTGATCGACCGCCCCTCGAATTGCCGAGCTCCGGCCCACAGCAGACCGAAGCTAAGGCAGAGCAGGGCGTTCGGCAGGTCGATTGATAACCAATTGGGAACCGATCCGCGTGCGGCCAGCAGCGGCATGGCTGCTGCGATCAACAGCCGTGCCGCGCCCCAACTGGCCAGCGCGCGTTGGCTGCGCTCTTTCACCCACAGCCAGATCAGCAACGTGCCCAGCGACGCGGAAAGCATCGTGCTGAGCGCACATACGGTTAGGGAGTCGATCACGAACATCCTAGACGCCATGATCCGCAATGATCGGTATAGTCAACACCCGGCGATTTTGGCCGACCCCGCTACCTGACACAGCCATCATCCTCACCCGCCGGGGCGGTTTGGGTCGAGGCCCGCTGGGGCGGTGTGGGGCGACGGATGTCGGAAATCATCCAACCATGCTCTTTCCGCGGTTAATACACCCGAATAATCAGGGGGAGTATCGATTTATCATTGCAAAGTGCTACAAAATGGTTTCGGGTGCCGATTTCGGTCGGGGCTGTTGCCCGTTATCCGCGGGTTGCTTGTCGCATCCGCCACAACTGATTCGCTTCCCGGCCCTCGTTGGCACGGGCCGTGTCCCATGGGTATGGTCGGCTTTCGCTATGGGTCGAGGTTTATGCGGTGCGATATATGCGAACGGTAAGCACGCTTTTGGGTCTGGCCGCCATCGTTGTTTCGGCGACAGGGGCGTTCGCGCAGACGCAAGGTGGGCCGGCGGCAGGGTTGCCCGCTCCGGGACCCGAGGCCTTCGCCTCGCTTCAAAAGCTGGAGGCCGAACTGGATCGTTCCGGAGGCACGGTGGTGGCCGACGTCGGGCCGCACGCCGTTACTTGGGCCGATATCGCCGATATTATCCGAGCCATGCCCCCGATTGCCGGTGGAGTGCCGTTCCCGGTGCTGTATCAGCGCGCCGCGACACAGGCGTTGGGACAAGCGGCCCTGGCCCTGCGCGGCGAAACCAGCGGCCTGGACAAGGATCCGGTCGTGCGGCGGCGTATGCGCAATGCCGCCGACCAGGCCCTGGCAACCGAAGTCATCCGCCGCTCCCTGGCGCCCAATCTGACCGACCAGGCGTTGCATGCGACCTATGACGCGCTCGTGGCCAACAAGGCGGCCCCCGAGGAGGTTGATATCCGTCTGATCATGACGGACACCAAAGCGGAGGCGACCGCGCTGATCGGCCAGCTGAACAGCGGGGCCAATTTCGCCGAATTGGCGACCAAATTCAGCAAGGATGGCACCGCCCAGAATGGCGGCGAACTGGGATATGCGCGCCAGGATCTGTTGAGCCCCGAGATCGGGGCGGTCGCCTTTGCCATGGCGCCCGGCCAGATGACGGCTTACCCGGTCAGGTCTGGTAACGGATGGTTCGTCATCCGCGTCGAAAGCCGCCGTCAGCCCGCCGCCCCCACGTTCGCGGCCGCTCGGGGTCCCCTGGAACAGGACATCATCCACGCCGGCGCGCCGTTTCTGATGCAGCAGGCGTTGAAATCGGCACCGGTGAGTTACCACGGGGCGGCCGGGACGAACGCCAAGAAGGACGCGGAATGACCAACGCCTTCACCTTCCTGATGCTGCCGCCGCAGACCGACCTGACCCGGCAATGGGCGGCACGTCTGGCGGACTCGGTTCCCGGCATGAATCTGATCCTGGCCGAGGACATCAATGCCGCCGCCGCCGCGATTGTCACCGCCGACGCCGCCTTCGGCACGTTGCCCGCCGCGCTGCTGGCCAAGGCGCAACGGCTGCGCTGGCTGCAGGCCCCCCAGGCTGCCCCTCCGGCCGGGTATTACTACCCCGAACTGGTCGCGCATGCGCTGACGGTCACCAATTTCCGCGAGATCTACAATGACCACATCAGCGCACATATCATGGCGTTCGTGCTGGCGTTCGCCCGCGGGCTGCATTTCTATATTCCGCAACAAGTTCGCCACGAATGGAAGAAGCCGCCTGAGGATGAGGGGGTCGTGGCGCTGCCCGGCTCCACCGCGCTGATCGTGGGCCTGGGCGGTATCGGTGCCGAAACCGCTCGTCTGCTGGCGGCCTTCGGCCTTCGCGTGCTGGCCATCGATGCCCGCCGTTCAGACAAACCGGATGACGTTGCTGAACTGCATCGGCCGGACGCGCTGGATACGTTACTGCCGCAGGCAGATTTCGTGATCCTGACCGTGCCTCACACCCCGGCAACCGAGGGCTTTTTCAACGCCGCCCGCTTCCGCCTGATGAAGCCAACGGCGTTCTTCATCAACATCGGCCGCGGCATGACCACCAAACTGGAGGACCTGGTCGCCGCCCTGCGCGGCGGTGAGATCGCCGGTGCCGCGTTGGATGTGTATGAGCAGGAGCCGCTGCCGTCCGATCACCCACTATGGAGCCTGCCCAACGTCCTGCTGACCCCGCACATGGCTGGCTACGGCCCGCATCTGAACGAACGCCGGTTCCAGATTATCCGAGACAACTGCCGGGCGTTTGCGAATGGAGCGGCATTGCGGAATGTCGTGGACAAGGAGAACTGGTTCTGACACCGGCTTTCCCGGGTTCCCCGATCGTGATGCCACAGTCAGCGCCGCCAGACGTTCGCCCTGGGAAACCGTTACGGAGCATCCATGCCCATCTCCACAATTCGCATCGGCGTCGGTGGTTGGACATACGAGCCCTGGCGCGGCCTGTTCTACCCCAAGGACCTGCCGCATAAACGCGAGTTGGAATTCGCCAGCCATCATCTGACCTCCATCGAGGTCAACGGCACCTTCTACCGGACCCAAACAGCCGACACCTTCGCGAAATGGCACGACGAAACCCCCGACGATTTCGTCTTCGCCCTGAAGGGGCCGCGCTATGCCACCAACCGGCGCGTGTTGGCCGAGGCCGGTACATCGATCGAACGTTTCTTAAACAGCGGAATCCTGCGGCTCCGCGACAAGCTCGGTCCTATCAACTGGCAATTCCAGCCGACAAAGCAATTCGACCCCGACGACTTCGCCAGGTTCTTGCGTTTACTGCCAGCAAGCATCGAAGGCCGCACCATCCGCCACGCTGTCGAGGTGCGCCACGACAGCTTCCGCTCCGCGGCGTTCGTCGCGTTGGCCCGCGCCCATAAGGTGGCGATCGTCATCGCCGGTGACTCGGATTATCCCCAGATCGCCGATCTGACCGCGCCGTTCGTTTACTGCCGCATCATGGGCACGAAGGAAGATGGCTATCCCGACGATGCCCTGAACCGATGGGTCAGCTGCGCGCGGGAATGGAAAGCGGGAAAGTCCCCCAAAGGCCTGCAAACCGTGAACTCCGCATCCAGTAGCGCCGCAAAGCGTGATGTCTTCTTGTATGTCATCAGCGGATTCAAGGCCCGCAACCCGGAGGCGGCGATGACGATGATCGAACGACTGGGCTGATCGGGCGCGGAGCGTTCGATCCAAGTCTGTGCGCCCGATCCACAACCCGGCTATAAGGTCTGCCAACACAACAGGATTCGCTCGATGTCCCCGAAAGCCCGCGGCCGCCACTTTTTCGCCAACCCAGGCCCAACCAACATCCCCGACAGCGTGCTGCGTGCCCTGGATCGTCCCAGCATCGACTTCAATGACCCGGATTTCGCGCCGGTTTATGAGGCCGCTTTCGCCGGCGTAAAGGCAATCCTGCGCACCGACCAGCATCTGTTTATGTACAACGCATCGGGCCACGGCGCCTGGGAAGCGAGCCTGATCAACCTGCTGTCCCCCGGCGACACGATCCTGGTGCTGGAGTCTGGCTATTTCTCGGAAGAATGGGCCGCCATGGCGCGTGCCCACCAGCTTGAGGTTCGTATAGTCCACGCCGACTGGCGGGTGGGCGTCGATATCGCCGACGTGCGGCGCGCGCTGGCCGAGGATACCGCCCATGCCATCAAGGCGGTTTGCGTGGTGCATAACGAAACCGCCACCGGCATGATGATTTCCTTGCCCGCGATCCGGGCGGCGATCGATTCGGTTGGGCATCCGGCGCTGTTCCTGGCGGACACGATCTCCTCGCTTGGTTCTCTTGAGTTCCGAATGGATGAATGGGGCGTGGATTGCGTGGTCGGCGGCAGCCAGAAAGGCTTGATGCTGCCGACGGGCATGAGCTTTACCGGGGTATC
>DAIEHR010000032.1 GCA_027353465.1 Acetobacteraceae bacterium | reverse complement strand
CCACCACCGTGCCAGCCACCTCCACCGCCGTGCCAGCCACCTCCGCCGCCGTGCCAGCCGCCTCCTCCACGACCACCTCCCCCATGCCCGCCGCCGCCATGCGACTGAGCTTGTGCCTCGGACACGTTTAAGGTGACGCCGAGAGTAAGGACCATAAGAGCAATTTGGAACGGCGAACTCGTCCGCGACGAAATCATGGTGATACGTCCATAAGTCCTGCTGCCCGTCGGGCGAAGACTTTGCCAGGGATTAGTCCCTATTCTTATCGATGGTGACACATTGATCCAAAATCAAGGTCACGCGTTGTTCCCTTCCATGCCCGGAGAGGCGTCGGCACGGGGATATGTCCATCAGAGCCGAATGGCGACCGGCCATTGCGTGATCCACTCGCCGTTCGAGGTGGTTTCCAGGGGCCGACGGCGGCGATCAGTATCGGACCCAAGAGGCCGGCGCTTGGTGACGCTCGACCTTTTGGGAATCCCTGGCTACCCGACCGGCCTGTCGACACCGCGACCTGTCAAATCTTCGGTAAGGGACCGTGGCGATATAACCGCGTCAATGGACGCACGGTCGGCCGAGACCCCGGTTCACCGCTGGGCGATGTCAGGCCCCTTATCGCGCCCTAATTCCGCCCGACCAATGCCCGTACCGCCGTCTCGACGGCAGTTAAATCGTTCGGCAGGACTGCAAACCTCTCCTCCCGCTCGAACAGGTCCGCCATGCGGGGTGGCAATGCCGGCCGCTGTCCTGTCGCCCGCTCCATCGCGTCGGGGAACTTAGCCGGATGCGCGGTGGCCATCGCCACGGTCGGCACGCCACCGGCGCAAGGCAGTGCCCGCGCGGCGGCGATGCCGATGGCGGTATGCGGGTCGGCGAGATACCCCGTGGCGGCATGCAGGCGGCGGATTTCCGCCTCGGTGCCAGGGTCGTCCAACCGGAAGCCATGGAACAATCCGCGCACCCTATGCCAGATCGGGTCCGCGACCCGCATCCGCCCGGTAGCGCGGAAATCCAGCATCGTGTCGCGGGTTTTGTCGGCGTCGCGATCCAGCAGCTCGAACAGCAGCCGTTCGAAGTTGGAGCTGACCTGGATATCCATGCTGGGGGACAACGACGGTTCCACCGGCACCATCGACATGTCGTTAGAGGCCAGGAAGCGCGTCAGGATGTCGTTGCGGTTCGAACCAACGATCAACCGAGCGACGGGCAGACCCATGCGCCGGGCCGCCCAGGCCGCGAGGACATTGCCGAAATTCCCGGTGGGAACACTAAAGGCGATATCCCGCTCCGGCGCGCCGAGCGCCAGCGCCGCCGCCACATAGTAGGGTATCTGGGCGGCGATGCGCGCCCAGTTGATGGAGTTCACCGCCGACAGCCGCATCTCATTGCGGAACGGGACATCAGCGAACATCGCCTTCACCAGATCCTGGCAGTCGTCGAAAGTGCCTTGCACCGCGACATTGCCGACGTTGGGCGCCAGCACGGTGGTCATCTGCCGGCGCTGCACCATGCTGGTGCGTTCGTGCGGGTGCAGGATCATGATATCGACGCGGTCGCGCCAGGCGCAAGCCTCGATCGCCGCCGATCCGGTATCGCCGGAGGTCGCGCCGACGATCGTCACCCGGCGGTCGCGCTTGGTCAGCACATAGTCGAACAGGCGCCCCAGCACCTGCATCGCCATGTCCTTGAACGCCAGGGTGGGGCCGTGGAACAGTTCCTGCGCGAACAGGTTGGTCTCCAACTGGATCAGCGGCACGATGGCTGTGTGGCCGAACCCGGCATAGGCCTCGTGGCAGATCGTGCGCAGCACGTCGTACGGGATCGCGCTGCCCATGAATGGCTGCATGACCCTGGCGGCCAGTTCGGGGTAGGGAAGGCCGCGCATCCCCCGCCAGTCGGACGGGCCGAAATGTGGCCAGGTTTCCGGCATGAACAGCCCGCCATCCTCGGCCAGGCCAGCGAGCAGGACATCGGCGAAGTCGCGTGCGGGCGCCTGCCCGCGAGTAGATATGTATCGCATGACCCGCCTTCTACCCGCTTAACGCCGCTGCGCCCAGATCGAAGCGGCATCGTCCATCGCTAGGGCGGGGTTCGGGGCGCGTCCCATGGCCAGCAGCGCGAGGGCGATGGTCGCCTGGATCGTCGCCACCGGTGTCGCGGGGGCAATTTCGCCGGCCCAGACCGCGGCGAACGAGGCCGGGGTGTCCGCTGCGGGCGAGCGGGGCGCCAAGCCCTCGACAGCAGGCAGACTGAGTTCCCGGCGTCCGTTATCCAGCGCCCACAGCGTCGCCGTCGCGGGTTTCAACGGCACTCGCTCAGCCTCGCCGCCGCCGCCTTTCAGCACCAGCAGGCTGCCGCGATGCATGCGTTCGGCAACTCCTAAATGCACTTCTATATAGGCGGGATGAAACACGCCATCGATGCCGGCTGGCGCATCGGCCGGGTTCAGCAGCCGCACCACGGTGTTGACCGGGGACCGAAGGCCGAACAATCGTCGCATGTCCAGCAGCCGGTCCATGGCGGGCACCAGCGTTCTCAGCGGCAGGTATGCGAAACCCGTGTCCTTTAAGGAGTGGATTCCCTGGTCCGACGGAAGTCCCAGCGCGGCCAATCCGGCTTCCACCGTCATACCAGTTGAAAACTCGTTCGACCCGTGCATCAGCACCCGGATGCCGGACCGAGCCAGTGCCAGGGCCGACAGCAGGAACCACGGTGCCCCCCGTGTGCGGCCCGCGCCATACGACGGCCAATCCAGATCCACATCCATGCCGCCATGGCCAAGACCGGCGTGGGCGCGCGCGGCTTCGGTCATGCCGGTGATCTCCTCCGCATCCTCGCCGCGAAACCGCAGCAGCATCAGAAACGCGCCAACCTGATACGGGTCGGCCTCCCCACGCAGCACCATGGCGAAGGCGGTTCGTGCCTCCTCCCTTGTCAGCGCTCGGGACCGGCCAGGTCCCCGCCCGAGGGTCGCGATAAACGGGGCGAACAGTCCGGCTTGTAAGGTTGTCACGGTGTCATCCTCTCGGGCCCGGTCAGTATTGAACGAATATGATCGAGATATGCCTAGACCAACTAAAATTCTTCTTCGAGAATAAAAGTGCGAACATTACACCCACCTGCCTGTCCGGGCCGCCTCCTGATCACGGATGACGGGGCGCTTAAAGAAAATTCTGAATCAGGTAATGAATTTGACGCCAATCCGGGGTACCCGCGGCGGCGGCGTTTTGGCATTTGTCATCGGCGATGAAGGCGATAGCACGGCGACGGGACATCCCCGTCAGCGGAAGCGCCCTGTCCCGCGTTGGCCACCCGTGATTTCTGAACGAATTCACGGGTAGGGACGACAAAATAACGGCATTATAACGATTTGATAACGGTGTCGTTCTATCCACCGCCGTCGTTGAAAGTGTATGTCCTCCCGGTGCCCCGCGCCAGCTTAGTCCACGCCTACAAGAAAGGATAAATGGAGGTTGAGCACTACATCATCTGTTCTGACTCTTGGCCCATTGTTGCGGGAATGGCGCGTCAGGCGACGAATGAGCCAACTTGAACTGGCCAGCGATGCCGGCATTTCCACGAAGCATCTTAGCTTTCTGGAAACTGGCCGATCGCGTCCAAGCCGGCAAATGCTGCTGCGCTTGGCGACCTGCCTGGATGTTCCCCTGCGTGGCCGAAACAGCCTGCTGAATGCCGCGGATTTTTCGACGGTGTTCGAGGAACGGGCTTTGAATGAACCCCCGCTGGACATCGTTCGGCGGGCCATGGACACGGTTTTGGCGGCGCATGATCCGAACCCGGCGCTGGCCATCGATCGGCGCTGGACAATGGTGGCGGCAAACCGCGCGGTTGCGTATCTGCTCGCGGGCACGGAACCACTTCTGTTGCGCCCTCCCGTCAATATAATGCGGCTGTTGCTGCACCCGGCCGGCCTGGCATCCCGCATCGTCAACCTGTCCCAGTGGCGTGCGCACGCCATCGACCGGTTGCGTAGGCAGATCGACAGTAACGGTGACAGCGGCCTGATGGATCTGCTTGAGGAGATCCGGGGATATCCAAGCCCACCCACTGGGTCTGCGACCGACCCAGTGGACCACGATATGATCGCCGTCCCGCTGAAGCTGGCGACGATGGACGGGATTATGTCGTTTTACGAAACGAGCACCGTGTTCTCGACGCCGGTCGATATCACCGTCTCGGAACTGTCGATCGAGGCATTCCTGCCGGCAGATCGACAAACGGCGGAAGCGATGCGGATCGCCGGGGCCAAAGACGACACGCAACCACTTCCCCTGCCACTGATGGCAGAGCAGAAACTGGCCGCGATCGCATAGGTGGGCGCCGGCCGGTTGCGTCGGTCATGACGCCGGCATAAACCGCCCGCATGGTTGAAGCTAAAGCCCGGGGGTATTTCGGCATCGGCGCCGAAGGCGTGTCTAAATCCGCGAACATCGGTGCGCTGCTGCGCACCGGGCATGCGTTTGGGGCATCCTTCTGTTTCACGATTGGGACGGGATGGGATTCCCGCGCCGCCCGGACGGCGGATACCGCGGACACACCACTGCATGTACCGATGTGGCGCTACCCCACCCTGGCCGAGGTGACGCTGCCACGCGGCTGCGCCTTGGTCGGCATTGAACTGCTGGATGACGCGATCGATTTGCCTTCGTTCCGCCATCCGTTGAACGCCGCCTATGTGCTGGGGCCAGAACGGGCCGGTCTGTCGGATGCGCTGCTGGAACGCTGCGATCATGTCATTCGGATTCCTACGCGGTTCTCATTGAATCTGGCGGTTGCCGGCGCGCTGGTGCTGTATGATCGGCTGCTGCAGCATGGCCGTTTCGCCGAACGGCCGGTTGGATCGGGTGGCCCGGTCCAGCCTTTGCCGCCGACTGGCCACGGTGCGCCGCGGTTTCGCAAGACCATTCCAGACTGGCTCCGGCCTCGCGACCCTCACGGGGACGCGAAGAAGGTATGACTCCGTAGCGCTTGTTCGCCGCGGGCGGCGGCCCTATTGCTGCGCCCATGAACACACGCTTCCTACCTGTCTTGATTCTCTCGGTGCTGGTGGCCCTACCGGTGGCGGCTGAATCCAAAAAGCCGGCCGCCGCATCCCATGCCACGGCCGCCGCCCCGAAGAAAATTGGCGAGTTCGGCGACTGGACCGCCGCGACCCACCAGGAAGGCGGCCAGTCCGTCTGTTACGCTTTCACCCGAGCGCAGACCTCGGCGCCAGCGCTGCCCGGGCGCGGGCCGGTAATCCTGACGGTGACGGAACGCGCGTCTGGCCGCGACGCGGTGGCGATCGAGGCGGGCCTAACCTATGCCGCGAACGCCGCCGTGACGGTGCAGGTCGATCAGACCGCGCTGGAGTTTTACACCTCCGGCCGCAACGCCTTTGCGCGCGATGGCAAAGCCGCGGTCGTCGCCTTTGGCAAGGCGGCCCGCGCGGTCGCCCGGTCTCCGGCGCCGAAGGAAGTAACGGACACGTTCAGCCTGAAAGGCTTCGGCGACGCCTATAAGGCCATCGTCAAGGCGTGCCCCGCGAAGTGAGCGACCTTTCCGAAGCCGATCGCGAGCGGGTTCTGGCGAAGTCCGCGCTGTTCGATCCGCCGGAAGTCGTGCTGCCGGACGGCCGGCGCGACCTCGTCGGCATGGACCGCACCGAACTGGCCGCCGAGATGGCGGCGATCGGCGAACCCGCGTTCCGCGTCAAGCAATTGTGGCACTGGATTTACCACCAGGGCGTGACCGATTTCGCCCGCATGTCCTCGATCGCCAAGCCCTTGCAGGTGCGTCTGGCCGAGAAGTTCGTGATTGGGCGCCCGGAAGCGGCGGTCGTGCAGACATCGGTGGACGAAACCCGCAAATTCCTGTTCCGCTTCCGCGACGGACAGGAGGCCGAGACCGTCTATATCCCCGACCCGGTCGAGGATCGCGGCGCGGTCTGCATCTCCTCCCAGGTCGGCTGCACCTTGTCCTGCCGGTTCTGCCACACTGGCACCCAGACCCTGGTGCGCAACCTCGGCGCGCCGGAAATCGTCGGGCAGTTCATGGCCGCGCGGGATTCGTATGGCGAATGGCCGTCCCCGAAGGGCGAGACTCCGCGCCTGCTGTCCACCATCGTGCTGATGGGGATGGGCGAGCCGCTGTACAACTACACCAACGTCGCCAAGGCGATGAAAATCGTGATGGACGGGGAGGGCATCGGCCTGTCCCGCCGCCGGATCACCTTGTCCACCTCTGGCGTGGTGCCGATGATGGATCGCGCGGGGGCGGAGCTGGGGGTCAATCTGGCCGTATCCCTGCACGCGGTCACCGACGAACTACGTAACGAACTGGTGCCGCTGAACCGCAAATACCCGATCGCCGAAGTCCTGGCGGCCTGCCGGCGGTATCCCCCTGCCTCCAACGCACGGCGGATCACCTTCGAATACATCATGCTGAAAGGCGTCAACGATTCCGAAGCCGAGGCTCGGGAACTGGTGCGCCTGATCGCCGGGCTGCCGGCCAAGGTGAACCTGATTCCGTTCAACCCGTGGCCGGGGTCCAAGTATGAGGTCAGCGGCAAGGCGGCGCTGGACCGGTTCGCGGCGATCGTGATGGCGGCCGGGTTCTCCGCACCGATCCGCACGCCGCGCGGGCAGGATATTCTGGCCGCCTGCGGGCAGTTGCGGACGGAAAGCCGGCGCGAACGGGCAGGGGCCTAAGCGCCGAACACGATCTTCTCCCTGCGATACATCTGACGGATCAGCTTCAGGATAAGCGCGATCTCGGGCGATCGGTCGCCCTTGCGGCTGCTCATGATGATCGGGGAGACCGCGTGCACAGAGTCGAGCGGCCGGTAGGCGACATTGTCGCGGCGCAAAGTCTCGACGGACGCCGGCACCAGGCACACACCCATAGCCGCCGCGACCAAACCAAGCGCGGTCTGCAGTTCGCGCACTTCCTGAACGCCCGGAGGTTTCAGGCCGGCCTCGCGAAACAGTGACAATACCTGATCCGCATAGCTTGGCCGCGGTGCCTTTGGGTAAACAACCAGCAATTCGACGGCGAGGTCTTCCAGGCGAAGCGCTTCGGATTTTGCCAGAACCGGGTGATTCGCCGGGACCGCGGCAATCAGCTTTTCGTTGCGCAACAACTGCCGCTCCAACGCAGGATCGTCCAACGGAATGCGCCCGAATCCGACGTCGATACGGCCTTCCTTCAACGCCGCGATTTGTTCCAGGCTGGTCATTTCCAAAAGCGCGATCTCCACATTAGGGCGGGCAGCGCGATAGGAACGGATAACCTCCGGCAACCTGCCGTATAGAGTGGATGCAACGAAGCCGATGCTGAACCGGTCCCGGTCGGCGTCGTGCAGGCGACCCATAAGAGTCTTTATCTCGTCGATGCGTTCGAGTACCTGGACGGCCTGTTCATAGAACAACCGGCCCGCCTCGCTCAGCCGCAAGGGTCGGCTGCCGCGCTCGATCAAGCCTATGCCAAGCTCATCTTCCAGTTGCTGAATCTGCCGGCTCAGCGGCGGCTGCGCGATATGCAGCACCTCTGCCGCGCGGGTGAAGTTCCGTTCACGGGCGACCGCCACGAAATAACGCAGATGCCGAAGCTCCACCTTCATACCTCCCGGGTATTGTGGTGACCCAATTAGTCTTGGACGGCGCTGAAGGGAAGCTGCGATGAAGGCGCTGCCGGAGGAAACAACCTCCGAGGTATCGTAAGGAGGACCGCGATGCTCGATAACGTCCAGAAGACACTCGACACAGCCTTGGTGGATGACGCCGCGACAGGTGCCTATCGCGTTGGCCGGGACATCTTCACCGACCCGGACATCTTTGAACTGGAGATGAAGCACATCTTCGAGGGCAACTGGATCTATCTCGCGCACGAGAGCCAAATCCCCAATAACAACGACTACTTTACCACGACGATGGGTCGCCAGCCGATATTCATCGCTCGGAGCAAGGAAGGCGCGCTGAACGCCTTCATCAACGCATGCAGCCATCGCGGCGCCATGCTGTGCCGCCACAAGCGGGCCAACAAGACCAGCTACACCTGCCCGTTCCATGGCTGGACCTTCAGTAACGCGGGCAAGCTGATCGCGGTGAAAGATCCGCGCGGCGCCGGTTACCCGGAAGCGTTCAATAAGAACGGGTCGCATGATCTGACGAAGGTGGCGCGCTTCGAATCCTATCGCGGTTTCCTGTTCGGCAGCCTCAATCCCGACGTTCTGCCGCTGACGGAGCATCTGGGCGAAGCCGCCCGGATCATCGACATGATCGTGGACCAGTCGCCGGAGGGACTGGAAGTGCTGCGCGGGTCATCGACCTATGTCTATGACGGCAACTGGAAGTTACAGACCGAGAACGGCGCCGACGGCTATCATGTCAGTGCGGTTCATTGGAATTATGCCGCGACGACCAATCATCGCAAGCAGGCCGAACAGGTGGACACCGTACGTGCGATGGACGCCGGCGGATGGTCGAAAAAGGGCGGTGGGTTCTACTCGTTCGAACACGGCCATCTGTTGCTGTGGACGAATTGGGCAAACCCCCAGGACCGTCCGAACTGGGACCGGCGGGACGAACTGGCCGAACGGTTCACCCAAAGCCAGGCCGACTGGATGGTGCAGCGGTCCCGCAATCTGTGTCTTTACCCCAATGTTTATCTGATGGACCAGTTCAGCTCCCAGATTCGCACCTACCGGCCGATCTCCGTGGATAAGACCGAGGTCACAATCTACTGCATCGCACCGAAAGGCGAGGATGCCGAGGCGCGGGCGCGGCGAATCCGTCAGTACGAAGACTTCTTCAACGCCAGCGGTATGGCCACACCGGACGACCTGGAGGAATTCCGCGCCTGTCAGATGTCCTATCTGGGGCGGGCGGCTCGTTGGAACGACATGAGCCGGGGCGCGCAGCATTGGATCGAGGGTGCCGACGAAGCCGCCGAAGCCATCGGATTGAAGCCGCTGCTCAGCGGCGTGCGGACCGAGGATGAAGGCCTGTTTGTTGTCCAGCATAAGTATTGGCGGCAGACCATGCAAAAGGCGCTGGCCGCCGAAACCGAAATCAAGGCGTAGGAGCAAGACGATGACCCCGCTTTCGATCGAAGACGTGCGCCAGTTTCTGTTTCGTGAGGCACGCCTGCTGGATGACAAGGACTGGGATGGCTGGCTGGCCTGCTATACGCCGGATGCCGAATTCTGGATGCCATCCTGGGATGACGACGAGACACTGGTCGCGGATCCACAAACAGAGATCTCGTTGATCTACTATGCCCATCGGGGTGGTCTGGAGGACCGCGTCTTCCGCATTCAGACCGATCGATCCAGCGCCACCAGCCTGCCGGAACCGCGGACGTCGCATAACATCAGCAATGTCGAGATCGTGGAGCAGACTGGCGAAACCTGCCGTCTGAGGTTCAACTGGGTGACGTTCAGTTTTCGTTACAAGACGGTGGATACGTATTTCGGATCGTCTTTCTACACGCTGGATACAACCGGCGATACGCCGACGATCAAGAACAAAAAGGTCATTCTGAAGAACGATTACATCCATCATGTAGTCGATATCTACCATATTTGACGGCACGGAGGTAACGATGCTCCATAATATCGCTCTGAATTTCGAGGACGGATTAACCCGCTTCATCGCTTGTGCCCCGGACGAGACGGTCGCCGACGCATCGTTCCGATCCGGAGTGAATATCCCGATGGATTGCCGCGATGGGGCCTGCGGCACCTGCAAATGCCATGTGGAATCTGGCCAGTTCGACGCCGGTGTCTATATCGAGGATGCATTGACCGAACGGGAATTCGCGCAAGGTTACGCCTTGGCGTGCCAGATGCGTCCCCAAAGTGATGTGGTGATTTCGGTCGCTGCGTCGTCCGTGGCGTGCAAAGTCAAAACCCAGACCGTGGCGGCGACCCTGGCGGCGGTGCACCGCCTATCGGACACCGCGATCGCCTTTATGCTGGAAACACCCTCCGCGATGCCGTTTCTGCCGGGGCAGTATGTCAACGTCACCGTGCCGGGGACGGATCAAACGCGGTCGTATTCCTTCAGTTCAGCGCCCGGCGAAACGAATTTGTCGTTCCTGGTCCGTGACATCCCGCACGGGGTCATGAGCAGCTTTCTGCGGGACCGTGCCGTTCCCGGCATGTCCGTCACGGTGGCCGGGCCGTCCGGCGGCTTTTACCTGCGTGACATCAGGCGCCCCGTGCTGTTCCTGGCCGGAGGCACCGGTTTGGCGCCGTTTCTGTCGATGCTGGCGAAAATCGCCGTAACCGGATGCGCGCAGCCTGTCCATCTGATCTACGGCGTAACCAATGATGACGACCTCGTCGCGGTCGATCAGCTGGAAGCCTTCGCCCAACGGATCCCGGGTTTCACCTTCGCCTGCTGCGTGGCGGCGGACGAGAGCGACTATCCGCGCAAGGGCTACGTCACCGCGCATATCGAACCGGCGCACCTGAACGGCGGCGACGTCGATATCTATCTATGCGGTCCGCCACCGATGGTGGAGGCCGTGCGCGGTTGGCTCGACCGGCAAGGCATAACCCCTTCCAGCTTCCATTTCGAGAAATTCGCCCCAAGCGGCGCAGTGCAACGGAAGGCCGCGTGATGACCATTCAGTCAGGACGCTTCGCCGGAAAGGTCGCGGTCGTGACTGGCGCGGCCCAGGGCATCGGACGGGCCGTCGCGCTGCGCATCGCCCGCGAGGGAGGGCATCTGGCGCTGGTTGACCGTTCCGAACTGCTGCTGGACGTCACGGCCGAACTGGAGGCGATTGGCGCGGACTCTGTCGGGATCATTGCCGATCTCGAGACGTTCGAGGGCGCGGACAGCGCGATGCAAACCGCCCTGCGGCGGTTCGGCC
>DAIEHR010000030.1 GCA_027353465.1 Acetobacteraceae bacterium | reverse complement strand
GATACCGACTTCCTTGATGTGCCCCGACTGTTCGTCGCCCAGCAGGTTGCCGGCGCCGCGAATATCCAGATCGTGAGAGGCCAGGGTGAACCCGGCGCCCAGCGCATCCAGCGTCTGCATCACGGTCAGCCGCTTTTCGGCCGCAACGGACAGGCGATGGTTCGGCGGCCATGTCAGATAGGCGTAGCCTCGCTGCTTGCCGCGCCCGACCCGCCCGCGCAACTGATACAACTGGCCCAGCCCGAACATGTCGGCGCGATAGATCACCAGCGTATTGACTGCCGGCATGTCCAGCCCGCTTTCGACAATGTTGGTGGACAGCAGGATATCGTATTTACCATCGCCGAACTCGGTCATCACCCGTTCCAGTTCGGTCGGCGCCAGCCGTCCGTGCGCCTGCACCGTCCTGGCCTCGGGGACGATCTCCTTCAGTCGGTCGGCCATGCGTTGCAGATCCTCGATCCGGGGCACCACGCAGAACACCTGCCCGCCGCGGAACCGCTCGCGCTGCAGCGCCTCTCGGATCACCACCGAATCGAACGGCATGATGAACGTCCGCACCGCCAGCCGATCGACCGGCGGGGTGGCGATGATCGACATTTCCCGCACCCCGGTCAGGGCCAGTTGCAGGGTGCGCGGGATCGGCGTCGCGGTCAGCGTCAGCACGTGAACATCGGCCTTCATCGCCTTCAGCCGTTCCTTGTGGGCGACGCCGAAATGCTGCTCCTCATCCACGATCAACATGCCCAGATCGGCGAATTCGATCGACTTGGCCAGCAGCGCGTGGGTGCCGACGACGATCCCGATGTCGCCGCTGGCCACGCCCTTGCGAACCTCGTTGGCCTCTTTCGCGGTGACCATGCGCGACAACTGCGCGACCTTAACCGGAAGCCCGGCAAACCTGGCGGAGAAGGTGCGGAAATGCTGGCGGGCGAGCAAAGTGGTTGGCACGACCACGGCGACCTGGGAGCCGGACATGGCGGCGACGTACGCCGCGCGTAACGCGACCTCGGTCTTGCCGAAGCCCACATCGCCGCAAATCAGCCGGTCCATCGGCTTGCCGGCGGCCAGATCCTCCAGCACATCGGCGATCGCCCTGGCCTGATCTTCTGTCTCCGCGAAGGGGAAGCGGGCGCAGAACTCGTCCCAGGCGCCTTCCGGTGGCGCCATGGTTTCCGCCTCGCGCACCTTGCGTTCGGCGGCGATACGGATCAGCTCGCCCGCCATTTCGCGGATACGCTGCTTCATCTTGGCTTTGCGGGTCTGCCAGCCGGCACCGCCCAGCTTGTCCAAGGAGGCACCCTGATGCTCGCTGCCATAGCGCGACAGGACCTCGATATTCTCCACCGGCAGGAACAGCTTCTCGTCGCCGTCGTAGATCAGCCGCAGACAGTCGTGCGGGGCGCCGGTGACATGCAGCGTCGCCAGTCCGTCGTAGCGGCCGATGCCGTATTCCTGATGCACCACCAGATCGCCTTCGGCGATTTCGGTGGCTTCGGCGATGAACTGGTCGGCCCGCTTGCGGCGGCGCGGCGGGCGGGAGATTCGTTCGCCCAGCAAATCCTGTTCGCCGACCAGGGCCATGCGTTCGGCAACGAATCCGCGTTCGACGCCCAGCACAACGACGGACACCGATCCGGCGGGTTTACGGCGGACCGCGGCCCAGTCGTTTTCCTGCGCTGCATCCTTGAAGCCGTGCTCGCGCAGCAGGCTGGTCAGCCGTTCGCGGGAGCCTCGGGTCCAGGCCGCGACCACGATCCGCCTTCCCTCGCTGTTCCAGCGTTCGGCCTGGCCGCGCAACTGGTCGAACACGGTAACGCCGGGGCCACCGCCAGCGCCAAGGCCGCTGGATTGCGCGAAGATCGGGCCCGGACGGCCGCCGCCATCGACGCCGCCGGCGCCCTCCGGCTTGGCGAACGGGGTGAATGCCAGCAGCGGGCCGAACGCCAGCATCTCCTCCCAGCCCTCACGATCCAAATACAGCATCGCGGGCGGAATCGGGCGGTATGGCACCTCCCCATCGCGGGGCACGGCTTTGCGGGCCTGCGCATGGTCGGCGATCATCTCCAGCCGTGAGTCCAGCACCTCGTCGGATTGGTGATCCAGGCTGACGGCGGCGTCCGGCAGGTAATCCAGCAGGTTTTCCATCGTCGGATGGAACAGCGGCACCCAGTGCTCCATCCCCGGATGGCGCCGCCCGTCGGAGATCGACAGATACAGCGGGTCTTTCGCGGCGTCCTGGCCGAACAGGTCCCGCCAGTTGGTGCGGAACCGGGCAATCGAGTCCTTGCCCAACGGCACTTCGGATACTGGCCGCAGCGTCAGGCCAGAGCGCTTGCCGGCGCTGCGCTGGCTGCTGGGATCGAAGGTGCGGATCGATTCAATGGTGTCGCCGAACAGGTCCAGCCGGACCGGATCGGATTCGCCTGCCGGGAAGATATCGATGATCCCGCCCCGCATCGCGTATTCGCCCGGCTCCATCACCGTGCCGGCGCGTCCGTACCCGTTGGCTTCCAGGAATTCCGCCAGTTTTTCGGGTTTGATATCGCCGTTGACCGCCAGTTGCATGCTGGCGCCCGCGAAGGTCGCGCGCGGCGGCACGCGCTGCACCAGCGCGTTCACTGTCGTCAGGACGATTCGCGGCCCCTTTGGCGGCTCCAGCAAGCGCGCCAGGGTTGCGATCCGTTCCGAAACCAGCGCCGGATTCGGCGAAACGCGGTCGTACGGCAGACAATCCCACGCCGGGAAACGCAGAACCTCGGCTTCCGGCATCGCGAAACCGATCGCCTCGGCCAACCGAGCCATGCGGGCGTCGTCACGGGTGACGTGAAGGATGCTGCCGGTGTGTTCGCGGCGGCGTTTCGCCAGCAGGAACGCGTCCCAGCCCTCGGGTGCGCCCCAAACCTTGATCGCATCGGTCATCGGGCCAGGAACGCCCGCATGCGGACCAGCATTGGCGTCTCCTCCTCAGGGGGGATCGGTTCGCGTCCGGTCAGCCAATCGGCCAAGTCGGTATCGGGCATTTCCATCACCGCCTCTAACGCATCGACATCGGCTTCGGTTAGCAGGTCGTAATGCGCGCGCACGAATCCGCCGATCATCAGATCGTTCTCGAACGTGCCGCGATGGTTGGCACGGAACAACAGGCGCCGGCGCCGTGTTTCCGGCGCTGAGTGATCTGGATCAGTCATTTACAGGCTGTCATATAACGGTGCCCCTGCTACCTGTCAGCCCGTGAACGCCGATCTACTTGCCCCACTTTTCGCGCCCCTGACCAGTCTGCGCGGCATAGGCCCCGCCGTCGCGGGCCTGATCGCGCGCGCGGCGGGTGGCAGCCGGGTGATCGACCTGCTGTTTCATATGCCGGAATCCTACCTGGACCGCAGCGCCAAACCCAGCATCCGGGATGCGAAACCCGGCACGGTGGCAACAATGACGGTGGAGGTCGTGCGGCACGAGCGCCCCGCCACATCCCGCCAGCCGTGGCGAATCATCGTCAAGGACGACACCGGTACGGCGGAAATCGTGTTCTTTCGTTTTACCCGAGAGGCGCAGACTCCGCCCGGCACCCGGATTGTCGTCTCCGGCAAGCTGGACATGTTCAACGGGCGGCTGACCATTGCCCACCCGGACCATCTGCTTCCGGCGGAGCAAGCCGGCCGTATCCCAGCGATCGAACCGGTCTGGCCGCTGACCGCCGGATTGTGGCCACGTCAGATCGCGGCGGGGCTGACGCAGGCACTGGCGATGGTGCCGGATTTTCCCGAATGGCACGATCCAGCCCTGCTGAAGCGGGAGACATGGGCGCCGTTCGGACAGGCAATTCATTCGGTCCAATCCCCCTCCACCGCCGAACCCGACAAGCGCATGCGCGCTCGGTTGGCCTACGACGAGCTACTCGCCGGGCAGGTCGCTATCGCGCTGATCCGCGGCCGGGTGCGCGCACGCTCCGGCGTGCCGCTGATCGGGGATTCGCACCTGCGCGACGTGGCGATGCAACGCTTTGGCTTTGCGATGACAGCCTCCCAGGAAAAGGCACTGCGGGAGATCGACGCCGACCTCGCCTCGCCGCGCCGGATGCTGCGGCTGCTGCAGGGCGACGTTGGCTCCGGCAAGACGCTGGTCGCGCTGCTGGCGATGTTGCGCGCCGTGGAAGCGGGAAAGCAGGCCGCGTTGATGGCGCCGACCGAGGTGCTGGCGAAACAGCATCATCGCACGTTGACCCGGCTGTGCCCGGTGCCCGTCGCGCTGCTGACCGGATCGGTCAAAGGCAAGGAGCGGCAGAAGCTGCTGCGCGGCGTCAAGGACGGCAGCATCCAGATCGTCGTCGGCACGCATGCGCTGTTTCAAGATGCCGTGGACTATCGCGATCTGGCCGTCGCGGTGATCGACGAACAGCACCGGTTCGGCGTCAATCAGCGCCTGACGCTGGGCGGAAAGGGTGAGCACACCGACGTTCTGGTGATGACCGCGACGCCGATCCCCAGGACGCTGCTGCTGACCCAGTGGGGCGAGATGGACGTCAGCCGCCTGACCGAAAAGCCCGCCGGACGCCTGCCGATTCGCACCACCCTGCACTCTCTGGGCACCATGCCGACCGTCCTGGAGGGCATCGCGCGCAAGCTGGATGAAGGCGCGCAGGTCTATTGGGTCTGCCCGCTAGTCGCCGAAAGCGAGGCATTGGACGTCGCCGCCGCCGAAGACCGGTTCGTGGACCTGCGCAACCGCTTCGGCGACCGCGTTGGCCTGGCGCATGGCCAGCAAGCGCCGGAGGTGCGCGACACCGCCCTCGCCGCCTTTGCCGCCGGAACAACCCGCCTGCTGGTGGCGACCACGGTCGTCGAGGTCGGCGTCGATGTCCCCACCGCCTCGGTGATGGTGATCGAACATGCCGAACGCTTCGGGCTCGCCCAGCTTCATCAGCTTCGCGGCCGCGTCGGACGCGGCGCCGAGTCCAGCTTCTGCCTGCTGCTGCACGAGGACTATGTCACCGAAACCGCCCGCCGGCGCCTGACCCTGCTGCGCGACACCGACGACGGCTTCCTGATCGCCGACGAGGACTACCGCCTGCGCGGCGGCGGCGATGCGCTGGGCACGCGCCAGGCCGGGCTTCCCGGCTACAAGCTGGCCGATGCGGACGCGCACGAGCATCTGTTGCACATGGCACACCGCGACGCCGCCGTGCTGCTGTCCCGCGACCCCAAGCTGGAAACGCCACGAGGCCAGGCCGTGCGCGTGCTGCTGCGGCTGTTCGAGCGGCACGCCGCAATGAAGACGCTGGCGGCCGGGTGAAGACTCTGCCGCTGGTCACGACTCGATACCGGCACGCATCCTAGGTATATGCATATCGTGCCCATCGCTCCTGACATCGATCCGACCCTTGCCATCCGCGACGGCGATATTCGGCGGTTTTTCCCGCCCAATACGTTCAACGCCGGCCGTTCATACGAACAGCGCGGCCGCGTCCAGGACCTGGATATCGCCGAACGGGGGGCGGTGATCAGGGCCACGACGCAGGGGACGCGGCCCGATCCTTACGTCCAAAGCCTGAAAATCTCCCACTCGCCGACCAACGGAATCCGCATCGCGGGCGCCTGTTCCTGCCCGGTGGGACGCGG
>DAIEHR010000028.1 GCA_027353465.1 Acetobacteraceae bacterium | reverse complement strand
GGCATGACGCCCGAGGCGATGGCCGACCTGACCACGGCGAACTTCCGCCGGCTGTTCCGCAAGGCCGTGGCATGAAAGTAACGATGCTGGGGACTGGCGGGTCGGCCGGTGTGCCGATGATCGGCGGCGCCGACGGCAGCGGCGATTGGGGCCTGTGCGATCCAACCGAACCCAGGAACCGCCGGACGCGGCCATCCATCGTCATCGAAACGTCTGAAAAACAAAGACTTCTGATCGATACCTCGCCCGATATGCGCAACCAGTTGCTGGACTGCCGCATTCCCGGCGTGGACGCCATCCTGTTCACCCACGCCCATGCCGACCACATCACCGGCATCGACGATGTCCGTATCCTGAACCGGATCGCCGGTCGGCCGCTGACCGCCCATGGCACCGAACGCACGCTGGGCGAGATCACCAAGCGTTTCGGTTACGCCTTCAGACCGTGGGACCCCCCGCACTTCTATCGTCCTGTTCTTGAAGCAAATATAGTCAAGCCGGACGACCTGCTGGAGGTTGCCGGTTTGACCCTTCACCTGTTCAACCAGAACCACGGACGGGTGGACACGCTGGGCTTTCGGGCCGGTTCGTTCGCCTACTCCACCGACGTCGTGGCGCTGGATGACTCGGCGCTGGACATTCTCGCGGGCGTGGACACCTGGGTGGTGGACTGCTTCCTGCGCAGCGACACGCACTGGACCCACGCCAACCTGCCGACGGTGATGGCATGGGTCGATCGGATCAAACCGCGGCGCACCGTCCTGACCCACATGGGCACCGAGATGGACTGGGCCTGGATGCAGGCCAGCCTGCCCCCTGGCATCGAGGCCGGATACGACGGTTTGGTGCTGGATATTGGATAAACTACCGCGATACGGGCATTTTCCAGGGCTTCCACCCGGGAAACATCACCACCACGGGCGACCAGAACAGCCGAAACGAGCGGTTGAAGCGGATATCCATGCGGATCGGAGTTCCATCGGCCTCATAACAGATCAAAGCGCCTCGGCCGTCATCGGTGGCGTCTGCCATGACTTGTTCGATTTCAACGTATTGCCGGCCGCGCTTTCCAATCCACATCAGCTTCCACTGGCCGGCCCGGGTATAGGCGTCCTCGCTGGAGTTGTACTGAAACTGGCGCTCTTTATCGTCCTTGATGCTGACATCACCGACGCCCGCGGCGAACCCCTTGGTGGAGCCACCGGACATCTTGCCGGCTATGCCGAGCTGGATCCAGGGCGACGGCTTGCGCGGCAGCGCATCCAGAAGCACGCCGGCGTCGTCGGGATTGAAGGTTGTCTCGCTGTCGTAGATCAGGCGATCGACGGTAGCGGCGATGACGAAGCGGTCGGCCATGGGTGGTTCAGCCAAGGTGTTACAGTCGGCGGTTGCCATGAATGGGCGCTCGGACGCAAGCGGCTTTCACTTTACATAATATTCATTACCCGGTCTTTGTGTGGCCGAAATCCCGGCGTCCGTTACCCGCCAATCGGCCCAGGATACGCAATCCGCACCACTTCGATCACCTCTGGGCCACGCGGCGTTCGCACCGTGACCTCGTCACCGACCCGGGTTCGCAGCAGCGCCAGGGCCACGGGCGAACCGATGCTGATCTTACCGGCGGTCATATCCGCCTCGTCAACGCCGACGATGGACACGGTGAACTCGTCGTCGCGCTCGTTCACATAGGTTACGGTCGCGCCGAAGAACACGCGGTCGCGCTGCGTCTGGGCGGCAGGATCGACGATCTCGGCATAGGCCAGCCGTTTGGTCAGAAAGCGCAGCCGCCGGTCGATCTCTCGCAGCCGGCGCTTGCCTTCCTTATAATCGGCATTCTCGCTACGGTCGCCGTTGCCCGCGGCCCAGGCGACAATCTCCACCACCCGGTGCCGCTCGGTGCGCTGGCTCGCCAGTTCGGCGCGCAACCGGCCGGCTCCGAACGGGGTCATGTAAAACTTGCCGCCCGGCAGTTTGGGCGGTCCGTCGTCTTCATCGTCATCCATGCCGAAGCGGATACCACGCCAGCAAGGCGCTTGCATCCCGCCGGTTGGTCCCGTATCCGCGCGGTATGCCCGATCACGCTCCCTCGGCCGAAGCCGAACTCCGCCGCCTGCTGGATATCATGGCCGCCTTGCGCGACCCCGCGACCGGTTGCCCGTGGGACAAGGTGCAGGACTTCGCGACGATCGCACCCTATACGATCGAGGAAGCCTATGAGGTCGCCGACGCCATCGCCCAGCGCGACTTCACCGCCCTGCCCGATGAACTCGGCGACCTGCTGTTCCAGGTGGTCTATTACGCTCGGATGGCCGAGGAGCAAGGCCTGTTCGGTTTTGCCGAAATCGCAAAATCCATCAACGACAAGATGATACGGCGCCATCCTCATGTGTTTGGCGATGCGGCGGCGCGTGACGCGGCGGCGCAAACCTCGGCATGGGAGGCACAGAAATCCACCGAGCGGGCCGCCAGGCAGCAGACTGGGGCGCTGGCTGGGGTGCCGGTTGGGCTCCCTGCCCTGACCCGCGCGCTGAAGCTGACCAATCGGGCGGCGCGTGTTGGGTTCGATTGGCCGGATGTTGGGCAGGTTCTGGACAAGTTAGACGAGGAAATTCATGAACTTAGGGCGGAACTTTCAGGCGCCGATCCAGCGCGATTGACCGATGAGCTTGGCGATCTGCTGTTCGTGCTGGCTAATCTGGCTCGGAAGCTGAAGCTGGACCCCGAGCAATGTTTGCGTCATGCGAATGAAAAATTTTCCCGTAGATTTAATGCTATGGAGGCTGAGGTTGAAGCGGGGGCTAAGAGTTTGCGGGAGTTGTCGTTAGAGGAAATGGAGGCGGGTTGGCAGCGTGTCAAGGCTGCCGAACGCGGCTGATGGCGGGCGCTGGGTGACAGCGGCGCCCCCGTAAGGCGTGGATGACGGGCCTTCGCCCGCCATGACAGTGAAGGGCCGTTCTGTTTTTGCTTTCGGGCTTACACCCGCACTGTTGCAGCCTCCGTGGTGGGCGATTGGTTGTCTGGCAGCAGCGCCTCCAGCGACTGGCGGCGGGTTTCGATCCCCAGGGTCCAGATCGCCAGGCACATCGCGGCCAGCACTGCCGCGATCAGTCCGGCCACGCCGCCTACCCCTTGGGCGGCGAACATCGGCACCACGGCAAAGGGAGTCAGCATCGCGACGCCTCGGCCGAGAGTGTTGCAGAAGCCAACGCCCCGCATCCGCAGGTCGGTTGGGAACAGTTCCGGCATGTAGATCGCGAACCCAACGCCGATCAGGACATAGATCGCGGTGACCAGCGCGAAGCCCATGGCGATGAAGGGAACAGTGTCGCGCACATGCGGGTAAGCCAGGCCGATGGCGATGGCGACCAGCGAGGCGACGATCAGCACCGGTTTGCGCCCTGCCCGGTCCGCCGCCACCAGGGCGATCAGCGCACCGATCGGGCCGCCGAATGACATGAACGTGGTGTAGCCCAGTGACGTGACGATGCTCAGACCCTGCTTGACGAAGAAGGTCGGCATCCAGGCGATGAAGCCATACACGCCGGCGTTGATCCCGCACGCGATCAGGCTGGCGACGATGGTGCGCGGCAGAAGCTGGCGGGAGAAGATCGTCACCAGCGGGCGCATCGCCGGGGCCGCGACCGACTCGGAGCTGACCAGAGGCGCCGGCAAGGTGGCGGTGCGCGACACCTCCGCCTCGATCGCGGTCATCACCCGTTCGGCTTCGGCGAACCGGCCTTTTGACTCCAGCCAGCGCGGGCTTTCCGGCATCGCCTTTCGCAGATACCAGACGATCAGCGCGCCGACTCCGGTAATGACAAACATCCAGCGCCAGCCGAACGCGGGGATGATGAAGTAGCTGGTCAACGCGGATACCAATAAGGCGGAGTTGGTGCAGACGGCCAGGCCGGCGATCCATTTCCCCCGGGCGACCGGCGGCACGAACTCGCTTAACGTGGCGTAGCCGACGACGATTTCGGCGCCCAGGCCGATGCCCATGAAGAAACGCGCCATGATCAGCCAGCCGATCGAGGGCGCCAGCGCGCCGGCCAACGAGGCGAGACCGAAGATCAGCAGGTTGATCTGATAGGAAAACCGGCGGCCGTAATGGTCGCCGACAACGCCGGCCACCCACGCACCCAGCATCATGCCCAGGAAGGTGGCGGAGATGAACTGGCCGTTATGGGCCATGTCGGACCAGCCGGATTTGACGAGCGCGCCGAGGACTCCGCCGGCCAGATAGATCTCGAACCCGTCTAGGAACATGCCGGCGCCGATCAGCGACAGAATACGCCAATGGAAGCCCGATACGGGCAGGCGATCCAACCTTGCTCCGGCGTTGACTGCGGCTGACATAAACATCTCCCTGTTGGTCTTTGCGGGTTCGCATGCCTGAAGGACGTTACAGGCGCAATATCTTCCGAGCGTTGTCGGCGAAGATCATCCGCCGGGTTTCCGCCGGCAGGGTCCGCAGGGTCTCGCCGGGCATGTCGTTGTCCCAGTGCGGATAGTCGGAGCTGTACAGCAGCAGGTCGGGACCGAGCATGGCGATGAGTTGCTCCAGCTCGCCGCGGCGTTCGGGTTCGTCCAGCGGCTGGGTGGTGAAGCGGATGCGGTCGCGGACGTAATCGAACGGGGATTTCAGCACCCAGGGGGTTTCGTGCCGCAGGCTGCGCCAGGTGCGGTCCATGCGCCACAGCAGCGGCACGGCCCAGGCAAAACCGTATTCCACGAACATGACTTTCAGTCCGGGGAAGCGTTCCAGCACGCCGCTGAACACCAGGCTGACGAGATTGGCCTCGCCGATCTGGGACAGATCGACGTAGCGCTCGTTGTAGTTCTCGGGCCAGCCGCCGGCGGCGACGGGCGCGCCCTGGTAGATGCAATCCGCCCCTGTGACATGGACCAGGATCGGCAGGCCGTATTCCTGCGCGGCGGCATAGATCGGATGGTAGTAGCGGTTTCCCATCAGGATGTTCAGCAGCGGCAGGGAGATCGCGGCGATGGCGGGGTTGGAACCGATGCGCCTGATCTCACTGGCGGCGGCTTCGGGGTCCTGGACGGGGACGGACATGGCGAGACGTAGTGGGCCACTGCCGGTCAGGTCCCATTGGTCGAGGAAGAAATCGTTACTGGCCGTACAGAGGACCGCGCTTTCCTCTGGTCCGGACAGCGCGGCGGCCAGGGCGCCCGGCTGCAGGCAGTTCAGCAGGGCGCAGCCGATGCCGTTTTCCACCATCAGATGCTGGCGGACCTGGGTCGGGTCGGAGCCCGCGGGGCCGCCGTCCGGTGCATGCACGTCCTGGCGCAGCGCGGAGCCGTTGGGGTGCTGGAACCGCAGGGTCAGCGGGGCGACGCTGACCAGTTCGGTGGATTTGGCTTGAAAGCGTTTGCTCCAGGCTGTTGGCATGTAGTCGTACAGCGCGCGTATGCCGCCACGGATGACGGGATGGACGTCGCAGTCGATGATATCGGGCTGCTGGCCGGGTTGGCGGGACGGTTCGTTCATGCTGCGTCGTCCCTTTGGCGTGTTTGCGTGGGCAGGCCGGCCAGGTAGGCGATGCCGTCGCGCACGGTGACCGGGAAAGTGCGGACGCGCATGGTGTCGTTGCTGAACAGGCCCTGTCCGGTGGCGAGATCGAACTCGTAACCGTGCCAGGGACAGCGGACGACTGTCTGTTCCAGGCCGTAGTGTAACACGCTGGGGGCGCTGGGCAGCATGGTGCCGCCGAAACTGCCTTGGCACAGGGGGGCGCCTTTGTGGGGGCAGCGGTTGCGGATGGCGTGGAAACTGTCGTCCTGGTGCCGGACGACGCCGATTTCGAAGCCTCCGGCTTGGACGATGTGCATCTTGCCGATGGGGAAGGCTTCGATGTTGCCGATCGGTATG
>DAIEHR010000023.1 GCA_027353465.1 Acetobacteraceae bacterium | reverse complement strand
GGACTCGCCGCTGACAATCGGGTTGGGTTGGGAATATTATCTCAATTTGAACGAACGGGATTTCCGCAGAGCCCTCGCACTGGAGGTGACTCTCGAACCGTTAGCGTTTTTCGTCAACTGGGTGTCCCGCGACATTTACATGGTCGGCTTCAAGCGCGGCAACCCTCCTCCGGCCAACGCGGCGGAGCAGTTTCGGGTCATGCGGGAGCACTACCGTGGTGCGAACCGGCGCCATGGGCTAACCAGCGGATATGTCATCATGCGGACGTTGGTCGCCGCTTTCGGTGAGACCGGACACGTCATTTTCGATGGGTGGCAACCCTGGGCCCGGCGCCTTCCAAGCCGGGTGTACCGGCTGGCGAGGGCTTCGGTACGGCGCGTTGTCCGGCCCCTCCGGCCGTAGTTTCGCAGGCCAGCGACGGCGCCGGGTCAGTCAGCCACGCAGCCGATATGCCAGCGCCTCCGCGACATGCACCCGCCCGACCGCCTCGGCCCCCGCCAGATCGGCAATGGTCCTGGCCACGCGGGTCGTGCGGACATACCCGCGCGGGGACAGAAGCAGCCGTTCCATCGCCTGTTCCAACAATGTCTGCGCGTCGGGCAGCAGCCGAATCAGTTTGCCGTCCGCCTCCGCGTTACACACCGGCCCGTCCGCCCCATAGCGTTCCGCCTGGACTTTTCGTGCGCGACCGACCCGCTCCGCGATCGCGGAACTCGCTTCGCCCGCCGGAGCGCGCGAGAGTTCCGCGGCCGTCACCGGCTGAATATCGACGGCCAGATCGATCCGGTCCAATACCGGCCCACTGACCCGGTTACGATAATCCTCCCCGCACCGAGGCGCTCGGCCGCATTCGCGCCCAGCCTGGCCCAGATACCCGCACCGGCAGGGATTCATCGCCGCAACAAGCTGGAACCGTGCCGGGTAGGTGATGTGGGCGGATGCGCGAGAGACGGTGGTGCGCCCGGACTCCATCGGCTGCCGCAACGCCTCCAGCGCCTGGCGCGGAAACTCTGGCAATTCATCCAGGAACAGCACGCCGCGATGCGCCAGACTCACCTCACCGGGCCGGGCTCGATGGCCGCCTCCGGACAGCGCGGCCTGGGACGCGGAATGGTGCGGCTCCCGGAACGGCGGGCGCATCACCAGGCGGCCGCCGTCCAGCATGCCCGCGACGCTATGGATCATGCTGACGTCCAGCGCCGAACGCGGGTCCAGATCGGGCAGCAATCCCGGCAAACGGGCGGCGAGCATCGATTTGCCGGCGCCAGGCGGACCGACCAGCAGCACATTATGGCCACCAGCCGCCGCGATCTCCAGCGCGCGACGCGCGGTTTCCATGCCTTTGACATCGCTCATGTCCGGGGCCGCCGGAACCTCCGCAACCCCCGCGGTGTCGGGGGGAGTCAGCACCTGAGTGCCGCGAAAATGGTTGATCAGGCTGATCAGGTCCGTCGGTGCCAGCACCTCGATCCGCCCGGCCCATGCCGCCTCGCCACCCTGGCTGGCCGGGCAGATCAGGCCCATGTCTCTGGCCGACGCTCCGATCGCCGCCGGCAGCACGCCGGCCACCGGGTTTAACGACCCGTCCAGCGACAATTCACCAAGTGCCGCATATCCCGCGATCTCATCGCGCGGCAGAATATCCATCGCGGCCAGCAGGCACAGTGCCAGGGGCAGATCGAAATGGCTCCCTTCCTTCAACAGATCGGCGGGTTTCAGGTTGATCAGCACGCGCTTCAACGGCAAAGACACGCCCATGGCCGCGAATGCCGCCCGGACACGCTCGCGCGCCTCGCCAACGGCTTTGTCGGGCAGTCCAACCAGTACCAGGGCCGGCGTGCCGGGGGCGATCTGCACCTGAACTTCCACCGGCAACGCTTCGATGCCGTTGAAGGCAAAGGTATTGGCGATCGCCATGGTGGAGGATTGTGCGCGTTTGGTCATGGCGAGAGTGTCGCTGATAATGGTAAACAAACTCATAATTTCCGAGGATTTTGCATGCCATTCGATGAAGGCGGCCGGCGTCCCGGCAGACGACCTTCCCGCAACGTATTGGGCGGCCCGATCGGGGTCTGTTCCAATGACCCGATCACCGGGTTCTTTCGTAACGGCTGCTGCGAAACCAGCCCGGAAGACCTGGGCAGCCATACGGTCTGCGCGGTGATGACGGCGGAATTCCTGGCCTTCAGCAAGGCCCAGGGTAACGATCTGTCCACGCCCCGGCCAGAGTTCGGGTTCGCCGGCTTGAAACCGGGTGACCGCTGGTGCCTGTGCGCCCCTCGCTGGCAGGAAGCGTTCGATGCGGAGGCCGCGCCGCAAGTGGTGTTGAAGTCAACCGAGGAAGGCGCGTTGCGGCATTGCCGCCTGGCGGATTTGACGAGGTTCGCCGTCGATCTGGGTTAGGCCGGGCCGTCCTCTAATTCCAACCGAAGCCAGGAATGCGTTGCCACCTGAACGGGCTGATCCAGCGAACCCGGTTGGCATGACGGGAAGGACACCGCGCACCGCCGCGCCCGCAACAGCCGTCGAACGTCCAGTCGTCCTGATTGCCTATCGATCCACCATAGGCGGCAATAGCGCCGCCGCGTAAGCCGCCGGATTGGAGATCAACTGCCGAGCCGCTTCCAGGTCCGCGGAACGGGCTTCGGAGGCGGGACAGGGGGCGCGGATTTCAAGCACCTCCGACGCCAGAACCGGCAGTCGGGCCGACCGAGAACGCCGGATCGCTTCCGCCATGGGCTGAAATCCGGTGGACAGCGATGCCAACTGACGGCTCAAGGCATCCTGGCCCAGGCTGGTGCAGATTTGCGGCAGCACGCCCAAGCCCTGAATCGGCCACCCCAAGGGGGCGAGTGTCTGGCTCCAGGTCACGAACAACTCGCCGCCGTCGGGCAGTGGATCGATGGTCTGCACCATTCCCTTCCCCACCGTCTCGCTTCCCACCACAACCGCTCGGCCGCGATCCGCCAAGGCCGCCGCCAGAATTTCCGCGGAGCTGGCGGTCCGGCCATCGACCAGGATCACCAGCGGCACATTTTCGGCGAGTTCGCCCTCTGTGGAGCGCCAGACATTCATCGAATCAGGATCGCGTCCGATGGTCGTCGCCACCAGTCCGGCCGGCAGGAAGGCGTCGGCGGCTGTCACCGCCTGGCGCAACAGGCCGCCGCGGTTGTCGCGCAGATCCAGCACGATGCCGTCAACCGGATGCGGTTCCGACAACGCATCCTGCACCGACAAGGCCAGGTGCGTGGCCGTACTGGCGCTGAAGCCGCTGATCCGCAGGACCAGCACATCGGCGAAGCGTTGGGCGAATACGGTTTCCGGCGGCACCATCACCCGGACAAGCTGGGCATCGCGCGTTCGGCCATCCCGCCCGCGCCACGACAGCGTCACCGCCGACCCTTCAGCACCTGCCAGTAACGCCGAGATCGTCACCGGGTCTTGATCTTGGGTCCGCTGGCCATCAACGGCCGCCAGGATATCGCCCTCGCGGATACCGGCGATCGCGGCGGGGCTGTCACGCACGACAGCGCGCACGATAATCAGCGCGCCTTTCTGCCCGACCGTCATGCCAAGGCCGGCCCGGCCGCCCCGCCGAGCGCGATCCTCGCTGGCCTCGACGGGCGGGACGTAGCGGGAATAGGGGTCAAGCCGACCCAGCATCTCGTCGAAGAAGGCTTGAATAATCGCCTGGCCGCCGGCACGCCGTAAGGGCGCCGAAACCGGCATGCAGGCCGCCGTGATGGCGGCGGCGATCCCGGCCCAGGCCGCCGGAGTGTCATCCTTGGGCAAAGCAATATCGGCCACCGTCTGATCCTGCCGGATCAACAGCACATGCGCATCCTTGGTGAGGACCCGCACATGTGAATCCAGCACGGTCAAGCCCTGCAACCCCCACATCGTCAGTTTGGGGATGGGAACCGGATCCAGGATGCGAGGGGCGATGAAGGTCAACGCCTCGGTATAAACCGCGGTCAGCCGGGCCTGATCAAAACCGCTGCCGGGCAGTGTTTCTGCCTGCGCGCGCCCGACGACAAACAGCACCAAAAGGAGGCCAATCCGGATCACCGCCGACGCGACCGCTTCCCCGAAGGAGCACGACGGCCGAACCCGCTGTCGCTTTCCAGCACATGGAAGACCATACCGCCCGTTACCGGATTGGCTTCGGACAACAGCACGTCCACTTCCTGCGCCAATCGGAAGACCTTCTGCGTACGCCGGCCAGTCAGGGTCTGCTCCCGCTCATCGTAGTGCCAATAATCGTCCGGTAAGGTCGCGAACGGCACAATACCCGTGGCACCCGTCTCTGTAACAGTCACGAACAAACCGAAACGTGTCACACCTGATATGCGTGCAGCGAAATGCCCCCCTACCCTAGCCGACATGAACGCTGTCAGATACCGGTCGATCGCATCGCGTTCGGCCTGTTGGGCGCGCCGTTCGGTTTGGGTGATGCGGTCGCCGATCTCTGGAAATTCCGAGATCTGGTCGTCGGAAATACCATCCCGGCCGAGTTTGAGGCCTTTGATGAGGGCGCGGTGAACCAGAAGGTCGGCATAGCGGCGGATCGGGCTTGTGAAGTGCGCATAGCGCGGCAGTGCGAGGCCGAAATGACCAATATTATCGGGGCTGTATGCAGCCTGCGACTGACTGCGCAACATCACTTCACTGATCAGTTGCGACTCGGGCGTGTCGGCAAAGCGACGCAGCACCCGGTCGAAGTCGCGAGGATGAAGTTGATTTCCCGCCGGCAACGACACGCCCAATGTTGATAAAAATCCCCGCAATGCATCTAGTTTTTCGTCCGACGGCGGCGCATGGACCCGATACATGCACGGCTTGTGCAGCCGTTCCAGTTCCTCGGCGGCGGAGACATTTGCCAGCACCATGAATTCTTCGATCAGGCGATGGCTGTCCAACCGGGGACGCGGCGCGACACTGGTGACATGCCCGTGGTCGTCCAGCACAACCTTACGTTCGGGCAGATCCAGGTCGAGCGTCCCACGCTCAGTCCTCGCCGCCAGCAAAGCACGATAGGCTGCGTAAAGATGGACCAGGGGCAGTCCAGGGATGGCTTCGTGCGCGTCTTCGGCCGCCTGCACCTCCTCATACGTCATGCGCGCGGCGCTGCGCATCAGGCCACGTCCGAAACGATGCGCGGTTTTCCGGCCGGAACGGTCCACGTGCATTTCCACGAACAGACAGCCGCGGTCTTCATGTGGCCGCAGGCTGCACCAACCGTTCGACAAGGCTTCGGGCAGCATGGGCACCACCCGGTCGGGGAAATACACACTGTTGCCGCGCATGCTTGCTGCGTGGTCCAGCGAGGAACCGGGCTTTACGTAGTATGCAACATCGGCGATGGCGACGATCAGGCGGAAACCGCCCGGCGAATCCGGATCGGGCTCCGAGAACACCGCATCATCGAAATCCCGCGCGTCGGCGCCATCGATCGTGATCAGCGGTACGTCACGCAGATCGGTGCGGCTACCCGGTCTGACGCCGCGGGCCTTTTGGGCCTCCTCCAGCGCGGCTTCGGGAAATGCCTGGGGAATATCGTGAGTATGGATGGCGATTAGGCTGATTGAACGGGCATCGCCCAGCTTGCCCAGGCGTTCCAGCACGCGGGCCGGCTTCAGGCCCAGATGCTGATGCTGCGCTATGGGTTCGCCCAATACGATCTCATGCGGTTCGGCGCCCTTGTCATGGCCCGGCGGCACAAGCCATTCGGCCTTCGACCGGCGGTCGGTCGGCACAATGCGGTTTTCGTTCCGCACCCGCTTGAACACGCCCAGGATCCGGCCAGGAGTCTCGCTAACGCGGCGCAACGTCCTTGCGTCGTAGCGCCCCGGACCCATGGGCTTCAACCGCGCCAACACCCGTTCGCCAGGGGCAAGGGCAGGCGCGCCATCCCGTTCCGGCTGCATGATGATCAGCGGCGGCGCCCCGGCCGAACGCTCCCACTCTACCGGGCGGGCAATTGCGTCGCCATCCCGGTCAGTGCCGGTGATCTGGACGATGGCTGTTTCCGGTAACCGAATGCCCAGGCCACGGGCTGGAGGCCGAGGGGGGGGCTTGCCCTTGGAAACCGGCTTGCCCTTTGACTTGACGCGTTTAACCACTGTTGCGCGACCGCGATATCTATAGGCCGCATTCTGCCACGGGCACTGGTCCGGTGCTACAACAGCGCGACTTTTCAATCAGGCGGATGCTGGCGGCGGCGTTATTCCGCGGCCCGCGTTGCCAAACTATCGCAATCTCTGAACGGTATAGTCCGCAACACCGCATAACGCCCGACGCACCGAACTGTCGGGGAACACCATAAGCGCCTGCTTCGCCTCTTGGACGAACCGCTGGGCGCGATCCAGAGTTACCGGGATCGCGCCATGGCTGGCAATCAGGCTCATAGCTCGGTCCAGGTCGGAGTCGGTCTGTTCAAGGTCCTCGACCGTGCGGCGCCAGAACGCCCGTTCGGCTTCGTCGCCGGCCAGATAGGCGGTCAGCACCGGCAGCGTGATCTTGCCCTCCCGGAAATCATCACCGACCGTCTTGCCCAATGTTGCCTGGTCGGCCACGTAATCCAGCGCGTCGTCCACCAACTGGAAGGCAATGCCCAACTTCATGCCGTATTCGGCTAGCGCGGCTTCTTCTGCTTCTGGACGATCCGCGACAACCGCACCGATCTGGCACGCGGCGGCGAACAAGGCCGCGGTCTTGCCTTGGATGACTTCCAGATAACGGGCCTCGGTGGTGGACAAGTCGTTCTGGGTGACCAATTGAAGAACTTCGCCCTCGGCGATCGTCGCGGCGGCTTTCGACAGAATCGCCAACACCCGCAGCGACCCGTCATCGACCATGAGCTGGAATGATCGGGCAAACAGAAAATCGCCGACCAATACTGACGCCTTGTTGCCGAACACCGCGTTGGCCGATGCCAGGCCGCGGCGAAGCTGGCTCTCATCGACGACATCGTCGTGCAGCAGCGTGGCTGTGTGGATGAATTCGACGCACGCTGCCAAATCGACATGTCGCGCGCCACCGCCATGACCCGGATAGCCGCACAGGTGCGCGGCGGCCAGCGTCAGCAGCGGACGCAAGCGCTTTCCGCCAGCCGCCACGATATGCGCGGCAAGCTGAGGAATCAGCGCTACGGGACTGTCCATCCGGCTGATAATAACCCGATTGCAGGCTTCCAGATCAGGCCCGACAAGATGGACAAGCGCCGACAACGCGTCTTCGCCTTCATTGACCGACGAACCGGTTACGATCGCCACGTCTAAATCTAGAGGACTGGCGACCACGCCCAACTGGCTCTCCTGGCTTGCAGAAATGAACTCGCTTCATATCGGTGGGTATCCCGAGGGGTCAAGCCGACATCGATGACAACGGCATCGGTACGATGACCGGCGCACGGGCCGCCGTCGCGGCCGCGATCCCACGATTTAGTCACGTCATTACGAATAACCATTTTGAATCAATGGATCAGGGCGCGGCGCCTTATCACCCGGCCGCCAAAGTCTGGTTGCATCCCGCCAACATCCGGCTCACGATCCGTTCATGCGTGTCGTGGCAACCTCAAATAATATGATCAGGCTGTCGTTTTTGACGGCCTTGCTGGCGGATGCGGGAATCGAAGCGGTGCTGCTGGATGGCCATACCAGCGTGCTGGAGGGAAGCGCAGGCGCCATACAGCGGCGCCTGACTGTCAGCACCGACGATTTCCCCAGGGCCGAACGGCTGTTGCGCGATGCCGGGGAATGGTGACAACCGACGGACACCTGCTTGGCGGCCGCGTTCTCTACCGCCAGCCGGCGGACGGCTTCCGCAGCGGAATTGAACCGGTCCTGCTCGCCGCCACCGTCCCGGCTCGAACAGGTGACCATGTTCTGGAGGCCGGCACCGGGGCGGGTGCGGGGCTATTGTGCCTGAACTACCGTGTTCCGGGCGTCCAGGCCACCGGTGTGGAACTGCATCCGGCGATGGCCGCGCTGGCGAGCGACAACGCGAGGCGCAACGGATACCCCGGCATTGAGATCGTCACAGGCGACATCGCGTCGGCGCCCCTGCCCCGCGCGTTCGACCATGCGATGGCTAACCCGCCCTATCACCCGCTGGCCGGATCGGCATCGCCCGACGCCGGACGGTCGCTGGCCAAGCGGGGGTCAAACGCCCTGATCGAAATCTGGATTAGCCGGATGAGCGGCCTGCTGCGCCGCAGAGGCAGCCTGACCCTGATCGTGCCGCCATGGTTGATCCCGAGCTGCCTGATGGCAATGGCAGGGTCGGACAGCCCCTGCTCGTCAATCTTCCCGCTGTGGCCTAAGCAAGGGCGGCCTGCCAAACTGGTGCTGCTGCGCGGCATCAAAGAGGGGCGCGGCCCGACGCGCATGCTCCCTGGCCTTGTGCTGCATCAGGCAGACGGTTCGTTTACCGATGCGGCACAAGCGATCCTGGCAGGCGCAGCCCCGCTATCCCTGAACGACTAAAACCGGGCCGCCCGTCATTCTTCCGATTTCACATGCCATCCGAATTCGGATGGCGCAGGTGCCACAAACGTTCATGCGCAGCCACCAAACTTTCCATGTTGCGCCGGCGCGTGCCATCGGGGGTCAACGGGCGACGGGTCAACATCATTTCCAGAATATGGAGAAGTTGTTCCGCGACCTCGAAATCCGCCTGGTCGCAGGCGTGATGGAACGCGATCAGAACCTTGTCCGAAAGACGCCGACTATAGCGGGGCGCGCTACCGGTTCCGGCCTCTCGGCTGGTTTCTTCCTCAGTCCGGCTCACGGCCACCCCCGACAAGATGGTACTCACCATCGAAACCTCCGACTGATGCAAAATCGCACCCTCTTCTCGCCCGCATTGATGATCCCGCTCCACCGCCCAAGGCAACCTAGACACATTTACATTGATGCACACCGAAACATAACGGCCGTGAAAAATACGTCAGCGCAAGCGTGAATATCATAAAAAAGCAAAGCGGACGCATTTTCATGCCTGACATGATACAATGACCAAATCAGTTCGCTGTCTATCTCAGATTGACGGCAGTGGCCAGCACTACGGCAGGTATCAGCCCACGATCGACAGTGCGGATTGGCCCCCACTGGGTATCGAGGGATCGCCGAAAGCATCTTCCCAGGTCCCCGCGGTTGAGGCCTTGCTATACTCCGTTGCCCGATTTTCAAAGAAGTTGGCGTGCTCCACCGCGTTCAGCATCTCATCCAGCCAGGGTAACGGGTTCTTGGCGACGTGGAACAACTCGCTCAGGCCCAGTTCGATCAAGCGGCGATCGGCGATAAAACGGATGTATTGCTTCACCTCGCGCGGCGCCAAGCCCTCGATCGCACCCTGCTCGAACGCCAGATCGATGAACGCATCCTCATGCGAGACGATGGTCGCGCAGGTCAGGTAGATCTCCCGGCGCAGATCCTCCGTCCACAGATCGGGATTTTCCTGAATAAAGGTCCGGAACAGTTTGATGATCGACTGGCAATGCAGGCTTTCGTCGCGCACAGACCAAGTGACGATCTGACCCATGCCCTTCATTTTGCCGAATCGCGGGAAATTCAACAGGATCGCGAACGACGCGAACAGCTGCAGCCCCTCGGTAAACGCGCCGAAGGCAGCCAGCGTCTTGGCGATCTCAAAACGGTTTCCGACCGAGAAGCCGTGCATGTAGTCGTACTTGTCCTTCATCTCCTTGTATTTAAGGAAGGCGGTGTACTCGATCTCTGGCATGCCAATCGTGTCTAACAGATGGCTGTATGCGGCAATATGCACCGTCTCGATGTTCGAGAATGCGGACAGCATCATGAGCACTTCGGTGGGTTTGAACACCTGGCTATACTGCTTCATGTAGCAGTTGTTCACCTCGACATCGGCCTGGGTGAAGAAGCGAAAAATCTGCGTCAGCAGATTACGCTCCCCATCCGTCAGGTTGCGATGCCAGTCCTTCACGTCGTCGGCCAGCGGCACTTCCTCCGGCAGCCAGTGGACGCGCTGCTGGGTCAGCCACGCCTCATAGGCCCAGGGATAGCGAAACGGCTTGTAAACGGGATTTTCAGTCAGAAGGTCAAACCGGATCGGGTGTTCGTCAGCCACGCGGATAATCCCGTCCATGTTTGTCCTGTTCCTTGCAGAGAAGCCTGTGAACCACCGAATCGCCGGCGGGCACCGATCCCACCCATTGTGGTTGGCCAGCGAGCTAGACGCAACCAATAGTGTAGCACGCTGCTGACGTTCGAAGCATACCATATTCCGGCGCAAGGTGGCGGCCGACCGCGCGTCCGCGAGCATTGCCAGACATCAGGCTGGGTCCTACCGTTCGCTGATGGGCGGAAATCCCGCAAACCGCCATTCAAAATAATTTGGAAGGAACGAACGCATGAAGGTCGGTCAGGCAATCGCCGAGATCATGAAGCGCGAGGGAATCGAAATCCTCTGCGGCTATCCGGTCAATCATTTGTTGGAATTCGCCGCCGCCGCCGACATCCGTCCGGTGATCGTGCGGCAGGAGCGAATCGGCCTGCACATGGCCGACGCGATTTCCCGCGTAACCTCCGGCCGCAAGATCGGCGCATTCTGCATGCAGCATGGTCCGGGGGCCGAGAACGCCTATGGCGGCGTCGCGCAGGCCTATTCCGAGTCGGTACCGATGCTGGTGATCCCGCAGGGCTACCCACGCCGAATTGCCCATATCGACCCGAACTACAACTCCTCACGAGAAATGCGCGGGATTTCCAAGTCGGCGGAACCGGTGAATCTGCCCGCCGAAGTGTCCAACATCATGCGCCGCGCGATGAGCCACATTCGGAATGGACGCAGCGGGCCGGCAATCGTGGAAGTGCCGACCGATATCTGGAACGAGGAAATTGGCGATCTGGACTACACACCGGTCAGCGTGGCGAAATATGGGCCCGACCCGGTGGATGTCCGCAAGGCCGCGGCCGCGATCCTGGGGGCCAAGCGCCCTGTGATCTATGCCGGCACCGGCGTGCAGTGGGCCGAAGCATGGCCAGAACTGCGCGCATTCGCCGAAATGCTGGGCGCTCCGGTCACCACCAGCCTGGGCGGCAAAAGCTCCTTCCCCGAGACTCATCCGCTGTCGCTGGGGTCTGGCGGCAACGCGGTGCCGAAGCCGGTGCATCATTTCGTGCAGAATGCCGACGTGATCATCGGCATCGGCTGTTCGTTCACCGAGACGAATTTCGGGATCAAGTTCCCCAAGGGAAAGACGTTCATCCACGCCACGCTGGACCCAAATCATCTGAACAAGGATATTGTCAGTTCGGTTGGACTGGTCGGCGATGCCAAGCTGACGCTGAAGGCGCTGATCGCCGAACTGCGGCAGAGCATCAAGGCGAACCGCGATCCGTCCGCCGTGGTGGCCGAGATCAACCAGGTCCGCGCCGAGTGGATGGCGCAGTGGATGCCGATGCTGAC